>JAJYDU010000004.1 GCA_021790475.1 Planctomycetota bacterium | reverse complement strand
CCATCCCCCTGCACCAGCTTGTCATAAAGCCGCAACGATGCTTGTTGGACCGAAGCGTTTTTGGAATTGGCGGCAAGGGGCCGCAGGAAATAAACGATCATCCGCCGATGCCCCTGGACATGTACCGAAAGCGCTTTCTGGGCCAATACGCGCCCGGCGGGCGCACCGGCGGTAGGAATGTTTCTCGGACTCAATGACAAGGCTGGCCCAAATGTCACGGCCCGCAAGGGTGATGTTTGGTTCTGGACCATTTCCACGCCCCAGGACGCCCCCAGCGCCAACAGCAGAAAGCCGCCCATCGTGACCGGCAGCAGGAACCGCCTGTGCAACGAAAGTGAACCCGTCAATCTCTTCATGACCACATGATAAACAATTCGGTAAAAGAAAAGAACCAACCTGCGACTGTGCGTACCGGCGTGCGGACGACTGGCGCACCGGATTACCGAACGACAACGTATAATCATCATGGAACAAGCAAATAATATTCGTATAAGCGTAATAGTTGACGAAGAAATTAAGGCCACTTGACAAAATAGTTTCCTTGTGTAAAATGTAATCAGAGATGAAAAATATTTTTTGTGCAACCAAATGTGATATTATGCGTATAACCAATTAGCGGGTTACACAGACGCAAGCGATGGGCTTGGAACCCGCTGGAATAAACAAAGGCCGCCGCCAGGCGGCGAACCGTGTTGAGAAAGGAGCGGTACCATGATCCCCGACATGCTTCAGAGAATGATCTCCGGGAGAGGGGCTGGTTGGAAGATGCTTACCGTAGTTGCAACGGCGGGCGCTTTGATGGCGGCAGCACCCGCACAGGCGCAGGTCGGCATTGGATTTGGAATTTCCATCGGCGGGCCGGTGTATTGTCCGCCACCGGTTGTATACACGCCGCCGGTCTATGTTCCTCCACCGGTGCTTTACAATTACGTTCCCCCACAGCCGGCTTATATTCCACCCCCGCAGCCGGCCGTGTACACACCGCAGCCGGTGTATACACCTCCGCCGGTTTATTACGCGCCGCCGGTTTATTGCCCGCCGCCCGTTTATTACGCGCCGCCTTGCTACGCACCGATATATCGGCCGTGGCATCCGTTTTACCATCCGTTCTACCCCGGATACGGCGGATTCCGTCTTGGATTTTTCTTCGGTCACCGATTTGGCCCCCGGTTTGGCGGGCGGTTCGATCGTCGCTAACGCCCGGCGGGAAGGCCTGCCTGCGACTGGCAGGCCTTCCCGGCCGCCATGGTTTTAAGGGAAACCGCCAAGAATCCAAGAGTGCCAAGAGCGTACGAATAAACCTGAATTGCCGCAATAATCACCACGAACGGGCGTGGCCGTTTTTTTGGCAACAGGGCAAAAACCGGCTTAACACGGTGTTCACCTCTATGAAGATAATTCCTTTTTTCGGCTAACGAGGCGGCTGGAACCAACTTTGCCAAAAAATATGGCCACACCCCCACGAACCACGGACAACCCGGAAGGAACTTCGGTTCATCCGAGTAATCCGTATAATCGGTGGTCGATAATAACCCCCGCCACATTTGCCAATATGGCCGCCGAGTATAAACAAGCTTAAGTTGTCATGCACCGCGCCCGGGCACGTATGGACCGAATCACTTGCCGCGCGAGTCGATTATTCTACAATGGCATGGATAGCGTTGGCGACGGCCGGGGGCGCATGGCGCGATACCCATGGCCCGAAGCCTGCAAGGAGTTGGTTTCCATGCCCCATGTGATCACCGAACCGTGCATTGGCACAAAGGATACGTCCTGTGTAACCGTCTGCCCGGTCGATTGTATCCATCCGCGTAAAGACGAATCCGATTTCACGGTCGCGGTGCAACTGTATATTGACCCGGACACCTGTATTGACTGCGGTTTGTGTGTGGATGAGTGCCCGGTCAAGGCTATTTTCCCGGAAGACGATGTTCCCGAGGAATGGAAGAAATACATAGCCATCAACGGCGAACATTATAAAAAGTGATACTTCACCAGCGAAAGCTCGGGTGGCGGAACTGGCAGACGCGCCGGATTTAGGTTCCGGTTCCGAAAGGAGTGCAGGTTCGATTCCTGTCCCGAGCAAACGCCCCAATTTGCAGGACGCTGTTGCTTAGCGCGTTGGCGTATGTACTTGTCGATTATGTCCGCCGGATGGCGCTGGTCGGCACAGAGTTGGCCGCGGCACAAGCGGATACGATTCGGTGCAAGTTGTTCAAGATCGGGGCGGTAGTCGCGACCAGCGTGCGACGGCTGGCGCCGCATTTGTCCAGCGGCTATCCCTTTCAAGAATTATTCCGCCTGGTCTGCCGGCGATTACAAGAACTACCCCTGCCGACGCCCCCGGTGGCGACCGTTCCAAAAAGGAGCGGGTAAACCGCCAAACTCCCGCGGAAAAGAAAGGACTGGCCGATGGAATAGACGTATAGGTAAAGGAAATGGGGGGTGGCGGGGAAACTGTGCGCGCCGCGTGCCAAAATGGCTCTGTGGGCTGCAGGCCGGATGCTCGAAGCGGCGGCCGTTCGCTATTTTAAAAACTGATGAAATATCCGGGGTAAAGTGTCCACGCGGCAATGCGTCGAGTTTTTCGGCATGATCGGCACTCCTTCGCGTTATTTTCCGCCAGCCCATTATTTAATTTTGTCGCACTCGCCCCCCAGCGCCAGGCGCATATCACAAGATTAACATCTGGATGCCACGGGCAATTTCCATCGCCTCTCCGGCGAGCCAGCGGGTTTATCCCGCCGGGATTATCGCCGGCCTGCACACTTTTGTATCAAGGTATCAGGGATTTCACCATTTTCATGAGCTTGCCAAAAAGTATCGGCACACCCCAGGGGTATGCTGGCAATGCGGCGGCGGCGACGGTTATGATATGGTTACGGATATAATCGCACGATGTGTGCGGAAAAGGGTCTTGCCGCCGAGGCGATATGCGGTATCGTGAACTTCGTTGGCTGCGCGAGCCGCCGTTGCGGCCTGCGGGACGATTGCGCAAGCGCATTTCCGTTCTGCCGACGCTGCTGACACTGGGCAACCTTTTATGCGGTTTCGCCGCTCTTGGCTACGCCGCCGGCGTCGTGCCGCATGTGAACGGGGTAGTTAGCGAAAAATATGCGGTGGCCGGTTACCTGATTTTTGCGGCGATGTTCTTTGACGTGCTCGACGGCGGCATAGCCCGGCTGGCCCGCGCCACCAGCAATTTTGGCGCCGAACTTGACTCTCTGGCCGACATGGTCAGCTTTGGCATTGTCCCGGCGTTTCTGTGTCTGAAAATGGTTTCCAGTCTGCTTTCGCACGGCGCCGCCGGACCGCTGGAGATTGTCGGCCCGCTGGGCCAAAGCATGCTCGGCCGATTTTTCTGGATCATCGCCGCGATTTACGTGGCGTGCACGGCGCTGCGGCTGGCGCGATTCAACACTCTCAACCGGCGCGCCATTGAAGAGCACATGGCCTTCCGGGGTTTGCCCACGCCCGGCGCCGCCGGAGTGATCGCCGCGAGCGTAATTTTTTTTGAAGCGCTCCAGCCTGGTTCGCCGCATATCCTGCCGTTCCATGTTCCGCCCGTCATCGGGGTGATTGTGGCCAGGATATTCCCATACGCCATGCCGATCATTTTACTGCTGACGGCGATTCTGATGGTCAGCCGGATCAGTTACGGGCATCTGATCAACCAGTACCTGCGCGGGCGCCGCCCTTTTTCCTACGTGGTCCGCGCCGTCCTCGTGGGATTGCTGGTGCTCTGGCAGCCGCAGCTTACCGTTCTGCTTGGAATTTACATATACGCATTTTTCCCGCCCGCCCGCGCGTTGTGGCGGAAACTGCTCCAGCGAAACGGCGCGGATCGCGCCGGCGAGCGGACCACGTGCACGTCGTTTGAAACCCAGGCGTATGACCGATAGCAAAAAAGTCGCGGTAATTACAGGAGCCACCGGCGGCATCGGCGCCGCCTTGGCGCGCCGGCTGGCGGCGCGGGGTTGGGCGCTGGCGTTAAACGCCCGCGGCGCCGAAGCCCTGCATCGCCTGGCCGAAGAGCTTCGCCGCAACGGCACCGAAGTTCTCTGCATACCGGCGGATGTGAGCGATCCCGACCGGGCCGGCGATCTTATCGAACAAGCGCGCGCGTGGAAGGAACGTATCGACGCGCTCTTGAACGTGGCGGGCCTGGCGCCGATGATCTCCCTGGCCGATACTACGCCCGCCCAATGGCGGCAAATCCTGGACACCAATCTTTCCGCGACTTTTTATACCACCCGCGCCGTCTGGCCGGTATTCCTTCGCCAGCATAATCAATGCACGCAGACCACGCCGGGAAATGACCCCGCCCACCGGGGGCCGGCCAGCGGCGGCGTCATTGTCAATATTTCCAGCGAAGCTTCGCGCAATCCATTCCCCGGCCTGGGTGCATACGGAGCGGCCAAAGCGGCCTTAAACCTTCTAACCCTGGCCGCGGCCCGGGAAGGACGCGACTCCGGCGTGCGCGCCGTCTGTATCGCTCCGGCCGCGGTGGAAACATCCATGTTCCGTTCGCTGCCGATCGCACCGAAGGTCTCCGCACAAGCCATCCTTCAGCCCGATGATGTCGCCCAGGCCGCCATCGCCGCCATCGACGGCGACTTGTGGTGCGCTTCCGGAGAAACTATTTTCATTCACCGTCGCGTGTAGCGGTGGAATAACCGCGGGGAACTCCGATGAAATTTTACCTTTGCCGGCATGCCATCGCCGTCGCCGCCACACCCAATATTTCCGATGCCCTCCGTCCCCTGGCGCCGGAAGGCGTGCGCAAATTCCGCCGCGCTGCCCGCGGCCTGGCCGCTCTTGATCCGGAAATCGATTGGATTCTCGCCTCGCCGCTGGTCCGGGCGAAACAAACCGCCGAGATTCTCGCCGAAGAGCTGGAAGGCCGCGATAAAACCGCCCTGGCTCTCAAGCTTGAACCCAGCCTGGCGCCGCCGGGGGATATCCTTGCCCTGCTGGTCCGCCTGCGGGAAATGGACGGGAAAATACGCGGAGCGATCGCCGTCGGCCACGAACCGATTCTCAGTTCCTGGATCGGTCAATTATGCTTCGGTCGCACCGGCAATTGCGAAATGAAAAAAGGCGCTGTCGCCGCCGTGGAATTGGATACGAAAACAGGACACGGGACGCTGCTTTTTCTGCTCCAGCCGGCGCATTTTCGTCAATTCCAATAATTGGATGCTCACCGCAAGCCTGATCCGCGCCAGAAAATATATAATTTCTGTCTTACTTCCGACGGCTCATCGTATACTAAATAACCTATGGAAACAACCCATGAACAAGCGCAGCGAACGGCCGATTGTCGTAGGGCTGGGTGAAATTCTCTGGGATCTTCTGCCGAACGGGAAGCAGTTGGGCGGGGCGCCGGCAAACTTTGCCAGTTGCGCCGCCGCCCTGGGCGCGCGGGGCGTCGTGATCAGTCGCATCGGCAAGGATTCCCTCGGACGGGAAATATTCCATCGGCTCGCGGCCATGCAACTGGAGCGGACATACATCGACATGGACGCCGATCATCCCACCGGCACGGTCAGCATCACACTGGACGCACGCGGCCAGGCCCAGTACATCATCCATGAAAATGCCGCCTGGGATTTCATGCTCGCCAACGACGATCTGGCGGCGCTGGCCGCCTCCGCCGACGCCTTGTGCGTCGGCACGCTGGCGCAGCGCTCGTCCGTCTCGCGCGACGCCATTCAGCGCCTGCTCTCCGCAACGTCCCCCCGCTGCTTGCGCATCTTCGACATCAATCTTCGCCAGCACTATTACGACGCCGCGATTATCGACCGCACCCTGACCCAAAGCAATATCTTCAAACTCAACGATGAAGAACTGCCCGTTGTAGCGAAGTTGCTGGGGCTGACGGGGAATCCCCAGGAGATCGCGCGGCAACTGTTTAAGCGATATCCACTGCGCCTGATCGCCCGCACGCGGGGAGAAAAAGGCAGCGTGCTTTACAGCCCCGACGACATTGATGAAATTCCCGGCCAGGCCGTTCGCGTGGTTGACACCGTGGGCGCCGGCGATGCGTTCGCGGCCGCTCTGGCAGTGGGTTTGCTCCGGGGCCATGCCATTTCCCAGGTGCATCAATACGCCGCCCGGGTGGGCGCCTTTGTCTGCACCTGCGTCGGAGCCACGCCGCAGTTACCGAAAGAATGGATGGAGCGGTTCTAACCAAAGGCGCCGGACGGCCAATTCCGGGGAGGTCTATACATCCAATTGGAGATAGATTCTTAAGTATGGAAAACGGTATCCACCAGAGCTTCCGCCGGCTCGGCTTGAACACCGCGTTCCGGGTTCGCCGCCAGGTGGCGCAAAATATGCAGCACGGTTTCCACCTCTTGTTCTGCGCCACAAGCGGCGGCAACCCGTTCGGCCGTGCCGGCGCCGCCGGATTTCAGGTGGGCCAGAACCTTGGTTTGCAGGGCGATGACATCGCCGGCGGCTTGCTTGCCCGCTTCAACGCCCGGTTGATGATACGCATTGAGGTTGACCAGCTGCGCATACAGACCCACCGCGCGTTCAAAAAGAGCGATCAGCGCGCCGATGGCGCGGGGCGAGATCGTTTCGACGGTGAGGGTCATGCTTTCGCGGCCGTTTTCGTACAGCGCCCTGCAGGTTCCCTGGAAAAAACCGTTCAAATAATCGCCGCAGGTCACACCCGGATCCACTTCCAGGAGGGATGATGGCGAAGATTCTTTGGCCAGGGCCGAGTCCTGGAGCACTTCGATGAACGTTACGAAAAAGTTGTTTACGCCTTCCCGTAGCTGCTGTACGTAGGTGTGCTGGTCGGTGGAACCTTTATTTCCGTAGACGGCGATTCCCTGGTGCACCACCTTTCCGGTAAGGTCTTTTTCCTTTCCCAACGACTCCATAACCAGTTGCTGAAGGTATTTCCCCAGCAATCCCAGGCGGTCCTTGTAAGGCAGCACGACCATGTCTTTTTTGCCGTGGCCGCCGCCCGCGTGATACCACATAAGAGCCAGCAGCGCGGCCGGGTTCTTACGGACATCGGGCCGGTGGGTGATGGCGTCGGTGTCGCGGGCGCCCTTGAGGAGTGCGTCAATATTGACGCCCAGAATGGCGGCGGGTAGCAAGCCAACGGCGGAAAAGATACTCTGTCGTCCTCCGACCCAATCCCACATGGCAAAGCGTTTGAGCCAGCCCTCGCTTTGCGCGGTGCGATCCAGTTCACTGTCCACGCCCGTTACGGCCACCGCCTGGCGGGCGAAATCCAGACCGGCGGCGCGGTAAGCCGCCTGGGCGACCAGCATGCCGTTGCGGGCCTCTTTGGTTCCACCGGATTTGCTGATGACCAGGGTAAGCGTGCGGGCGAGATTTTTTCCGATGGTGGCCAGGATACGGTCCATTCCATCGGGATCGGTATTGTCAAAAAAATGGATGCGGAGGCGATCCCGCGCGGTTCCCAGAGAGTCGCAAAGGAATTGCGGTCCCAACGCCGAACCGCCGATTCCAATACTCAGCAGATCGGTGAATTTTTTGCCGTTGGCCGCGCGCACGCCGCCGCGCCGAACGTCCTTGGCGAAACTCTTGATTTGTGCGAGAGTTTCAGAAATATCGCGATCGATGTCGGGACGGGGGGCCTTGGAGGAATTCCGCAACCAGTAATGTCCCACCATGCGGTTTTCGTCGGGGTTGGCGATCGCGCCCGCCTCGAGCTTCTCCATGGCGCCAAGGGCCTCGCGCATGGCGGGCATCATTTGCTCGATAAACCCATCGGGGAAATTCATCCGGCTGATGTCCAGGGTAAGGCCGATTTTCGGGCATTCACACAGATACTGCTTGTAACGCGCCCATAGTTCCATATTCGTCATCGCGGCTCCTTTCGTATCGTAGCACCATCATATAATATCTTTTTCACGCCCGCGCCGCCTCGAGACAACGGAAACGCAAAGCCCCGGGGGGTGGTAGGCAAGCGCCTCGCCGAATCCGCAGGATCAGTGGGTAATTTCGTATCAATAGGCCAGGAATTTTCACCCCGGCGGCGGTTTCGGTGAAGTCAAGGCGCTGGGTCTTGCCATACAGCGGATCAATCGCCTCAACCCGGTGCGGATGCACACCGCGGATCACGAGTGTTCCCGGAACACCGGGCGCGTGGTCTTTCAACCGCGCTGTGGCGATTGCCGAACAGGCCGCCAGCAGCAGAGCGCCGTGCCGGTCCCGAAAAGTCCAAGGCGTCTTGTCGGGTGCGGCCGTGATGAGTTGAGCCTTTACATGCCGGTCGGGCGTGGCGCCGCTGAGCGTGGTGCAAATCGCCTGACAGGTGTAAAATGAGGGTATTCGGCCCATGTCGGCGGGACGCCGGGCGCGGCGCAGGTCCACATTATCGAGCATCCAGTCGCCTTTGCCGGACGTAACACCCTCATTAATCCGGGGAGCCGGAATGATCCCCTTGATTACCGGCTGATTGCGGTAATCGAATTGAAGTGCGCCTTTGTGCCACCCCCATCGCCGACATCGACCGCCGGAACGACGTAAGCGACACGGGGGGGTGGACTCAATGCCCGCCGCGTTTACTCCAATGACATAGAAAATCAGATTTTTCCCCGCCACGCTCGAGGAAAGAGCGCGAAACCAAAATGTCACCCGTCCCTCTCGAACCGGAATTACCTGCGAATTCATCCAGCAATTCACGGGAGCGGTGGCTTTCATTTCCACCGCCTGGCTTCCGGAGTGCGCAACTTTGGTGATGGTTACCGAGGCGCCCCGTGCCGTTCCGGCGCCCCAACCAACCGGAAAATTATTGCCGGCGGGGTTGAGTCTTTCAAAGACGGGGTTGGGCGCGAGGTTGGGGTCGGTGATTCGCATGGGTATCTTTGCGGACGCCTACAACCCCGCGCCCGGCGCCAGTACCGCGAATGTCGCGCCCACCACCAAGCCATACAGGACTTTTCGCTGGCACACTGATCAAAATCCTTAATAAATCGCCATGCGAAAAAGCAGACTTGCCGCAGCCGGCAGGTCCGGGTTGCTCGCCGCAATATACCGGCTCAAAGTTGCCCGGCACAATCTAAATCGTTGATCGTTGCCGCCCCCCCCGCTTCATGTACAACTTCTTGAAATAAACCAATCCATGCCCTATAAGCGACGCTGGTCGATTTTGACGTTTTTTCCTGCGGAAATAACGATGGATCCTTTGCGATTGGAAATCGGTCTGAAGACGGACCCCGTCGAGTATCGCTACTCGTATGACTGGCTTTTCCGTCTGCTGGCGCAGGAAGGCGTCAAGCATGTTCAGCTCGGTACATTTTTTGAGATATACCAGTTGCCCGACGCCTGGTTCCAGGACCTCCGCCGGCGGGCGGAAGACCAGGGGCTAAGTTTATCAAGCGTCTTTACCGCGCATCGCGAGCTGGGTGGTTTTTTCCGTGACGACGGGCCGGGGTGGGTGGAGACGGCCCGCCGGAATTACGAACGATTGATCGCCATCGCCGGTTTGTTGGGCGCCCAGGCGGTGGGATCCAATCCCGGCGCCGTACCGCGGGACCGCATGGGCATCAAGGGACGGGGTATATTAACCTATCTCCATCACATGAAGGACCTGATGCGAATGGCAAAGGATCACGGCGTGGGCTGGCTGACCATCGAACCCATGTCCTGCCTGGCGGAACCTCCGACGCTGCCGGAAGAGATCCAGTCCATGGCCGGGGAGCTTCGCGCTTATCATCGGGCGAATGCCCGGACCACGGCCGACGTGGGCTACTGCGTCGATATCGCCCACGGCTACGTGGACGCGCAGAGTCAACTCCGCCATGACCACCAGACGCTGCTGGAGGCCTCTTTGCCCCATATCCGCGAGTTGCACCTGAAAAACACCGACTCGATGTATCTGGCCACGTTCGGGTTTTCGCCGACGGAGCGCACCAAAGGAATCATTCACATCGAGCCAATCCGCGATCTTCTGCTGGCGAGCGCCCGGCAACTGCCCGTATCCGACCTGATTGGTTACCTGGAGATCGGCGGCCCCAAAATGGGACGCGATTACTCCGACCCCGCTCTGGAAGAGATGCTGCGCGTTTCGTTGCGTTACTTAAAAGAGGTTTTCCAGACTCCGCCTGGATCCCGTGTGGCGCCGCCGCCCGATCTACCTCTCCTTCGGGAAGAGAGCCTCGCCGCCGAAGAAAAAGTCCTGCTGGCGCCCTCGATCATGTGTGCGGATATGTGCCTGCTTGCGGATGATGTCCGTCATCTAGAAACAGTGGGCGCGGACCTGCTGCACTTTGATCTGATGGACGCGCACTTCGTCCCGAATATGCCGTTGGGGTTGGAATTGCTCGCGCAACTTCGAGCGCGGACTTCGCTGCCGTTTGACGTGCACCTGATGGTGGAAAACAATGACTGGTTTATCCAGGAATTGGCGCGGATCGGCGTCCAGCGGATATGCGTACATGTGGAAGCCGTAACCCATCTGGATCGGACGCTCAACCTCATTCAAGCCGCCGGCATCCAGGCCGGGGTGGCCCTGAACCCGGCGACGTCGTTAGCCGCGCTGGATTACGTGCTGGCGAATATTGATTTTGTGTTGCTTATGACCGTAAATCCGGGATTTGCCGGCCAGAAGTTGTGTCGCGGCGCGCCAGACAAGGTTGCGGATTGTCGCCGCCTGCTGCAAGCTCGCCGCCGGGACATTCCCATCGCGGTGGATGGCAATGTCAGCTTTGAAAACATTCCCGCCATGGTGGCGGCGGGCGCCGATATTCTCGTCGCCGGCACCAGCAGCCTGTTTGATCGCTCAGGAACGCTCCAGAACAATGCTCAAAAAATGCGCGCCGCGGCAGCCGTTGGATTGAAGCAGCGCCCGGCGCGGGAGGCGCCGGTATGAGCCAGATCGCGGCGCCGGTCGAAATGATGAACGCGCTGGTTCTCTACGGCCTGGGCGACATGCGCCACACGCGTGTACCACGGCCCGCCGTGGCGCCCGGTCAGGTACTGATCCACGTGAAATTTTGCGGGGTTTGCGGCTCGGACATTCCCCGCGTGTTCAGCAAGGGTACATACCGTTTTCCCACGATCTGCGGCCATGAATTCGCCGGCATAATCGAAAAGACGGCGCCGGACGTAAAGGAATTCGCAACGGGGGATCGCGTCGCGGTATTTCCCCTGCTCTGGTGCGGGAAATGCGCCGCCTGTGAACAAGGACGCTACGTACAATGCGCCAACTACGACTATTTCGGATCGCGTCGCGACGGCGGTTTTGCCCAATACGTCGCGGTCCCAATCCATAATCTGCTGCGCGTACCGGCGGAAGTAAGCCTGGAGGAAGCCGCGATGATTGAACCCGCTGCCGTCGCCCTCCATGCACTCAAACAGGCGGGGCGGATCCTGGTGGGCCGACCGGTGGCGATCTACGGCGCCGGTTCCATCGGCCTGATGGTGGCGCAGTGGGCGCGTGTCATGGGCGCCGCCCCGATCCTTCTTTTTGACATTGTGGAACAGAAACTGGCGCTGGCCCGGCAAATGGGTTTTGTTCACGCTTATTCAAGCCGCCGGGAAGATTCCACACCTGACATCGACTCCTTAACCGCCGGTGCGGGTGTGGATGTCGCGGTGGACGCGGCCGGCTCGCCCGCGGCTCTTTTACAGGCGATGGCGTCGGTCCGGCGTAACGGGTGCGTTGTGTTGCTCGGCAATCCCGCGGGCGATCTGCATCTTCCGGCGGCGCTCTGGTCGCAGTTGATGCGACGCGAGGTAACTCTGGCGGGTGTCTGGAATTCCGAATACAGCATCGCGGGGAACAGCGACGATTGGCACGCCACCCTGGCCGCCATGGCGGACGGACGAATCAATCTCCGAACGCTTATCACGCACCGCGTTCCGCTGGAGCAAGCCCCGGCGGCTTTCCAGATGATGCGGGACAATCTTGAATTCCATACCAAAGTTCTCATCCAACCCTGATCGGAGCACGATGTATGATGATGCAAGCCGCCATTCTCGAAGCACTTGATTCTTTGGTCGTCCAGGAGGTTCCCCTGCCTCAAATGGATGACGATTCGGCCCTGCTGCGCGTGGAAGCTGTCTGCATCTGCGGCTCGGACATTCGTATTCTGCATCACGGCAACCCGCGGGTTGTCCCACCGGCGATCATCGGTCATGAAACCGCGGGGGTGGTGGTCCAGGCGGGAAAAAATGTTCGACGCGTCAAGGAAGGCGATCGCGTGGCGGTCGGTGCGGACGTACCCTGCGGCCAGTGCCACTGGTGTCGCAACGGCCTTGGTAATAATTGCGCGATCAATTATGCGGTGGGCTACCAGATTCCAGGATCTTTCGCCCAATATATGAAATTAACCAGGCTGCTGCTTGAGGAAGGGCCGGTCACGAAGTTTTCCAGTACGCTGAGTTTTGAAGAGGCCGCTTTGGCTGAACCCCTGGCTTGCGCCATCAACGGTCTGGAACTGGCCCATCTGTCATTGGGCAAAAGCGTGGCGATCATCGGTCTGGGACCCATCGGGTGCATGATGATCGACCTGGCGCGACGGATGGGTGCAACCATGGTCATCGGCATTCAGCGCAGTCGGCTGCGCCTGGATATCGCCAGAGAATATCAGGCTGACGCCTACATCGCCTCCGAAGAACAAGACGTGATTGCACGCTGCCGGGAACTAACCGCGGGAGAAGGACCTGATGTTGTGATAACCGCGGCCGGCTCAGTCGAAACCCATCGGCAGGCGATTGAGATGGTCGCGCACCGCGGTTACGTTAATCTGTTCGGCGGTCTGCCGAAAAATGCTCCGCCTCTGAACATTCTTTCCAACATGATTCACTACAAGGAATGTTTCGTCACCGGTTCGCACGGCTGCGTGCCGCGCCACCATGAAATGGCCGTGCGTCTTCTGGAACAAGGCCTGGTGCGCGTCAAGCCGCTGATTACCCATCACTTTCCGCTGAACAAGATTCACGAGGCTTTCGCCACTGCGGAGGGTCGCACCGGCATGAAAGTAGTGCTTCATCCACAGGCATGACTCGGATGTGTCCCGGCGGTCCCAATGTGCTGGCGCCAACTGGTAAACTCACCCGGGCCTCCGGGGGCATCGACACTACATTGGCTGCCGGGGGCGGCGTCTGCCATAAGCCGGCCAGCCTGCCGGCCGTGGTCGTGCCTTATGTGGGCAGTCTTCCAGACCGCCAGTTTCCTGATTCACGCCGGCAGGCATGACCCCCTGTTTGAGGAACGGGGCATAATTCAACATCTCCCTGATAAGGAAAAAATCTAAATAATTTTTCTCTTGCCATTGCTCCAGAAGGGTTTACAATCCATATAGAATCAATTGTGCGGCCGTATCGAAGATAAAGCTCTGCGTAACGCAAACGAGGCTGACCATGCACGTTTGTAAGCCAACGCCGGGAAATACCAGACTCACGCGTGGCTTATCGTCAGGCCTGCCGGAATTACCGCCGCGCCGTGCGCCTCAGCAAGCGGAGCGCACCGGGATGGAGATATGTGGTGCAGGTCTTCCGACCTGCAGTCATTGCACAGCAGATCTGGAGGTCTGCACCACAACCTGCAGGATTTGGTTGGGACAGGTTGGATAGCTAAGGAGGCGACCCATGATTCCTCCGCTTCCTGTCTCGCCTGCCCGCCGGCGGGCCTTTGGAAAACAAGGTAAAGACTTCTCATACTCCGGCATGGCGGGACAGGCGGGTAGTGCACTTCTGATTGCCCCGGCCAGAGCCGTTATCCTTTTGCCGGCGCGGTGTTGCTGTTGGCCACGGGGTTGAAGGCCTGACGGGTCATTCATTCGCCGGTGGCGATGCCGGCGCCGCTGGGAATAATCGGATTCACAACCGTATTGGTCGGCTGGGAAATTTTCCTGGGACTCTGGCTGCTCAGCGATGCGCTGCCAATTGCGGCCCGGCATAGGGCAACATGAATGGTTTGCGGCCACGCCGCTGGCGGCGGAATTGCGCAACGGAAAAGTTCTTGCCGTTGCGACTGGGAAGGCGGCGCTGAATTCCGGGCGGGTGAAATAAGGGTCGGCACGATGTGCAGGCCGGCGATAATCCCGGCGGGATAAACCCGCCGGCTCGCCGGAGAGACGATGGAAATTGCCCGTGGCATCCAGATGTTCATCCTGTGTTGTGAGCCTGGCGCACAGGGGCGAGTGCGGCCAAAATTAAATACCGTGCTGGCGGGTAATAATGTGAAGGAGTGCCGATCATGCCGAAAAACTCGACGCATTGCCGCGTGAACTCTTTAACCACGCGCGGGCCGGGGCCCGCGGCTAACCCGCGTCCTGGCGGTTTATTTCGCGCTTCGCGGCGGCGCTGCGGCACACGCAACCGCCGCAGTCGGCAGGGGATGAAATCGCCGGATGTCGACCGCGGCCGTTTTTTCGTTCACACCACACTTGATTCCACCGCAACCGAGTTGATCTCGCCCGCCCGCCCCGCATTGCCCCCGGCCGACTTAAGTTCCACTTCTCCGACAAGGTGAATATCCGCCGATGAATTGCCGATGAGCAGCTTCGCGGTTCCTGGTTCCAGCACAAAACGGCGCTGTTCTTCATGCCAGTACCAGAAAGCCTGTTCGTGGTAAGGCAATCGGAACGTAATGGTCTTGCTCTGGACGGGCTGGAGTTCCAGGCGGCGGAACCCTACCAGCTGCCTGCCGGGACGTTTTATTTTGGACAGAGGCGGCGCGATATAAAGCTGGGCCACTTCAGCGCCGGCGCAGCGGCCGGTATTGGTGACCGTGGCGGACACATGGAGTGTTTCACCCGGTCCAAGCGCCGGCGAAGAAATCTTCAGATTGCCAAATTGGAAGGTGGTATAACTCAAACCATAACCAAACGGGTACAGAGGCTTTTCCTTCAGGTACATGTAGGTGCGGCCCTGGAAGATGTTGTAGTTATGGAACGGCGCAAGCTGATCCGCGGATTTGTACCAGGTACAGGGCAGCTTGCCACCGGGGTTATCGTCGCCAAAAAGTGCCGCGGCTATTGCCGTTCCCTGTGCCTGACCGGCGAATACGGCAGCCAGGATGGCCGGCAGATGTTCCTGCTCCCAGTTGACCGCCAGCGAGTTATTGGCGGAAAGCACCAGCACAATTTCAGGATTGACCTGGTAAATGGCCCGGATCAATTCAGGTTGAGCGCCACTGAGTCCGAGCGATTTTCGATCGTGACCTTCGCCCCCGGTCAATTGGTTGATACCGCATACCATGATTACGGCATCCGCGCCTCCGGCGGCATCCACCGCTTTCCGGAACATATCTTCACTTTTTGGTTCGAGAATTCCACAACCGGGCGCAAAGACGAGTTCGGGCTTACCTGGTTGCGGGACTGGCGGATTGAGCCGAAATTGTTCAACGTTGAATAGATGGTTGCTTCCGCTGAATTTAAAAAACACCTTGTGCCGGCCGGTCAGACCATACAGCGGGGCCGCGACATTGGTCCAGTTCCGCCAGCCGCCGGTCGCCGGAACTTGCAGTTTGGCGACCAAAGGGCCGTGGAGACGGTCCAGATGAACCGCGATGACACCGCCCGGCGTGTCAGTGGCGACGCGGATGACAATCTCGTTTTTGCCGGTGAAATCCATTGGTTTGAATTCCAGCCAGTCGCCGTTGAGAATCGAACCGACATCGACATTCCCTTCGCCGGATGGCTCGGTATGAAGGGGCCGCCCCCATCCGCCGGTACGGATAAAACCGCCCGCCGAAATTTCAGAATGATCAATCCCCATCCCCAAAGCGGCCGCGATCCCCTCCAGCGGAGAAACGTGAACAAACGGAGCGCCGCTGTACCCACCCAGGGGGCATTGATCGGCCAGCGGCCCGATCACCGCAACTTTTTTCAGCGCGGATTTATTCAGCGGCAGAAAGTTGTTTTCATTCTTGAGCAAAACCAGACTTTGCCGCGCCGCTTCCACCGCCAAGGCCCGATGGGGCGGCGAATCGACCACGTCAAAAGAAATCGAGTTGTAGGAAACCCGCTCCGGTGGTTCAAATTCGCCAAGCAGGAACCGGACGGTAAGCAGACGCGTTACCGCGCGGGAGATGTCCGCTTCGCTGACCAGTTCCAGATCCACCGCTCGGGCCAAATGTTTCTGGTACGTATCGCCGCAGTTGAGATCGCATCCCGCCTGCACGGCCAGAGCCGCCGCCTGATACAGCGTTGGAACGTCATGGCGCCTAACAACCATCTGGGCAATCGCGTCGCAAGCGGACGTAACATAGCCGCGGAATCCCCAGCGTCTCCGGAGAAGATCGGTCAGCAAAAAGCGGTCCGCACAACATGGCGCGCCGTTAAGTGAGCGGGCGGCGCCCATGACGGTAAACACATCGCCCTGGAGCACGCAGGCGTGAAAAGGCCGGGTGTAATATTCCCAGAAACTTCGCGGATCGACCGCTGCGGAAACCGGCGTACCATCGCCGCGGGTGTGATCGCCGATGAAATATTTGGCGCAAGCCGTGGTCTTGAGGTAATCGGGGTTCTCTCCCTGCATACCCTTGACTATGGCCAGAGCGAGGGTGGAAACCAGACATGGATCTTCACCAAGGCCTTCTTCAGAGCGGCCCGAGCGCGGGTCGCTGTCCATGTTGAGCACGCACGGAGAATAGAAGGAAAGACCCATGGCATATTTGTTGTTGTATGCACGGGCCTCGTCGGATACGGCGGAGTAGATTCGATAAACAAGGTCCGGATTCCACGTCGCCGCCAGCGCCAGGGGCAACGGAAAGGAGGTAACCGGCCCGTGACGAACCAATCCATGCAGCGCTTCGCCGGAATAATAACTGTAAGCCGGCAGACCGATGCGCTTGATAGCGGGGGCAGCCATACCTGTTTGTCCGATCTTCTCAGCCGGTGTCATTTGAGCGACGATTGCCTCGGCCCGCGCCCTGGCGCGTTCAAACGCCCACGACGAAATTCCGATGGAACTTGCACCGGAATTCGCAAGCGATGAAGATGATTCGGTTGGACCCGCCTGGCAACCAGCCAAGGCCAGAATCGCCGCAGCCGCCGCGGTCGCCGAAAGAAAATTGCGCCTGTTTAAGGAAAGTTCGGGACGGTGATGATCGCCGGCCATCGTCATCTCCTGATTACAAATCCGCGTAAAGAGTCAACAACGGCAACGCTCCCCCATGATTGACGGGGTGTGATAAATGATTGCCGGGAGAGTGGTTTCAAAGAAGAATCGCCATGCCCTTCGTTGCCGCATTCTGAAAATCCGCACGGCCATATTACCGCCCCACAGGCGATGTTCAAGTTGGCTTGTGACATCGCTTGCAGTGGCGCCACCGGTGCGGATTTCAATGGGCTGCCAGTTGCTATCGTAATAGTGTAAAACCGAGGAACGCGGGGATTGATTTTCACCGCCAAGACGCCAAGAGCTCCGGCGGCGGCATGTCAGATTGTCATCAAGGCTGGGAACCATAGAGTTTCTTTCTACTGTTCAACTTTCTACAGATCAACTGTTCGCGGCAAAGCCGCGCCGGCAATATCCGTATCCGCGTTCATCCGCGTGATCCGGTGCGTCAGTGAAACTATCTGTGTCTTGTGAACTGTGAGGTACTCCCTGTCAACTGGGCGAAAAATGGGCTTCGCTAAGAGAGAGTCCTCCCCTGCAACAAGACAGCCCCGTAGCGAGCCCGGAGGGCGAGCGGAGGGGCTGCCTTGTTGCCCGCCGCGCCCGTGCAGCAACACGACGCGATACCTCCCGCACAACGGTTCAAGGATCCCCGGCGATAGACTTTGGACGCTCTTAGACAACTTACGCGTTGCGTCCGCCACTGAATTCCAGCCGCGTAGGAGAAGGGGCGAAGCCGCTCCGTCAGCCCCACGACATGCCCCTATTTCACGGCGGGTTCGGGAGCGTGTCAAACGAACCGGGTAGGAGCAAAATCGCCCGGGGGTGGCCGTTTTTTGGCAACAGGGCAAAAACCGGCTTAACACGGTGTTCACCTCTATGAAGAGAATTCCTTTTTTCGGCTGACGAGGCAGTCGGGACCAGCTTTGTCAAAAAATACGGCCACGCCCAATTGCCCCGTCTTCCCAGTTCTTCCTTGTAATGCGTATTCGTCTTCGTAAAATCGAGCAACCGCGGATGCGCACGGGCCTTCCAGATATTGCCGGGGCCGGTTTTTGAACCACGACGTTCCGGAGTTTGCATCGTGCCGCCCCGGTGGGCTGTCCGGGCTGCGAGGAATTACAATGAAAGTCAAGACCGCATCAACCCGCGCCGCGAAAACAACGCGCCCACTGAAAAAGACGCCGAAGATTTCGCATCTCCATCGACCGGCGGAGATGTCGCTGAACAAATGGCAGATTGCCTTACGCCGGCAATTCGGACGGGAACAGAAATTTGAATACGCCAATCTCTCATCCGAACCGGTGTTTTCCGATTTTCAAGTGACCAACCCCGTCACGGGCGGCGTCTATCGCGTGGCAATTCGCGGCGCGAATCTCGGCGAGAGTTTCTGCTCGTGCCCGGATTTCGCAACCAACACGCTGGGCACCTGCAAACACATTGAATTCCTGCTCGAAAAAATTCGCGGCCACAAAGACAACGCCGCCGCCCTGGCCCGCGGCTTTGAACCGGCCTACAGCTCCGTTTACCTGCGCTACGGCGCCCGGCGGGAAGTGCGTTTTCTACCCGCCAGGGATTGCCCGCCCGCATTGCGGCATCTCGCCGATGAATATTTCGAATCCGATGGGCAACTCAAAGACAACGCCTTCGACCGGTTCGATCAATTTCTCGCCGGCGCTGCGAAAATTGATCATGAACTGCGCTGTTATGACGATGTGCTCCGCTGCGTCGCCGAACGGCGGGACCGGACCCGGCGCGAGGCCGCTCTGGTCAGGGCCTACCGTGAAGGTGCGGCCAGCCCGGCATTCGAGCGACTGTTGAAAGTTCCGCTTTACCCGTACCAGCGCGAAGGCGCCTTGTTTGCCGCGCGGGCGGGACGCTGCATCATCGGCGACGAAATGGGCCTCGGTAAGACCATCCAGGCCATTGCCGCCATGGAGATCATGGCGAAGCATTTTGGCGTGGAGCGAGTGCTGGTGATCTGTCCGACATCGCTGAAACATCAGTGGAAAAGAGAGATTGAAAAATTCGCCGATCGGTCCGCCTGCGTCATAGGCGGAATGCGCCCGCGGCGCGAGGATCATTTCGCCGGCGAAAGTTTTTATAAAATCACCAACTACGATACCATCCGTCGGGACCTTGACCTGATCGCCCAGTGGTCGCCCGACCTGGTGATTCTGGACGAAGCCCAGCGCATCAAAAATTGGAACACCATAGTTGCACGGTGCGTGAAGCGGATCAACTCGCCTTACGCCCTTGTGCTCACCGGCACGCCGCTGGAAAACCGTCTGGAAGAACTGATGTCCATCGTGCAGTTTGTGGATCAGCACCGGCTGGGACCGACGTTCCAATTCCTGGCGAACCATCAAATCCGCGAACCGGAAACGGGCAAGGTGGTCGGCTATCAGAAGCTGGATGCCATTGGCCGCACGCTGGCGCCTATTCTGATTCGCCGGAAAAAGGATCTTGTTGCCCGCGAGCTGCCCGCCCGCCTGGACAAGAATTTCTTTGTTCCCATGACGCCTCAACAACAAAGACTGCACGATGAAAACAGGGATATTGTCGCCAGAATCGTCGCCAAATGGCGCCGCTACAAATTTCTCTCGGAAGCCGACCACTTGCGCCTGATGGTGGCCCTCCAGAACATGCGGATGAGCTGCGACAGCACCTATCTGGTGGATCAACGATCTGACTTTGGCTTCAAGGCTGACGAGCTGACCGCCCTCCTGGACGATCTTTTTGAACGACCCGGCACCAAGGTGGTGGTGTTCAGCCAATGGTTGCGGATGCACGAACTGCTCGTGCGACGGATGGACCATCGCGGCTGGCGGCACGTGCTGTTCCATGGCGGTGTACCGGGGAACCAGCGTGGGGCGCTGATCGATCGCTTTCGTGCTGATGAAAAATGCCGGGCGTTTCTTTCCACCGATGCCGGAGGTGTAGGGCTGAACCTGCAACATGCCGCGTCGGTGGTTGTGAACGTCGATTTGCCCTGGAACCCGGCTGTACTGGAACAGCGCATTGGCCGCGTCCATCGGCTGGGCCAGTCGCGATCGGTCCAGGTGATCAATTTCGTGGCCCAGGGAACGATCGAAGAGGGGATGTTGTCGGTATTGCGGTTCAAAAAGTCGCTCTTTGCCGGCGCACTGGATTCCGGCGATTCCGAGGTGTTCCTTGGCAAATCGCGGCTGGGCAAGTTCATGGAAACAGTAGAGAAGACTACCAACGGGATTCCCCAGGCACTCGACGACAACGATGACATCGCCACCACCGCGTACGACGAAGCGGATGAATCCGCCGCAGCGGGTCCGGCGCCTGGGGTCGATGGCGTGCCTGGCGCTATCACGGATCAACGTGCCGGTGCGGCCATCCCGCCCGCCGCGGCCACGACAGGCATACCATCCCCGTCGGCCAAAGTCCCGGCGGGTTCAGGGGTTGATATGCTCGGTGGGCTGCTGCAGGCGGGCCTTGCGCTGCTGGAGGAACTGGCGTCTGGAGCCCGTAACAGGCCCGGCGGCGACACCGCGGCAAACGGCAAGCCCGGCTTGTCCATCGTGCATCGCGACGAGAAAACCGGGGAGTCCTACATGAAAATCCCCGTTCCCAGTCCCGAGGTATTGGATCAGGCTCTCTCGACGATCGGGCAATTGCTGGAACAGTTCCGCGGACGGACACATCAGCTTTAATCCCGGCAATCAGGGGGATGGTTGAGTGCCAGTGTGCCAGCCCATCGGCCAGGGAATGTTTGCACGGCGCCCAATGCCAGGGTATCCTGCACTGTCAGTTGACGACTTCTTGTCTCTCCAGCGGGAGATCCTGCCATGGTGGAAAAAATCACTCCCAAGAAACGACCGGCGCGGCAACAGATGCTTGCCGCGTTGGCGGAAAACGAAAAGACTCTGACGGAACGCCGTGAGACGAACGGCACGCCCGAGGAAAAAGTCGCCGCCAAAGCGACGGCGGAGGCGGTCGGTGTGGCCGAGGAACTCTCTAATCGCGGCGTTGTGCAGTCGATAGGCGAACTCAAGTCGAGTATCGGAAAGCTGCTCGGCGAATTATCCGACCGACTGGAAGAGCAAGTGGCACGCTACACCCAGGTGCGGCGGGCAATCGCCGCCAAAGACCAGGATCTCAAGGATATCTACGAGATTCAGCGCTCCGCCTCCACGCTCACCGCGTTGATCGAAGCGCACGAGCAGCAGCGGACCGAAATGGAACAGGAACTGGCCGCAGCCAAGGCGCAGCTTGAACAGGAAGTAGCCCAGACGCGTCAGGTCTGGGAACAGGAAAAGAAACAACGGGAGGCCGAAAACAAAGAGCGCGACGCGGCCGAGTTGAAGCGCCGTGAACGGGAGAAGGAAGAGTATCGATATAACTGGTCGCGCGAGCAGCAACAGGCCAAGGATCAGTTCGCCGACGAAATGGCCAAGGGCCAGAAACAGTTGGCGGAGACCAGAGTCAGGACGGAGGCGGACCTCGCCGAGCGTCAGCGCGTGATCAAGAGCCAGGAACAGGAATTCGCCGACCTGCGGCGAAAGGTTGAGGCCTTCCCAAAGGAATTGGAAGCGGCCACCGCCAAAGCGATTAAGGATACGACGGTACGCTTGCAGCAGGAGGCGGCGGCGCAGGAGCAACTGCTCAAGCAGGAATTTGAAGGCCAGAAGAACGTGCAAGCCGCGCGGATCGCCGCGCTGGAGCAGCAGACCAAGGAACAGTCCGAGCGCATGGCCAAGCTGTTGGGACAGGCTGAGAAGGCGTATTCCCAGGTGCAGGACATAGCGGTGCGCGCGATCGAAGGCTCAGCCAACGCCAAACAACTGGCGCATCTACAGCAGCTTCTGGCCGACCAGGTCCGCAAGCCGCCGCCAGAACGGTAAAACCGCGGCGACAGGGAAGACTCCGCCGTTTTTTTCCCCGTTTTCCCGGCAGCAGCGCGTCTTCGCCCGGGTTTTTCTTATTGGATATGTATATTACGGCGATTCTTGGTCATCCCAGATATCCTGGAACAACCATGCCACAGGTGTTATCAGCATATCAGGGGTTATCCGGACAGGTTCTGTGCGATCCGGTTAGTCCACGCGAACGGAAAATTCCATTCCATGGCCGAATGGAACCAACACACTTGCCAGCCGGGGGTCGGCACGCAACCGGTTGAGGAAGCCGGCCATTTCCGCCGGGTGGGTGGAGACGTTATCGGTGATGATTGCGGCGCGCCGGGCCAGCCGCGGCCAAAGCGCATCAAGATACATATCCTGCTGCGATTTGGTCGCGTCGATAAACAGAAGATCAATGGAAACGGGCGCCTGGGACAGAATGGCGGGGGCTTCGCCGTGGAGTATCGTCACCCGGTCGCTTAGACCCGCCCGTTGAAAGAAGCCCCGGGCGACGGCCACTTTGCGCGGGTCGCGTTCAACGGTAAAGAGCCTGCCATCGGTGCGCGTCGCCGCGGCGGCGAGAAACAATCCGCTGTGGCCGTAGCTGGCGCCAATTTCCAGGATTACCCGGGCACGCATGGCCAGTACCACCTGGTGGAGAAACTCCGCGGAAGGCCGATCAATACTCCAGGCGTCATCTTTGCCGGCAATAAAAGCCTCACAAGCGACGACGGCCTCGGCGATGGTTTGGTTGGCGAACATGGTCAGGCGATCCTGAAATAAATTTGTTTTTTCGGGTGGAGCCGGAAAAGCGGCGGTGTCCGGCACGCCGTCTTAGCGGCATCATTTATATTGCCGGTTTCCCCGGAAACTCCCGGCCTACCGGCAGGCAGGCCGAAAAAATTGCCCCACCCATCAGGCACTCGGCGGATTGCGGACCCGGTCGAGCAGTACCGCCGCCAGAATGATAAGGCCCGTTACAATCTGTTGAAAACCGATGGACAACTGGAGTTCCTGGCAGCCTACGCGAATGGTCTGGATAAACAACGCCCCCAGCAAGGCGCCGACAATGGAACCTTGTCCTCCGGTCAAACTCGCTCCGCCGATCACGGCCGCTGCAATCGCCGTCAGCGGCGTATTCTTGTTAGTCGTGGGATCGCCGGCGCCGTCTTCGTAAGCGAACGCCAGGATGCCCGCGATGCCGTAAAACACTCCGCCGAGCGCGTAAATCATCAGTTTGGCGCGGCGCACGGGAATGCCGCAGAGCCGGGCAGTCTGTTCATTCGAGCCGATGGCGAAAATATGCCGGCCAAAACGGGTGTAACGCAGCATCAGGGCCAGCAGCGCCGCCAGCGCCAGCATAAGCCAGACGCCCCAGGGGACAAGGGGCGTATGGCTGGTGACCTGCATCAGATTGTTAATCCAGGTCGGAGGGGCGTAGACAATGTTGTTATTGCTCAAATAATCCGCCGCGCCACGAAAGGCTAAAAATGTGCCCAGCGTCACGATAAATGGATTAAGCCCCAGCACCGTTACACAACCGCCGTTGAACAGGCCGCACAACGCTCCGACGCCAACACCGCCGATGGCGGCCAGCGCCGGCGGTACGTGGTGATTGAGCATCAGCGCCACACACACCGACACCACCGCGATCGTCGCACCGATGGAGATGTCGATGCCGGCGGAAACGATAACCGGGGTGGTTCCGATCGCGGCGACCGCGACGATCGTCGCTTCGAGCAGGATATTCTTGGCGTTGCCTAGCTGAAGAAAACCCCGCGGTTCCAAGATGCCAAAAAGGATACTCACCAGTATCAGGCCAATGATCGGCCCGAGTATGTTCACGTTGAGCGCCTGGCGGAGGTTGATCCGCTTTCTGGGTTTGGCTTGTATCTCCGGCGGATTCGCCGTTCGGGTCATAAAGTCGCTCCCGCACCGGTCGCTTCCAGCATAATTTGCTCCTCAGTGATTTCACGGGTTGGTCGGGCCGGATGCAGGACTCCGCGGCACATTACGGATATACGGTCGCATACGCCCATCAGTTCCGGCAGATAACTGCTGATCATCAGCACCGCTTTGTTCTGCAAAGCCAACTCATCAATAAGTTTATAAATCTGGGCCTTGGAACCAACATCGATCCCGCGTGTCGGTTCGTCGAGCAGAAGCACGTCCACACCATGGTGGAGCAGCCGGGCAACGGCCACTTTCTGCTGGTTGCCGCCGGAGAGATGCACGACTTTCTGCGCCGGCCCGCCGCAGCGTACCGCAAGACGCCGGATCCACTCGGCCGCATCCGCCTTCTGCCGCCGCGGGCTTACCAGAAGCGGCAGGCGGGAAAGCGTGATATTTTCGGCAATGCTCAATCCCATCGCCAGTCCTTCCCGCTTGCGGTCTTCGCTGACCGCGCCGACACCCTGGGTCCAGCGTCGCGCCGGCGTGGTCGGACCGGAGTAAACGCCAACTTTAATGCGGCCTTTGACCACGGGGTCGAGGCCGAAGATGGCCCGCAACATCTCGGTGCGCCCGGCGCCGACCAGACCGGCGATTCCCAGCACCTCCCCGCGCCGCAATTGCAGCGAAGCGGAAACGATTTTTTTGGCGCCCGCCACATCCGAAAGTTCAAGAACCATTTCACCCGGCGTGTGTTGGGAACGGGGATACAGGTCTTCCACCTTGCGCCCGACCATCAGGGAAATAATCTGATCAATGGAGGTTTGCGCGGTTTTTCCCTCGCCGACGGTCCGACCATCGCGCAGCACGACAAACCGGCCGGCGATTTCCCTGGCCTCTTCCAGAAAGTGGGAAATGTACACGATGGCGTGGCCCTGGTCGCGCAAGCGGCGCACCAGGGCGAAAAGACCCGCGATGTCCTTGCGCGTCAGGCTGCTGGTCGGCTCATCAAGCACCAGTACCTTACAACCGACGGCCATCGCCCGGGCAATTTCCACAAGCTGTTGTTCGGCCACGGAAAGCCTTCCGACCGGGACATCCGCGGGAATATCCGAACGGCCCAACTGCCGGAAAGCGTTGACGGCGATCCGGCGGGTCCGGTTCCAATCGATCAGCGGACCGTGCCGCGGCTCCACGCCCAAAACGATATTTTCCATGGCCGACAAGTGCGGCGCCAGCGACAATTCCTGATAAATCATGGCGACACCCGCGCGGCGCGCGGCCATCGGATCGCGCGGCTGGTAAGACCGTCCGTCGATCCACATCTCGCCTTCGTCGGGCTGGTACGCGCCCGAGAGAATTTTCATCAGGGTGCTTTTTCCGGCTCCATTTTCGCCCACCAGGGCCAGCACCTCACCGGCGCGTACCGCCAGGCTCACGCCGTCCAGCGCCTGCGTGGCGCCAAATCGTTTACGAATAGCCCGCATCCGCAGCCGATCCACGGGCGGCGTTGCCGGCACGGACGTTTCGGAACCCGAAATCATTGACCTTTCTCGCAAGGGTCACGGAACAAGGGCCGGCACGGGAATCGCCGCATATAGTTTTCGTTGCGGCGGATTGGATCTGTTTAGAACCTGCCTTTCGCGCGACAGGTTTTTACACATTTGGAATCTTAACCAGTTTTTTAATGGCCGGCGTATGGATGTTTTTCGTCGTCACAATCACGGCGGGGGTATCCAGAGTGGCAGGAACTTTTTTACCGCGAATATGTTCAACCAGAAATTTCACCCCTTCATAAGCCATGTGAAACGGATCCTGCACCATGACCCCGTTGATTTGCCCCTTCTCAATGGGCCGTTTGAAGTTGGACTGCCAGTCAAAACCGACAAATTTTTTCTTGCCCAACAGTCCTACCTGCTTGAGCGCCAGGTACATGCCGAAGGTGGTGGTCTCGTTCACGCAAAATATGCCGTTGGCCTGGCGAATCCGGCTCATCATATTCAAAGCCGCCGCCTCGCACCGGGATGGCGTGGAGCCGCCGTACTGGTTTCTGGAAATAATTTTTATCGCGGGATATTGCTTCATAGCCGCCAGGAACCCCCGGGCCCGGTCCACGGCGGCGCCCGATCCGACGAGAAAGTTCAACATGACCACTTTTCCTTTGCCGCCAAGCAGCCTGGCCAGGTATTGGCCGTCCCTCTCGCCGGCCTTGAAGTCGTTGGTGGCCACAAAACTCACGAAACTTTTGCCCGGCGTGCCCTGGAGGACGGAATCAATAATTACCACGGGAATGTGCGCCGCTTTCGCCTGCCGGACGGGAGGAACCAGGGCGTGGCTATCGATCGGAGCCAGCACGATGCCGTTGACATGCTGGTTGATGAAATTATCCATGATTTGAATTTCCGCCATGCGATCGCCGTCTTCGATGGGACCCTGAAAAATAATGTGCACCCCCAGTTTCCTGCCGGCCGCCAGCGCACCGGCATGAATGTACTGCCAGTAAACATCCGTACTTCCCTTGGGAATCACGGCAATCTTGAGTTTGCCGCCCTGGGCGGCCGGGGAGCGGGTGGATTTGCCGCACCCGGCCAAAGCCAGCAATCCCGCCAGCACAAACGAAAAAGTAAACATGCGTTTCATGGGCGACCTCCCGGAGATCTAATAACTTCCACCAGAATCATACGCATTGCGGCACCGTCGCCGCCGCGCTCCTTCCCGTCCCGACCACTGTCCTGTTGTATACAAAAGCGCGTTCCTTGGCAATAATCAGACACACTCGGCCCGGCCGGCCGATGGGATGGGGCGTGGTTATCAGCTATGGACTATCGCCCCGCGCGATTCGCTGGCAATTTTACCTGCCGGAGAATATGATCCGCGAACAGAAAAATTATGTCTTTATCGGCAAAGAGCCTGTCCGGACAGGCTCTAAATCAAGAGGACTTGTTGATGACCAGACCCGTGACGCTTTTTACCGGGCAATGGGCCGATCTGTCGTTTGAAACAATCTGCAAGAAGGCCAAAGCCTTCGGCTACGACGGCCTCGAGCTTCCCTGCTGGGGCGACCACTTCGATGTAGACAAGGCGCTGGAAGACAAAAATTACTGCCAAAATAAATGGGCCATGCTCCAGGCGCATCATCTGAAGTGTTTCGCCATCAGCGCCCACCTGACGGGCCAGGCGGTGTGCGACAACATCGACGAGCGGCACCAGGCCATTCTTCCCGTACACGTATGGGGCGATGGGAAGCCGGAAGGCGTGCGACAGCGCGCCGCGGAACAAATGAAGCGCACGGCCCGGGCGGCTCGAAAATTTTTTGACGCCGCGCCCGCCGATATTAAAAAAGAACTGCACCGCGTGGTGGTCAATGGTTTTACCGGCAGCAGCATCTGGCATGTGGCCTACAGCTTTCCGCCGGTGACGCCGGAACAAATCGAAAATGGTTTCACCGATTTCGCCCGCCGCTGGAGCCCGATACTGGATGTTTTCGACGAGCATGGCGTGGTATTCGCTCTGGAAGCGCACCCGACGGAAATCGCTTTCGACATCGCCAGCGCGCAAATGGCAGTCGCCGCGTTGAAAGAGCGGAAAACTTTCGGATTCAATTTCGATCCCTCACACTTTGCCTACCAGGGCGTGGATTATGTTCAGTTCATCCGCGAATTGAACCAACGCATCTACCACGTGCACATGAAAGACGTTTGGGTCAGCCCGGTCCCGCGCCGCAGCGGCGTGTTCGGAGGACATCTGCCTTTCGGCCATCCGGAGCGCTACTGGGAATTTCGTTCGCTGGGCCATGGCAGCGTGAATTTCGAACAGGTTATTCGCGCTCTGAATGAAATCCGCTACCAAGGACCTCTTTCCGTGGAATGGGAAGATCAGAACATGAACCGGGAGCATGGCGCCACCGAGGCGGCGGCTTTCGTGCGAAAAATCGATTTCGCTCCCAGCGACATCGTTTTCGACGCCCAATTCAACCGTTAGCCCGCCGGCAGCGAAACGCGAATTTATTTAACCCCGTAAACGGTTACTCCCCCCCCAAAAAGCGGCTAAGTTGTTACAATACGGTGCGTTCCGCCGCGGCGTGGCCGGAGTATATTTCCCAGGACAGGCTCCCGGCGTGGCGGCCGGAAGAGGGCCTGTTGATTGATGCGGAAAACGTTCCGCGGATTTCCCCCAATCAGTTATGGGAAGGTTCCGATGATGAGCGTGCGTATGTTCCAGGCGCCCCTGTACATTCAGGTCCGCTGGCAATCCGTCCGCGCCGCCATGAAAGAACGAAAGATCACCGGCCTTCTGGTGAGTTATTTTCCGGACGTGAGTTACCTGACCGGCTTCGAAGGCGACGACTCTTGGGCATTGCTCACTCCCGATCGGATATGGCTGGTAAGCGATTCCCGCTACAGGCAGCAGATCGAACGCGAGTGCCCGTGGGTGCGGACGGTGATTCGCCGCAAGGGTTTGGCCGAAGAAATCATCCGCCTGGCCCGCCGGGCGGGAATAATCAGGTTGGGTGTGCAGGCGGAAAATCTCACGCTTCGCCAGCATCAGGCGATCCGCAAACTCACTGGCTCGGAGCGCATTCGTCCGCGGCCGGTGGAGGACATGATCGTCGGATTTCGCAACATCAAGGATGAACATGAAATTGGACTGATCGAGCGGTCCCTGGCCATTGCTGAGCGCTCTTTTGAAGCCCTCAAGACCCGCCTGCGCGTCGGTATGACGGAAAATGATATCGCCGGCCTGCTGGTCTACGAAATGCGCCGCCGCGGCGCCGCCAATGCCGCATTTGATCCCATTGTAGCCGCCGGTTCCAATGGCAGCCTCCCCCATTATCGCCCCGATTCCGTTAAACTCCAGAACAATGTACCCATTCTTGTGGATTGGGGCGCCCAGTTTAAGGGGTACCGCTGCGACTTAACCCGCATGATTTTTATCGGACGGGTTTCAGAGAAAATCAAGGAAATTTACCAGGTTGTCCTTGCCGCCCAGATGGCGGCCATCGCCGCCATCCGCCCCGGCCGGACCGGCCGGCAGATCGACCAAATTGCCCGTCGCATTATCGCCAAGGCCGGCTATGCCAAGGCGTTTGAGCACAGCCTGGGCCATGGGATCGGACGGGATATACACGAACAGCTATCGCTTTCTCCCCGCAGCAAGGTTATCCTTCAACCCGGAATGGTTCTCACGGTGGAGCCGGGCATTTACCTGCCCGGTTTGGGAGGAGTGCGGATCGAAGATGACGTTCTGGTGACGCCGACCGGCCACCGCGTGCTTTCGCATCTTCCCAAAGATTTGGATTCCGCCCGGATTTGATTGTTTCTTGCCTGGAGTAAGAAATGGCCAAAGAAACGTTTACCGACAACAAGCGCGTGAAAGATCTGATCCGGCTGATGGCCGATAACGATCTGACCGAAATTGAACTCGTCGAAGACAAGGCGAAAATCCGCCTCAAGCGGGACCTGACACCCGATAGCGGCGGGACGGCATCCGCCACCGCCCCACCATCGGCGATTCGACCGGTCGCGACCTCCGGATCGCCGGCCGCCGCCGCAGCGGCCCAGGATGAAAACCTTGTCCCGGTGAAATCCCCCATGGTCGGCA
Organism: Planctomycetota bacterium; assembly: GCA_021790475.1. Lineage (GTDB taxonomy): Bacteria > Planctomycetota > Phycisphaerae > WQYP01 > WQYP01 > JAKBMM01. Next base: position 12,342 of record JAJYDU010000004.1, on the reverse strand, counting down.
CTTTCTACAGCGCGGCCAATCCCGAATCCGATCCTTATGTGAAAGTCGGCGCCCCGGTCGAAAAAGACACCGTCGTCTGCATTATCGAAGCTATGAAGGTGTTCAACGAAATCCGCGCGGAAACCACGGGCGCGATCGTGAAAATTCTTGTTCAGAATGGTCAGGCCGTTGAGTTCAACCAGCCGTTGTTTCTCGTCAAACCGGAATAATTCCGGACTAACCGTTCACGGGGTAAAAATCGGGATTAGAGGAAAACATGTTCTCTCGAATTCTCGTTGCCAATCGTGGTGAAATAGCCCTGCGCATCATTCGTACCTGCCGGGAACTGGGGGTCGAAGCCGTTGCCGTCTATTCCGAGGCTGATCGCGATGCCGCTTATCTCCAGCTGGCCGACGAAGCCATCTGCATCGGCCCAGCCCCGGCGGGTGAAAGCTATCTGAACATCCCCCGCATCATTTCCGCCGCGGAAGTGGCCGATGTTCAGGCCATTCACCCCGGTTACGGATTTCTGTCCGAGAACGCCCATTTCGCCGAAATATGCCGAAGCTGCAAGATCGAATTCATCGGCCCGTCCGTGGAATCCATGAAAATGCTCGGCTCCAAGCTGGCCTCCCGCAATCTGGCTCGCCAGTGCAAGGTTCCTCTGACTCCCGGCAGCGACGGGCCTGTGAAATCGGAAAAAGAGGCCGTGGAGGTAGCCCGAAAAATCGGATACCCGGTCATTATCAAGGCCTCCGGCGGCGGCGGCGGGCGCGGCATGCGCGTCGCCCATAACGACATCAGTCTCAAAGGCTCCCTCAAGGCCGCCCAGGCCGAGGCCGAAGCCGCCTTTAAGGATTCCACCGTCTTCATAGAGAAATACCACGAGGAGCCGCGGCACGTGGAGGTACAGATTCTCGGCGACAAGTATGGAAAAGTCATACACCTTTTCGAACGCGACTGCACCATTCAGCGCCGCCATCAGAAACTCATCGAAGAGTCGCCCTGTCCGATCCTGGATGACGAAACCCGCCGGCAGATTTGCGAGTCCGCGGTGCGTCTGGCCAACGCCGCCGGCTATTACTCCGCCGCCACGGTGGAATTCATTATGGACAGGCAGAAAAAGTTTTATTTCCTGGAAGTCAACACGCGCATTCAGGTGGAACACCCGGTCACCGAAGAGGTCACCGGCCAGGATATCATTCAGTGGCAACTGCGCATCGCTTCCGGCGAAAAGCTTGACCTCGACCAGCAGGACGCCCGCTGCAACGGCGCCGCCATCGAGTGTCGCATCAACGTTGAAGACCCCGAGCGCGGCTTTGTTCCCTGTCCCGGGGTGCTGGAGGAATTCGCCGTGCCCGGCGGTCCCGGCGTCCGAGTCGATACCCATGCCCACCAAAATTACCGCATCGGCCCGAATTACGACTCCATGATCGGCAAACTTATCGTGCATCGGCCCACGCGGGCGCAGGCCATCGCCACCATGCGCCGGGCGCTGGAGGAATTTCGCGCCGGGCCGGTCAAAACCACCATTCCCCTGCATCGCCAGATCATGAGCGATCAGGACTTTCTGCAGGCACGCGTTGATACCGGCTGGCTGGAACGAACCCGTAGAAAGGCTGGATCGTAGTTATGTCCGTCTGTGCATGTAAGCGAATTACCTTGAATAGCAAGCAATTCTGAAGGGTTGGCCGATTCCGTGTCGCCGCCATTCTCGCCAATTCCGCCACCTGCTGCAGCGCTTTTCGCAGCGCTTTCCGCCAGCGGTTGAATCGCCCTGGCGAAGTGCGCGTCCGTAACCGTCAAGTAATGCTCTTGTGCTACCGCCCGGCTATTGCCTATCCAAGAGCAGACCACGTGTATTGGGAAGGACTCGGCCAGTTCGGTTTGCCGGGAAGCCCGCATGTTGTGGAATGGTTTTGGCCACGGCTCCAGCCCGGCCCGCAGGGCAATCCGGCGCAGCTGCGTCCCCAGATTGCGGGACATGCTACGATGCCTGTTAATCACATACTCTTCGCCCGGCTCGGCTAGCTCGAAGCAGTCATGCAATGGCCGGTCAAGCTCCGGGAAAAGCGGGATATACCGGCAGTCGCCGCCCTCGTAGCGTTCGGTTTTCGGCGATGGGATGCGAAGGCGGCGCTGCTCCCAGTTTACGTCCGTCCACTTGAGCGCCAGCGTTTCGCTTGGCGTCCGTATGCCGCCGTAGCGGCTCAAGGCAATGATGAGCCGCCATTGGGCATCCGGGGCGGCGGCGATAAGCTTGTCCACGTCCGCCCGGCTCACAAAGCGCTGCCTCTCTTTGTTCGCTCGCGCGGTAACGGCCATGTCGTCAAAAGGGTTTTGGCCCTTGACGATGCCACGTTTGATGGCCGCCTTGAAAAGCTGGCGGCATCGGCCCAGGTGGCGGCGGTACGTCGCTTCCGCCAGACCGGACTTTACAAGACTCAATCGAAAGTCTTCGGCGTCGGCGGCAGTGATGGTTCTCATATCACGGTTGCCGAAGTGTTCTATAAGATAGTGGCGTGCCTGATTGACGTTGTCGATGGTTAAAGGCTTGTATTCCGGACGGGCCGCCAAAAAGCTCTCAACAAACGCCGCAATGCCCATACCGAGTGTTGCGGCGCGCGGCTTGACCAGTCCCACGGCGGCCACGCGGGCGTACAGCCGGTCGTCCAGTCCGGCCAGCCATTGTGCCGTAGCGTTGTCCAAGGCTTCCGGTTCGCCAAGAACGCTTGCCGTAACCAGCGATTCGACCATGACGCGGAAACTTTCCGCCTGCTTTTTGCTGATTTTCCCCAGCCGGACGGTCTTGCGTATACCGTCTTTGTCGACGAATTGAATAAGTCTTCGCCCGTTACCAGAAGAGGAAATACTGGCCATCGGTGAAACCCTTTCCTGTAAAACGCTTCCATCCTATCGCTCTTTCCCGTGCTTGTCAAGGATTGCTGGCGCAAATATGCGAACGGCTTGGAATGCTATAGGGCTTCATCAGCCGCCCGCGCAAGCCCGCGCGTGGCCGGATAACCCAGAGTGGTAAGGTAATGGGCCAGTTTGCGTTCAAAGTTTTTGCCTTTGCGGCATGAATTTACTATCGGTTAACTACGGCATAATGCCTAAGATAAAACATGCAATAAATATCAGATTAAATATAAATGATGCCCAGGCTATACAAATAGCATCCTTTGCCCTTTTATCATTAGCATTTTTCGCCAATGCGATATGTCCAATTATCAGGGCCACCAGCCATACGAAGGGAATAAAAATCCCGATAATGGCCATATCTTTTGCCAATATAGATAAGCCAGTGCCTCCATGCGGGGAAATGCTTTTCTTCAGGCGTTTATAACATTCCTGGCATACCACATGATTATTGCAGACATGGGGCATTTCCAGCTTCCCGATTTTCATCCCGCAGTTTTCGCATATTTCCACGTCCATGATTCACCATCCCCTACAATCCCGGATTATCAGACAAGGCTTCTCTTTCCGTGGACTGGAGCGCCGCGGCAATATCGGCATCCGCGTCCGGCGTTATTTCCACGCGGGCCATTATCACATTCTGCCGTGCATTACCGTGCGAGTCAAGAGTATTACCACGCCCTGCGATGCCTGCTGGCGCAAATACGCGAACAGTATAGAATCGCTACAGACCGCCGCAAACGGCCTTTTGCGGGCCTTCTATAGCGCGGATGGTCTTACTGGTCGATCTGCGGCGAAGGCTTTGGCGGTGGCGGATACAGTCCGCCCGGTGGAAGAGAATGGCTCCGGGCGATACGTGGTTCCGCAAACAGATCGGGCAGCGGGCGGCGGGTTGCCGGGGGGCTGGCGCGGGCATGGTTAATCTCCATCCGTGGGGGCCGGGCATGGGCCTAGCAGTAATATGGCCCTCTCTCTTTGGTTAAAGCGCGAATAGCCAGGCTGCGGGCATTCGAGATCAGGTTTTTCCGGCCAAGGACAATATTCGCTTCCCGCATAATTTCATTGTGGGTTTTATCTTTTGTGCGGCGGGGGCGTAACTCAAACCCAAGGTATTCGGCCAGCCGCGCGGCTTGGGACAGCGTCAGGCTTTTATTGTGCCACAAAAAATCCTGTAAATCCGCCACTTCTATGCCCGCGGACGCGGCTATTCGGGGCAGGTGAATGTCGGCTTCATCAACCGTCAGCCGCAACTGGTATTCAATATCTTTTCCCATGATTCTCTCTCTCCGAAAAAGTGTTACGTATTTTCCACTTCCGCCGAATCGGGCGGCGGGGCCGGCGGTGGGGATGGGTAGGTTTTCGCTAAGTCTATCTCTTCGGCCAACGCGGCCTTTATTTCATCCTCCGTCCACGGTTTGTGCTGTTTCAGCCAGTCGCATATATCGCCGCCTTCGGGCAGACCAGGCAGGCGTACCACCTTGATTTGCGGGCATATCGCGCGCAAATGCAGCCAAACGTCGAAAATGTATCCTTCGCCGGGGCCATCACGGTCGGGCCAGAGATAAATGTTTTTGCCCGAAAGTATCTTCCAGTCGGTCTTGTCGGCGCATTGTGCGCCGTGGGCGGATGTTGTTGCAACAAGGCCATACTTTTCCAACGCTAACACGCACTTTTCCCCTTCGGGGACGTGAACAGTTTTCGCGTTGCCCAGGCGTTCGGCGTGATACGGAAACCATATCAGAATCGGAGGATCACCTATTTGCCATTTCCCATCCGCCGCACGTGCTATTGGCCGAAAAGTTTTCGGATTCCGGAAGCGAATTACCGCCGCGTACAGTTTCGCATCGGCGGTGCAATAACGGAAGCAATTCGTCCGCTCGATTTCGGGATGCTGCCGCCGGAGCAGGGCGGCGACAGCATCAACTGCCGCGCGGGCATTCGGGTAGTCTGGTTTATTCCTGCCGGGATGCCCGTTTTTATTCGCAGAATGCGGGGCCGATGGTGTCGCGGGCCGGGCCGCGGCGGTGCGGCTCATACCAGGGCGCAGCGGCGGCCCCATGTCCTTTTTTTCGACTTCCAGGGCTTTGTAAATCTGGCGGGTGGTGCAGCCGGCAAAGCAATTTACGCAGATCCATCCATCATCGGCCAGCCAGCAGGAAAAGGAAGGGCTTTGGTCGTCGTGGGCGGGGCAATGGCCCTTCCATCGTACGCCATATTGCTTCATCGGGCGTCCTGTTTTACTCTCAACCAACTTTATGAAAGCGGGAAAGTCCATGCTCTAACTCCATGTTTCAGTTATTGCGGCGGATTATGTTTTTTTTCGCAACATCCGCAATTTACGCAAGTTAAGCATCCTGCTTTACCTTGCTGTTATTCTGTTCGTCGGGGGCATCCACCAGCCACCAGGCGGCAATTCGCTCTTCGACGGGCACGATTTCCAGTGCGATTCCCTTCCGGCGGTGTTTCCGGAGAAAATCATCCACGTATCCAAACACGAACCAGCCTGCCGGGTAGCCGTGTTCCCGGACAAGAAAGGCCCATTTTCTTTCTTCCGCCTCCGCGGCATCCCATACCGTCTGGCGGGTAATGGCGTCCGGTTCTATCTGGAGAAGGGCCAGCCACGCCACGCTCCGGTAGTCCAGTTGTAGAGTTTCCGTGCCCATCCGGAGCAGGGAGAGGATTTGCGGCTTGAACCGTCGCAGTTCTTCTAAAATCTCGGCGGGCGGGGAAGGCTCAATGTGCAGCTTGTCGCCTCTGTCTTCCAGCCGGTATCCGGCGGTGGTAAGGCGATGAACAATGTGGGTTGCATTCATACGTCGGTTCCTCCGGTGGCCCTTTCGTCCCATCGGATACCTTTTGATGGAGGCCGTGCAGAATGGGTAGCGGTTTTATCGTCCGGATCGTCCGGATCGTCCGAAACCAGCATTTGGCGGGGGTTTTGGTGCGGACGGTTGGGGGGGGTGCGTCCGAAGTTGCGTCCGAAGTTGCGTCCGACAAAAATGTTTGATTTTGTGGGTTTTTCGACGTTTCGGACGATCCGGACGATCCGGACGATCCTTTGCCCAACCTCTCTATCATTACACGCCGCCCACGATCTCTCCCGGCAGAACGGGAGAACGTAACGGCATAGCCTCGCATCCGGAGGACGGGTACAGTACGGCGTAAAATGGAGCTTAGCCTGTTCGGCGACTTGGGCCAGCCTTCTGGCTTTCTTTCGCCAATGGCCGCGCGTTCCTCCAGCAAGCCAAAAAGGTCAGAAAGACTTCCCTCGAACGAACCAGTGACGTCTAGGTAGTCAAGCAGGGCGGACATAGGCGGAGAAAAGTCGATGGCGTTGCAGCCAACTTCTAGGCGATTCTCTTCGTATATTTTTACGAAATTACCTTCGGGAATTTCTAAAGCGGGCTCCGCAGCAATCGCCAATTGCGCAAAATCCGCCATTCGGGGTGAGCGCGGCAAGGCAACCTTTTCCAGGTTGGCCAGCGCCAGCACTACGGCGTCAAAAATCGCGCCAAGCAGACCCGGATGCGCGGCCTGAAACTCCAGCCAGATGGACGATTCCGTGGCGCGCTCCAGCTCCGGGATAGTAGGCATCGTAATGATGATTGACCTATCCATTAAATCAGCGCGCGTTCCGATGGCGTCGATGCCATTGAGCAGGACAGGCCGGACGCCCGAAAATATAGACTCATCTCCATCTGTATAGAGAGCGCGAGTAGCGAAGCCCGCGCCGGTGGCCAATCGGCACAAAGCATCGCTCATCGCGGGGGGCAGGCCGGATAAATTATCGTAGCCCACGATAAGCGAGCTCCGCGCCGCGACCGTCATATCTCGCTCGTCGCGAGGCAAACTCCGCAAGGGGGCCACGTTGGGATCTAGCAGCGACTTTAGCATTCGACAGAGCGTACTTTTACCCGAACCTTGCTCACCCTCGACGTTTAATATGGGGATTGGTTTGCCGGGGCGCAGGGCCGCCACCAGCCACGCGGCGACAAGTATATATGTATCGTCTGATTTTATTCGGAGCGTGTCTTTCAGGTCGCGCAATTTTCCGCCGCGCGTCGGCAGCGGCAGCGCCAGTTCGCCGGGACGGCGGATGAATTTGATCGGGCAGTTTCGGCTTTCGCTCACGCTCCAGCCCGCGGCGCTGATGGCGATCACCTGCCATGCTTCGTTGGCCACGTCTAAATATATCGTCCCGTCCGCCTCCGCCAGCCGTACCGCGGTAGTGCGCTGTTTACCTTCAAACCGCGCCTTACCCTCCAGCACGCCCAGGGCGTTTTGCATCGCTTGCGCGCTGGGCGCTTTGCCTTGCTCCAACCAAAATCGGTTCGCGAGCGCGTAGCGAAAAGGCTTTAAATTAAGCCGCCAGTGCTCGTTATGCCCGGCTTGTTCAAGGGTCGCAAAACCGTCGCCGTCCGAATCATGCCAGAGTTCCATTTTTTCCGTCAATGCAAGCAGGGCGTCAGCTTGTGGCGCTTGCTCCGCGCCATCGGGTTGGCCTTCGCCGGCGGTTTTCTCCGGCGGCGCGGCGGTGGCGGCCAAGGCGGCCATTTTCTGGTTAAAAACTTCCAATTCGGAATGCTTGCTTTTTTTCGGGGGTGCGGATAAACTCATTTTATCATCCTTTTCTTTGCCCGGCGCGGCAACTAACCGCGGCCGGGTTTTTTTTGTTCAGTTCAATTCTTTTTCGCGAGCGACTCGATATATTTTTCAATATCAATCCGTCGCCACCGCGGCATTCGCGGCGATGGTCGGAAGGGACCGGGAAGCTTGCCCAGCTCCACCAGGCGCCAGATCTGCCGTTGGCAACATTGCATAATGGCCGCCACGTCTTTCACCCGAAGAAGTTGGTCGTCGCTCATAAAATTCTCCTTGCGCTGCGAGCAAAATGCTCGCGCGTAATTACCTACACCTATCCTTTGTTTTTTGCCGGCCAGAACGGGCGGCCTTATCACTCAAACTGTAGTATGCCATTACGTTTGCTAGGTGTCAATCTCCCGCGCACAAATTCTTGTGTTTTCAAAAGTTGGCGCTTCTCGTGCTGGTTGCGAAAAAGAAAAGTTAAACTTCCGGCGATCAGAATCCGGTAGTAAATATATACAGGTGAAGTTACGGTCTTTCCGTCGGTTTATGCGGGGGGAAGTTCATAAACTCCCACGCTTGGCGCAGAGCCTTCGTATCGCCCTTTTTGATGCGATTAAATATGCTTTCCGCGCAGGCCAGAATCAGTCCGCGTAATCTTGCCTGCTCACGGACAAGAGTATCGCGCATCGCCGCGTCCATCATGCGGGCGGCTTCCCGTTGCAGACGCGCACGGGAGAGTGAGCCTTTGGGCCTTCCGCCGCCGGGCAATGGTAAATGGCCAGGCAGCAGACGCCCGCGTTCATCCCGTATAAGACTCGCCGGGGAAAATGTTTTTGGGCTAGTTTCCATCGCGTTCATACCAGTTGTTCCATTGATGGATCATACCGCGCGGAATTAGATGGATACAACCATTCCAGCCGTGCGTCCAGCGTCGAAGGGATGGGGCAGGCGGAAGGCGTTTTCCGGGTCAGGCAACGCGGTATCGGTATCGAAACCTCCGAATTGTTAAGCTTTAAGAGGTAGTGATACTGATACTGCCGATACCGCCGCGCCACCAGCAGTGTCCGCAGTACGTAACATATCTACCAACTTCAATATGTCATAATTCCGGGAAAATTTACGGGGCGCGACTGGACACTCAAAAACCGATGCGCGCGGCGATTGGCGTTAGCCTTAGGGCACTCGTTGACGGCGGAGAATAGTTAACAGCAGTCAACTATTAGAGTATGTGTAACAGTTGCGGCGGGGAGCATATTGCCAGCGCCGGCAAAATGGTCTACCCGGCCAGATCAGGGGGCCTTGTCCAGATCGGGCCGGGTAGGCGGCCAGATCGGGAAGCGTAGGCGGGCAGATCGGGCTGGCCCACTTCGCCCGGACGTAATCAAGGGCCGTGGTTTGCGTCCGATAACGGGAATTACCGTCTAATGCTGCGCCTTTTACTGCGCCCGATTCTGAAATGTGCGACTTTGTTGGTGTTTTATGGGGGCTATTTAGTCTTGCGTAGACTAATTCCGCCAACGCGGCTACTTGGCCTTGCTGGCGGGCGTACCGGCGGTCATGGCGTCTCTCCACGTGCTACCTGGCGGCGAAGCATGGCGCGTCGCACCACGTTGACCACGTGCGCCTTGTCTTCGTCGGCCAGATCGGGCCAGTTTTCTCTCACAAAAGCGAAAGACGGGTCATTTTCCGGATGATTTGGTGCGCCTATTGGTGCGCGCTCGCCAGAATGTGCGGAATCATTGGTGTTTTTGGGCATGATCGCCAGCCTCCATAGTTGGCTTACTCGGAAACTACCCGGCTCGCCGGGTTCCCGGCTATGGCGAGGATAGTATTGCGGGCCTGCTCGGTGAGCGTAGGCCACGCGGCCAGAATCGTCCGCAATTGCGAATCTTCGGCGAGATCGTCAAAAACTGCAGCGCTTTTTGCAGCGCTTCGATTTGCAACATGCGGTTTTATTGGCCTTTTTGATGATAGTTCGACCCGTAGAAGGTTAACCCGGATTGTAACCGTTCACGGGCCAAAAACATTATAAATAAAGGGAAATAAACGGATGTTGGAGGCCGTTGGAGCAAAAAACGCGCGAAAAATGGGCTTATATTATCGGGAACCCTCGTTTATGGGCTAAGTTCGCCACTATTGCCCGTGAACGGTTACGAAAACCAATGCTACCCATCGCATCGGTATTTCCACCCGCGGCAGCTCTACGGAACCACGCCATCGTTTCATGATAGCCCCGTTTGACACCCAGCCCATGCCCGTAAGACCAGCCGATGTTGTCCATCGCTTCGGCATCACCCGCCGAAGCCGCTTTGCGGTACCACGCCAGCGCTTTCTGATAGTTACGCGGAACATCCAAACCACGATAGTAAAGCATTCCGATGTTATTCATCGCGGATGCGTTACCACCTGCTGCGGCCTTCTTGTACCAATCCATCGCCTTTCGATAGTTTCGTGGAACACCTTTGACATACGCGTACAAATAACCGATGCCATACATCGCTTGGACATCGCCTGCGGCGGCGGCCTTTCGGAGCCATCGCATCGCCTTCTGATAGTTACGTGGAACACCTTTGCCATACGCGTACAAATTGCCTATGCCCTCCATCGCCTGGACATCGCCTGCGGCGGCGGCCTTTCGGAGCCATCGCATCGCCTTCTGATAGTTACGTGGAACACCTTTGCCATACGCGTACAAATAACCTATGATATATATCGCATGGACATCGCCTGCCGCCGCCGCTTTGCGGAACCAAACCCTCGCCATATTGTAGTTTTGCCCCGTCCCCAGCCCATGCGCATACAGCCGGCCAATACCCATCATTGCATGTTTACTGCCACCGGCCGCAGACTTGCGGTACCAGTTCATCGCTTTCTGATAGTTTCGTGGAACGCCTCTGCCGTGTTCGTACAGCCACCCGATGTTGTACATGGCTATGGCGTTTCCTGCCGCCGCCGCCTTGCGCAACCATATCATTGCCTTCTGGTAGCTTTTCCGCACCCCCCAACCGTGCTCATAAAGGGTGGAGATGGCGCCCATCGCTTGGGAAACATCCGCCGCCGCCGCTTTGCGGTAACAAGTCAGGGCTTTCGCGTAACTCTGCGCGACACCTTGGCCATGCGCGTATAACAGGCCAATGTCGTACATCGCTCCCACATCGCCGCCGTTCACAGACTTTCGGTACCATGCCATCGCCTTCTGGTAGTTTCGTGGCACGCCTTGTCCGCGCTGGTAGAGCCAACCGATCATGGTCATCGCGTTTGTGTCGCCTGCCGACGCCGCTTTGCGGTACCATGTCATCGCTTTCTGGTAATTCCGTGGCACGCCTTGGCCGCGCTGGTAGAGCCAGCCGATTGCGGTCATCGCGTTTGTGTCGCCTGCCGACGCCGCTTTGCGGCACCAAACCATCGCTTTGCGATAGCTCTGAGGAACGCCTTGGCCATACTCGTAGCGGAGGCTCAAACGAAACTGTGCAGCAGCATTTCCGTTATTGGCTGCCTTCTCCAGCCGCTTCGACCTGGTTTGCGACGCTGTGAACATAGCTATAACTATCACCAATACCAGTGCAAGACCAAGAGCAGCTACCGCCCCTACGATCATTCTGCGACTGGATATGGGGATTATTGAAGTCATTTGATTCCCTCAGCGTCTGATACAATTATGCCGTTGACACCGGCCTTTTTTTCGTCCGGAACTTCCAACTGGGACCCAAGCGCCACGATGTATATCCCATGCATAGATATGACCTTTCGTTAGCATTTCTCCCGATTTCCGGGAGCCTAACACCTTAATCCAGATATGATTTACTTTTATGTATTCATGCGAATTATACTTGACTGTAAATCTCCCGTTGATTCCCATATCTATCAATGGTCTGAATTTATATCCGCTGTTGATAATTATTTCGGGTATACCATACTCTGGAGTATCGCGGATATATGTCAGAGCAAAAGGATGTCTATGGCCGGGGCCTGCTAAGATAAGCGTGTTTATCGAACCGTTTGCCGATGTTTTTACAGTTAATGCAAAGAATCTGCGTCGGCCTGCATCTGGTATAAAATATGTTCCTGGCGAAAGCCATAGTGGGCGACTCTCATAAAAATAACGCATTACAGCTTGCCAGCCATTATCTATAATCCAACGCTTAGAAACTGGATGTAACGCGGCACTATGTCTCCCCCCAGTGTCTCTGCTTGTATCAGATAATCTTACCAGAACAGCGCCGATTCCAATTCCGCAAGCCAATAGCAATATTCCTAAAAGACTAAAAACAAAATAAATAGTTACCCTTTTATTATCTCTTCCAATCTTGTCTCCATCTAATAGTTTCATAATATAGGCCTTAGAAATTCACAAATATCCCTCTAAATGTTATTCTTCTGCAAATCTTTCAAGTGTTATCGTGGAGTCCCACCGAAGGCCTTAATAACTGCAGCCCTTTCTGATGGTTTCATCATATTGGTTTCTCCGGATCTCATTTTATCTAGACCGGTATAAAGAGGATCGGTAAATGGATTGCGCGGTGGGCACATTTGCATATCTTTTTCTTGTTGCTGCAACTCCGCCTCCTCAATAACCGTTTTTGAAATTGCCGGTAGTGCCTTAGCCCCCTCAACGAATTCGCCACCGGGGACAACATATTTCGCGGCCTTTGGCAACGCCTTGCCCACCCATGGCAGCCAGCTCCAATTCCAATTCCATGGCAATACGTCGGACCAATTCCACAGCCCTTCCGGATCCACATTTCCCACCGGATTGCTCAGCACAAACTGATACGTATCGGCGCCGTTGATGTAACCGGCGGGGTCCTGGCTGATCCATACGCCCAGCGAGGGGCTGTAATTGCGGTTACGGGAGTA
>JAJYDU010000101.1 GCA_021790475.1 Planctomycetota bacterium | reverse complement strand
CGCGGATGGCGCAAAACCGTTCGGCTTCGGGTTCCGGTGATATCCGTGGGAAACATAACCACCGGCGGCACCGGTAAAACGCCCACTGTCATCATGATTGTTCAGGAACTGCTTCGTATGGGGCGCCGGCCCGCGATTCTCACCCGCGGTTATCGAGCGCCGCGCGGCGGACTGCCCGACGAAGTGATGGTGCTGCGGGAGGAATGCCCCGGCGTACCGGTTCTCATCAATCCCGACCGCGTCGCCGGCGGCCGGGAAGCGATGGACAAACATCAAGCCGACGTGCTGGTCCTGGACGACGGCTATCAGCACCGGCGGCTGGCGCGCGATCTGAATATTGTGCTGGTGGACGCGACGGGGCCCATGGGCATTCCCGGCCTGGCGCCGCGTGGAACATGGCGCGAACCTCCGGCGGCTCTGCGGCGCGCCGACCACATCATGCTGACCCGTTGCGAACAGGTAACGCGGGAACTGGCCGACCTGGCGGCGGACCTGCTGGCACAGTGGACCGGCCCGCGGCGCATTTACCAGCAGTATACGCGGGTCGTCGGCCTGTTTGATGCCGCCGGCAACCGGATTGAACCCGCCGGCCGGCGCGTGATTGCTCTGGCCGGTATCGCCAATCCGGAAGGATTCGTCGCCACCCTGGAAGCGATGGGGTTGCGTCTGGCCGCCGGCTTTTGGTTTTCGGACCACCATCAGTATGAACCGGAGCGGGAGTTCGCCGCCATCCGGCGCGTTGCGGAAGATCGCCATATCGACGCCTGGGTCACCACGCACAAAGACTGGGTAAAACTCCGCTCCCTGGCGGCGCCGGCCCCCATCTGGCACGTGCGGATTGAAAGTCGTATCGAAGGGGTACAGGCTCAATTGTGGCGTGGCGCGCTGGCCGACGCGCTCCATCGCCGGTAAAGTGAAGACATGCGCCCGGTAACGGGTATATGCGGCGGGATGCGTTTATGGCACAGCGCGCGGTCTTTCTCGATCGGGACAACACCATTATCGCCAGCGACGGTTACCTGGGCGATCCTTCCAAAGTCAAACTGATTCCCGGCGCCGCCGCCGCGCTGGCGTCGTTACGCCGGCTGGGATACCGCATCATTGTGGTGAGCAATCAGAGCGGTGTGGCCAAGGGTCTTTTTGATGAAGCAGCGGTGGAAGCTGTTAACGCCGAAATGGTCCGCCAGCTTCGCGAGCAAGCCGGCGCCGCCGTGGATGCCAGCTATTACTGCCCCTTTCACCCCGAAGCGGTGGCGCCGGAATACCGCCTGGATCATGAATGGCGAAAGCCCCGGCCCGGAATGCTCAAGGCGGCGGCGCAGGAGTTTGACCTGAATTTATCCGAGTGTTGGATGATCGGCGACCAGCCGCAAGACATCGCCGCCGGCGCCAGCGTCGGGTGTCGAACCATTCTTCTAAGCGACCCCGAGCGTCCCCTGGACGTGCGGGAAAATTCCCCGGCTATCACGCCGAACTTCGCCGTGCGAACCTTGGCTGACGCAGCCCGCATTATCGTTCGCGAAGGCAATAATCCGCTGCGCGATCCGGCGCCGGCGCCCTTGAAGCTCTCTGACTCCCGCCAGCCGGAGCCGAATACTTCTTCCGGCCAGCCCGTTCCCGTATCCGCGCCGGACGCAGGAGGCGCGCCAGGAATCGCCAGGGATGATCCGGCTGCCTGGGCGGAGGCGATTGCCGATCGCCTGGCGGTCCGAAAGCATTCCGAATCCCTCAAACCGTTGCTGGAGGAAATGGCCCAGCATCTACGCAACCTGAGCCGGCGGCAGCACATGCAGGAATTCTCCCTTTCGCTGCTGGTGGCCGCCATGTGCCAGATGTTCGTGCTGGTATTCCTGGCTATTGCGGCTTGGGATGGCGTCGGCGCCATGCAGATTCATCCGGTCGCCCAAAGTCCCTGGTGGTACCTGCGTACCACGAATCAACTTAACGCGCTTGAATGGCTGGTCGCGGCGCTGGTGGTGCAGGGAATCGTGCTGGCACTGCACCTGCGGCATCGCGATCATTGAGATAGGCGCTTATGCCCGTTCGACCTCTCATTGGAATCACCCTGGATAACCAGACGCCCAACCAGTCTCCGGGCGTGTACGAGCTGCCTGCGACATACGCGCGAGCGGTAGAACACGCCGGCGGCACGCCGCTGCTGCTACCGCATACAGACGATCCCGCTCTTCGCCTGGCTCTCAGCGCGCAACTCGACGGCTTGCTGATTCCCGGCGGAGATGATATTGACCCTTCCCTTTACGGCCAGGCGCGGCATCCCAGAACCATTCTCATGGATTCACGGCGGCAGGCATTTGACCTGGCGATGCTTTCCCTGGCTCAGCAGCGTAATCTGCCGGTGCTGGGCGTATGCCTGGGTTGTCAGTTGATCAATGTTCATCGCGGTGGATCGCTCCACCAGTACCTTCCCGATGTTGCGCTGAAAACCCGGATCGCACACTCCATCCCTTCCCCCTCCACCGACGATCGCCGCCCCGGCGAGCCGGAACATGATGTGGAAATATCGTCGAATTCTCGTTTGGCGGCGATCATGGGGGAACAGACGCTGCGCGTGAATTCGAAGCATCGGCAGGGAATTTCGGCGTTAGGCCGCAACTTGCTGGCCGCGGCCTTCTCACCCGACGGTTTGATCGAAGCCATTGAAGATCCCGCATTTGATTTATGGATAGGCGTACAATGGCACCCCGAGAGTCTGGAAGGACCGAATCGGGAGAGGCTTTTCGCCGCTCTGGTGGCCGCGGCGGCAAGCCGGGCCGCGCGCCGGGAAAAAGCCCGTGGCGGCGCTGCGGATACTTGCCCCTGAGCGCCGCGCCCGAGAGCCGCAAGGCCCACCACGGCTCTTGCAAACGGGTGTGGCCATATTTTTTGGCAAAGCTGGTCCCCGCCGCCTCGTTAGCCGAAAAAAAGGAATTCTCTTCATAGAGGTGAACACCGTGTTAATCCGGTTTTTGCCTTGTTGCCAAAAAAAACGGCCACCCCCTTGCAAACTTTCCCAACAGGCTCCTGGTGGACAAGCTGTCCACAATAATTTATCGTGCAAACCATCACTGCTTTTGCTACGTTACCGGCATGAGCGAACATGAAACCACCGCCCGCCCCCGCCCTGCGACAACCATCCCGGCGCACCGGGACAAAAGCAACGGTCGCGCGGCGTTCGATCCCGGCGCCGCGGCGCCGCCCCATGACCCAGGCGTCGAAATGGCGCTGTTGGGATCGCTGCTGATCGATCCCAAATGCATCGGCCCGGTGTGCATGATCTTCGATGAACCGGAGGCTTTTTTTTCACGGCAGAATCAGATCATATTCGCCGCCATTCTCGAACTTTTTCAAGCCGATACCGGCATCGACGGTCTGACGCTTCTGAACCGGCTCCAGCAAAAGAACGTCATGCAGGCTGCCGGCGGACACGATTATATCCGGGATCTTCTCGGTAGCGTTCCCAGCGCTGCCAACGCCGAAACCTACGCCCGGATCGTGCGCGACAAGGCGCTGCTGCGCCGGCTTATCAGCGCCTGCGCCGCATCCATGCAGGAATGTTATAAAAGCGCCGATGCCGCCGCCGACGTGCTGGATCGGGTGGAAAAACGCATCTTCGATATCGCCCAGCGGAAGATCACGGGCCAGGCGGTGGAGTTGACGGATATTCTCAACGAAACCTTTGAAATGCTGGATCGCGATTCCGGCGAGCACTTAAGCGGTCTGGCGACGGGATTCATGGAACTGGACAATCTGACCAGCGGCCTTCAGAAAGGAGAGATGATCGTCATTGCCGCCCGGCCCAGCGTGGGCAAAACGGCCCTGGCGATGAATATCGTCGAACACGTCGGCGTGAATCTGAAAAAACCCGTCGCCGTATTTTCCCTGGAAATGTCGCGGCAGCAACTGGCCCAGCGAATGCTCTGCGCGCGCAGCGGCGTGGACTCGCATAACCTGCGGCGGGGCATGCTTTCCCGGCAGGATCGCGACCGCCTGGGCGATGCCGTGGGCGAACTTTCACAAGGCCGGATTTTCATCGACGACACCCCCGCCATGACCTTGCTGGACCTGCGAACCAAGGCCCGTCGGCTCCTGCTTCAACACGATATCGAACTGGTGGTGGTTGACTACCTGCAACTCATGGAAGCGCCGCGGGAAGAGAATCGCCAGCAACAGATCAGCTCCATCAGCCGGGGTATCAAGGCCCTGGCGCGGGAAATCAACTGCCCGGTGATATGCCTTTCGCAGCTCAACCGCGCCCCGGAGAGTGAAAACCGTCTGCCGCGCACCAGCGATCTGCGGGAGTCCGGCAGTATCGAACAGGACGCGGATGTCGTCATGCTGCTGCACCGCGAAGCGGTCATGCACCGCGGCGACAAAGAGTGGGAACTGAACAATCCGGACAAACTCAACGAGGCCCTGTTGATTGTCGCCAAACAGCGCAACGGCCCCTGCGACACCGTCCAACTTACCTTCCTGGCCAACTCCACGCGTTTTGCCACCTGCCATCCCGGTTATAGCGCGCCGGTATAAGCCGCGCTGTAACATCAGGCGCCAAGGAGGCTGGACATGGCGAAAAAGAAAAATGCCAAGGCGAGGCGAAAGGTTTCACCCGCAAAGCTGCTCCCCGGACCGCTTGCCGGGGACATGCTCCGCCGCATCGACGGCTACTGGCGCGCGGCCAATTACCTCTCGGTCGGACAGATATACCTGCGGGATAATCCGCTGCTGCGCCGGCCCCTGGCGCGGCGGGACATCAAACCGCGTCTGCTGGGGCACTGGGGAACAACACCAGGGCAAAATTTCATATATGTGCATTTGAATCGGATCATCCGGGAACACGACCTGAACATGATTTACCTCTCCGGCCCGGGCCATGGCGGTCCGGCGCTGCTCGCCAACACCTACCTGGAAGGAACCTACAGCGAAGTGTATCCGGACATCACGCGGGATGAGGCCGGGCTGAAAGAATTGTGCCGGCAGTTTTCATTTCCCGGCGGCGTTCCCAGCCACGTCGCCCCGGAAACTCCCGGTTCCATTCATGAAGGCGGAGAGCTGGGCTATTCGCTTTCGCACGCTTTCGGGGCGGTGTTTGATAATCCCGGCTTGATTGCCGCCTGCGTCGTCGGCGACGGCGAAGCCGAAACCGGCCCGCTGGCCACCGCCTGGCATTCCAACAAATTCCTCAATCCCCAAACCGACGGCTGCGTGTTGCCGATCCTGCATTTGAACGGCTACAAAATTTCCAATCCCGCCGTTCTGGCCCGCATGGAGAGGAAAGAACTTCTTGCGCTCTTCCGCGGCTACGGCTGGACGCCGCATATTGTGGAAGGCGCGGATCCGGCCGCCATGCACCAGCGGATGGCCGGCACGCTGGACGCCGTGCTCGCCGACATTCGAAAAGTTCAGGAACAGGCGCGGCGGCGCAATATCATCCGCCGCCCCCGCTGGCCCATGATTATCCTCATCACACCCAAGGGATGGACCGGTCCCAAGCAGGTTGACGGCCGGGCGGTGGAAGGCACTTTCCGCGCCCATCAGGTTCCGCTGACCGACCCGGCTGAAAATCCCAGGCATCTGCGTATGCTCCAGGCATGGCTCAAAAGCTATAAGCCGCAGGAGCTTTTTGACCGGCGGGGAAGGTTCGCGCCCCATCTGGCGGCGCTGGCCCCGCATGGTCCCCGGCGCATGGGGGCCAATCCGCACGCCAACGGCGGACTGCTGCTGCGGGATCTGCGGCTGCCGGACTTCCGCGATTACGCCGTGGATGTTCCGGCTCCAGGCGCCGTTGCGGCGGAAGACACGCGCGTGCTGGGCGTTTTTCTCCGGGACGTGGTGAAAATGAACGAAGACCAGTGTAACTTTCGCCTCTTTGGTCCGGATGAAACGCTCTCCAACCGCCTCGGCGCGATCTTTGAAGTCACCCCCCGGCAATGGTACGCCGCCCGGGCTGAAAATGATGAATTTCTCGCCCCGCGCGGCCGGGTGATGGAAATGCTTTCCGAGCACCAGTGCCAGGGATGGCTCGAAGGATATTTGCTCACCGGGCGGCATGGCCTGATCAACAGTTACGAAGCGTTTATACATATCGTTGATTCTATGTTCAATCAGCACGCCAAATGGCTCAAAGTAACCCTGGGGCTGCCGTGGCGGCGGAAAATAGCTTCGCTCAATTACCTGCTGGCTTCGCACGTCTGGCGGCAGGATCACAACGGTTTTACCCACCAGGATCCGGGGTTTATTGATCATGTCGTCAATAAAAAAGCGGAAATTGTGCGCGTCTATCTGCCGCCGGACGCCAACTGCCTGCTTTCCGTGATGGATCACTGCCTGCGCAGCCGCCACTATGTCAACGTGGTGGTCGCCGGGAAGCATCCCGCCCCGCAGTGGCTGAGCATGGAGCAGGCGGTGCGGCACTGCGCCGCGGGAATCGGCATCTGGCAATGGGCCTCCAATGACCGTGGCGGCGAACCGGACGTGGTCATGGCCTGCGCGGGCGATGTGCCCGCTCTGGAAACGCTCGCCGCCATTTCCATTCTGCGCGAATATCTGCCGGAACTCAAAATCCGTTGCGTCAACGTCGTGGACCTCATGAAACTCCAGCCGCGGAGCGAACACCCGCACGGCCTGAGCGACGCCGATTTCGACGCGCTGTTCACCCGCGACAAACCTGTCATTTTCGCCTACCACGGCTACCCGTGGCTCATCCACCGACTTGCCTACCGGCGTACCAACCACGGCAATATTCATGTCCGCGGTTATAAGGAAGAAGGCGCCATTACCACCGCGTTCGATATGACCGTGCGCAACGAGATGGACCGTTTTCACCTGGCGCAGGACGTGCTGGACCGGCTGGGGCGACTGGGCGCGCGGGCCGGCTATCTCAAGCAGGCGTTGCGGGATCAATTGCGCAAGCACGGGCGGTACATTCGCGAACATGGCCAGGACATGCCCGCGATCCGCGACTGGAAATGGCCATACTCCGCGTGCGCCGGTCCCGCTTGTGGAGTCCCGGTCGCCGCCGGAATTTCCGACGGGCGGAAGGGGCGGCGACGGGCCAATATCAAATGAATGGACGCGATTAAATAATCAAATATACTTGTGCGGAACCGCTTTCGCGGGCGGGCTTGGGCGCCGGGATCGCGCCACCGGTAATCATCCCCGGCGGTAAAATGCGATCGTGCGCCGCAATCCTTCCGACCGCGGTATTTTCGGTTCCCAGCCGAGCAGCTTCCGAGCCAGGGAAATATCCGGACAACGCCGTTTCGGATCGTCCGGCGGCAGCGCGGTATGGACGATGGGACTGGTTGCTCCAACCATATCTCGAATTTCCCGCGCCAGTTCCAGTACGCTCACCTCCTGGGGATTACCGATGTTCACCGGCAGATGAGAGTCCGGAGATTCCATCAGCAGCAGGAACCCGCGGATTTCATCGTCCACATAGCACAGCGAGCGCGTCTGCGATCCGTCGCCCTGCACCGTAATCGGTTGATTCGCCAGCGCCTGCTGGATGAAGTTCGTCACCACCCGTCCGTCGTTGGCGGCCAGACGCGGGCCGTACGTGTTGAATATCCGCACGATACGCGTGTCCACGTTTTGCTCGCGGTGATAGGCCATCGCCGCGGCTTCCAGGAAGCGCTTGCCTTCGTCGTACATGCTGCGCATCCCCACGGGATTGACGTGTCCCCAGTAGGTTTCCTTTTGCGGATGCTCCAGGGGGTCGCCGTAGCATTCGCTGGTGGAGGCCAGAAAAATCCGCGCGGCGCAGCGCCCGGCCAGTTCCAGCAGTTCCATGGTGGCCAGAGCGTTGACCTTCAACGTGAGAACCTGCCGCCGCACGTAGCCGATGGGGCTGGCCGGGCTGGCCAGATGCCAGATGCGATCAAACGAGGCGCGGGCGATCGCGGGCGGAAGACCCGCCGCCAGGTCCGCCTGCACAAACGTGAACCGCTCGTGTCCCTCCAGATGGGCGATGTTGCAACGCGCGCCGGTGGTCAGCGAATCCACGCCGGTCACGTGCTGACCCAGTTCCAACAGCGCGTCGGCCAGATGCGAACCCAGGAAGCCCGCCGCTCCCGTCAGCAGAACGCGTCCCGTCCGGTTCGGATATGTCGAAGGAAGATCCAGTTTCATAATCCAGCTTTCCGTTGGTTCCGTTATCAAGCCCGCGGCATTGTAATGAGAGTTGGCCGGAATGTCATGGAAAGGAATTTCCGCCCGGCCGGGGTGTAGCAACTTTTCGAGCGGATCCGTAGAAACGGCGAAGCGCCGGATACGCCGCCCTGGCGGCAACGTCGCCGTTGCCGGTTCGTCCCGGGCTCGCCGGAAAATAGATTCATATATCTCGAATAATATTGGAATTTTCCCGCGGCCGCACCGGCCTCCCGCATGGCCGCCGGGATATTATTCCGCTTGCGTCTGATCCACACGCCTGATTTTCGCCCCCAGCGCGTTGAATCGCTCCTCGATTTTTTCATAGCCGCGATCAATATGATACACGCGGTTGACAGTCGTGGTTCCGGCGGCGGCCAAACCCGCCAGTACCAGCGCCGCCGAGGCGCGTAAATCGCTGGCCATCACCGGCGCGCCGATCAAGGTCCGCTCGCCTTCGATGATTACCGTCGCCCCTTCGCGGTGCAGCCGCGCGCCCAGACGCGCCAGTTCCGCCACGTGCAGGAATCGATCGGGAAATATTTTTTCCGTGATAATGCTGTTGCCATTGGCGATCGCAAGCAGGGCCATGAATTGCGCCTGGAGATCGGTGGGAAAACCGGGATGCGGCTGCGTGGTGAGAATAGTCGCGTGGAGGCGGCGCGGCGCGGCGACCATGACTCCGCCATTGGATGGTTCCACGATTGCACCGATGGCCCGCAACTTGTCCACGGCCGCCAGCAGGTGATCAAGCCGGACATTTTGGATTTCGATTTGCCCGTGGGAAATGGCGGCAGCGACCATAAAGGTGCCCGCTTCAATGCGATCGGGAATGATCCGGTGCTCGCAGCCGGTAAGTTTATCCACGCCTTCCACCGTAATACGCGGCGTACCCTGGCCGGTGATCCGCGCGCCCATGGCGTTGAGGTAGTCGGCCAGGTCCGCGATTTCCGGTTCACAAGCGGCGCATTCGATGGTGGTTTTTCCCTGCGCCAGGGTCGCCGCGCACATCACGTTGGCTGTTCCCAGCACGGTGGAGCCGAAGTTGCCGCCCAGAAAAACTTCCGCCCCGCGCAGACGCCCGGCCGTCGCCACAATATCGCCGCCGTCGAGATGAATCGTTGCGCCCAGCGCCCGCAAGCCGCGCAGGTGGATATCAATCGGGCGGTCGCCGATGGCGCAGCCGCCGGGCATCGAAACCCGCGCCCGACCGCGCTTGGCCAGCACGGGTCCGAGCACGCAG
>JAJYDU010000100.1 GCA_021790475.1 Planctomycetota bacterium | reverse complement strand
ACGCCACGCGTTGAGGAAAATGATGACTTTGGCATTCGGAAAGTTCGGCTCTTGAATGTCTGAAAGCAGATAAAAGCCGACGCTGGTTCCAGAGCAAAAAAACTGCTCCGGAACATTCACCAGTGATGGCAACAGCGGGAGTACGCGGTGCGGTTCAACTCGTGCGTAAGACGGTGATCGCTCGTCATAAATGACCGCCACATTCGGCTCGAATTGCGCCTTGGGCGCATATCGGGTATAGGCGGCCCGAAGCCGGCCGATGTCCCTCATAATTCCGGCATTATTCAGCCAGCCGGTTCCCCGGGGGTCCATCCACATCATGGGGTCCATCCACCAGGTTCCGAGTCGATGGATCATCATCTGACCAAAATTGCGGTCATGAACTGCCACCGTCTGGGCGAGATTGGCACAGTAGGCGACCGCGTCCCGCGGTCCCAAAAAAGTGGTCGTGTCATCTTCTATCATCCACAGTTTGCCGTGCAGGGTGGCGCTGTCCACCGGACCCATAAAGTCGGGAGCACCGCCCGGCTGGCGGTCGGCGTAAGATACCGGAGAAGCGATTGCGTCAATATACGGAGAACGTAACAGGTGGCTTAAGGCACGGTCCGAAGTATCGGATGTCGGAAGCTCAAAATCATAGCCATAAAATGTCACAACCAGTGAACGACCGGCAGTGACGTGTTTGACGAGAGCGGCCAGTTGCGCGATACGATCGGCTGTGATATCACTCTGATAATTCAGGTAATCTACATAGCAACGTTCGTTTGGTCTGTAAAAGGGATAAGCCGTAGCAGGTCCCGCCGGCGGTATGGCAACCGTTTGGAAGGTGACCGTGGGATCATGCCAGGCCGCCCGCAGGGTGGCGGCGGTGTGATAATGGCGTTTGAGCCAGCGGGCAAAGCCCAGGCGATTGGGCGCCGAATAATCGAAACCGGGATGTTGCCAGTAATCAGGCGTGAACCACTCATTGGTGTTACCGTGGCACAGATGATAACCGATCACCCGGTCCGCGTAGTGTGATCGCTCTATGTGCCGGATGAACGCGGTCAATGCCCGCACCGTGGTGTGATACCATAAACGCGAAGCGACCGAACACATTGGATAGGGACCGCCGGCATAGACGATTTCCTGCGACGGATGAATTGGATACGAATCTACCGTCCGCCTGTGGGCATACGTGTATTGTATCGGCGATGGATATTTCGCCGGGTCAACTCCGCACCAAACTCGGGGGAGAAGCCAGGCCTTCGGATCGTTTTTCAAAATGAAGGCGCACTGGCGGTCCAACAGCCGATAGCCACCCTGCGGGTGGCGCGGATCCGGCAAAGGTCCAACCGGGAACGTGATGATATGGATTCCCTGGGCGGCTGCGCGGCGGATTTCAGCGGCGCATTGGGGGAGTGTATTGTTGTGAGGCGAAAACGAAAACTGCACGAAAAGAGCCAATGGCGGCGTCTGTTTACCGTTAATAAACAGTTGGGGACGCCCGTGCGCCATTTGCACCCGCGCATCGGCCAAATCACCGCGGGTAGCTCGCACCGTCGCTACCAGCCCCATCAAAAGACCCAAACCCAGAATAAAGTTGCGAATCGGGTAGGACATGAAAATTCTCCCAAGAGTCTTACTATGTTCCCGGTTTTGTTACGGCGTATTGGATGCGTCCGGCGACGATCCCGTCGCCTGAAGATGCTCCAGCTCCTGCTGCGCCAAAGCCCGCTGCCGGGGATCGTGCAGGCGCGTGAGCACTTTTTGCAGCAATTCAATCGCCCGTTGCGGCCGGCTGTGGTAGCGGGCGTAGATCAGCGCCAGGATGAGATGAACCTGATCGGCATCCGAGCCGGTAGGATACCGCGCCAGGTAGTCTTCATAACCGTCGGCCGCCTCACGATAAAGACCGTCGGCCATCAGCTGATTGCTGATGTCCAGTTGCGCCTCGGCGGGCAGCACGAATCGCGGGTCGATTTGCCGCAGTTCCAGGTATCGTTTGGAGGCTTCGGAGAGTTGATGCCCGCGGCGCAATTGTAAAACCGCGTCGCGCAACTGGATCACCCGCGGGTCGGGCGGCGGCATGACTTTTACCACCTGCGGCGGAGCGGTCACGGAAGCGGCACTGGGAGGCGGCGCGCTGGAAAAAGGATTGTATCCCCGGGCAATAAGTCTCTTATAGGTCCGCCGCCGCCGCCAGCGGTTAAGCAAGGCCAATATATCGTAATGGTCCCGCTCGACCAGACCGGCGGTCAACAGGATCACCCCCACGATAAGTCCGGTGGCGTAACCGGTCAGGTGGGCGTAATGAGCCACGTCGCTGGGATGCAACGTTCCCAGGACATCGAAGAACACTATCTGAAAAGCCACAAAGAAAATGCTTGGAATATCAAAAATGAAAAAAAACCATACGCGAATGTTCACCAGCGGCGCCAGTACAAGAAACAGCCCGGCGACGGCGGCGATGGAGCCGGAAGCGCCCAGGGTAGGCGCCGACGAAGTAAGCGCCTGTCCGCAGCCGGCCAGGATGCCACCGGCAAGGTAAAACAGCAGATACGGCAGGTGGCCGAGTTTTTCGTTCATCATATTGCCGAATACCCATAAGAACAGCATGTTCCCGCCAATATGCAGTAGATCGGCGTGCAGAAACTGATAGGTGATGAACTGATAAATCCGCAAATTCAGCGGATTAAGCATAAACCGATTCCAGCCGGGCGATAACGCCGTGGGTTGAAGCGACAAGGGATTGCGATTGCTGATGAAATAGACAAGAAAACAGGTGGCAATGATGGCCCAGTTCATCCAGGGAGTGCGTCGCTGCGGGGCATCGGTTCCAATGGGAATCATTCGCGCCTCAAAATAAACAATCCCGACCGCTCTCGGGAGTAAAAACAACCTTCTTACAAGTGTGCCAATTTTTCGGGGTGGCACAATCTCCGCTATTGGGACGGTATTCGGCCGAATCGCGGTCGCGCCATCTGACATATACGGCGCGGGCGGTCACATCCCGCCGGCTATTGGGACGCGCCGGTGGGGCCACCGGCGGCTAAACGCCACGCGCGAATCCAGATGGCTATTGGGACGCGCCGGTGGGGCCACCGGCGGCTAAATACCACGCGCGAATCCTGATGGCTATTGGAACGCGCCGGTGTGGCCACCGGCGGCTAAACGCCACGCGCGAATCCCGCCGGCTATCGGGATGCTTCCGAGCGCCCCCGAAAAATTGTCACACCCCTTCCGAAGTATCCCTGGTTTGCGTCCCGGACCCGACCGGATCCGGTGGCGTGGCCCGAGCGCCGGGCCGCGAAAGTGCCGCCGCCGCCGGCTGCACCTTACGAAGAATAACCCATATCCAGAAAATCAGGCCGCCAATAAGCAACGGAACGCTGTAGATAACTCCCAGGCTGATCCAGTGGCCGAAGATATGCTTGGGTTGATCGCCATCGCGGAACTGCTCGCCGATGATGCGCATGATGGGGTAAAGCGTGGCGAAGGCCCCGGCGGCAACACCTTCCTTCCACCACCGCCGGCCGATGAAATAACATAATAGAAACAGCAGCAGCCCCTCCAGCGAAGCCTCAATAAGCTGGGAGGGAATGCGGGGCGGAAGAATTTCGCGAAGCCGGGCGATTACAAATGGATGTCCTTCGCGGGCCAGATTCACAATGGTCAGGCGCGGGTTTACCGCCATGGCGTGCGCCAGGCTCGGATGGCGTACCACGATTTGTTCTTCCAGATGATGCACCGCGCCGGGGCTGACCCTTCGGTACTCTTTGAGCTGGGGTGGAAAAATAAGTTCCGTGGGAAACTGCACCGCCAGCGGGCCATGCCACACATGCCCGTAGAGTTCGCCGTTGATAAAATTGGCGATGCGGCCGAAAAAAATACCGATGGGCGCCACCATGGCCGCACAATCCAGCAAGTTTAAAAAGCGATACCCGTTGCGTCGCGCGAAAATCCATACCGCGACCAACACTCCCAGGATTCCACCGTGCGCCGCCATGCCGCCATCCTGAACTTTCAGCAACCCCCAATAGGGAAAAGGCGGCGAAAAATTGGTGAACATGTGGGGGCGATAGAGGATGGCCTCGCCGAGCCGGCCGCCGACAAGCACGCCAAAAATGGCAACAAACAACACAAAATCTGGAAGTTTTTCGCGTGGAAGCCGCATCCGGCCGGTTTTAATGAATCGCTTCATGAGCAGATAGGCGATGATGAAGCCCATTAAATACGCCGTTCCATACCAGCGGATGCCGAAATTGGAATGACCCCATTGCCAGATGAACGGGTTGAGCGTTTGAATGTAATAGGCCAGCACCAGGTTGGTTTACTCCTCTAAACCGGGCCATCAATCCCGACATATCCCGGGATACACCCATCGCGGCGGGGGCAATGTACCGGCCCGTTCTTTGATTACTTTACCCCATTTGAAAACTTTCTTACACTGCCGCCTTGTTTGCCAGCTCTTGCCGGGCGCCAAACACTATACGCAAAACGCTCCAGAGCAATCGTGTTCTACGCCAAACGTGGAAAGGAACGTGGATGAACTTTAACGAATCCGGGCGATTGCAGGCGCTGCCGCCCTATCTCTTCGTTGAGATCGACAAGAGAAAGCGGGAACTACTCGCCGCCGGCAAGGATGTGATCAATCTCGGCGTGGGGGATCCGGACCGACCGACGCATCGTTTCATCATCGATGAAATGGCCAGGGCCATTTACGAACCGAAGAATCATCGTTATCCCTTTGACGAAGGCGTACCGGCCTTTCGCCAGGCGGCCGGGGCGTTCATGCAGCGCCGGTTTGGCGTACGGGTGGACCCGTACCGGCAACTGATTACAACCATCGGGTCTAAAGACGGCATCGCCCATCTGCCGCTGGCCGTGGTAAATCCCGGAGATCTGGTGCTGGTTCCTCAGCCGGGCTATCCGGTATACGCTGGCGGAACGACATTCGCCGGGGGACGGGTATACATCATGCCGTTGCTGGAAAAAAACGGTTTTTTACCCGATCTTGACGCCATCCCGCAAGACATCCGCCGGCAGGTGCGACTGCTCTGGCTGAATTACCCGAACAATCCGACCGCGGCGACAGCTCCGCTCTGTTTCTACGAAAAAGCGGTGGCGCTGGCTCACCAATACGGCTGGATCATCGCCAGCGACCTGGCCTATGGCGAGGTGTATTTTGAGGAAGCGCCCCATAGTATTTTGGAGATTACCGGGGCAATGGACGTGGCCATCGAATTTCACTCGTTGTCCAAGAGTTTCAATATGACGGGGTGGAGAATCGGCTGGGCGACGGGTCATCCGCCGGTGGTCGCGGCGCTGGCGCGGGTGAAGGGAAATGTCGACAGCGGCCAGTTCAACGCCATCCAGGCGGCCGGAACGGTCGCGCTGGAACAGTACGATCACCCGGAGGTAAAACGGCAGATGCGGATATACCGTGACCGCCGCGATATTCTACATGCGGGGCTGACCGCACGGGGATGGACCTTTCGCAAGCCCACCGCGGGCTTTTTCTGCTGGGTTCCTACGCCGAAAGGTATGCCTTCCATGGATCTATGCGCGCGGCTGCTGGAAGAAGCGCACGTGGTGACGGTTCCGGGCGCCGGTTTCGGTCCCGCCGGCGAAGGTTATCTGCGCATGGCCTTGACCGTGGATGAAGAGCGCATCCACGAGGCGGCGGAGCGTATCGGCCGAATCAAACTATGATTTTTTTTCAATCCTCGGAGGTTCACCGCGTGCCGGAGCAATCCTTAAGAAATCAGAACCGGCTTGTGGTAATCGGCGTGCTGATTGCGGCGGTGATCCTTACGCTCGCCGTCGCCTTTCAGGCCCGGCAACGCATGATAAAAAAGGAACAAACCCACAGCAGGGCCCAGGTCAACGACTTCGACCGCTGGATGGTGGTGGTACCGGAATTTCTTCACCAGCGGATCAATTATACCAGCGACAGTTTTCCAACACCGCCGATTACGCTCCTGCTGTTTGCCCCATTGACGTTTCTTTCGCCGGCCAATGCCCAATTTGTCTGGGTTTGCTGCAAACTTCCTTTTTGTCTGGTGATTTTCGGAGCACTCTGGAAGATGGTGGACCGTGTCGGGGTGCGGCTCGGGGCGGTCTCTCTTCTGCTGGTCCTGGCGGTCTGGCTCTGGCCTGTACTCGGCGACATGCAGGAAGGGCAGACCAACCTGGCGATGCTTCTGCCGCTGGCAGCGGGTTTATCCCTGGCCCAACTGGAGGGAGTAACGTGGCAATGGCTGGCAGGGCTTCTTATCGCTCTAGCTATATGTATCAAAGTGACACCACTGATTTTTCTGATCTATTTTCTCTGGAAACGCCGCGGGCATATTTCCGCCGCTATTCTGGCCGGCCTGGGACTGTGGCTGTTCCTTGTGCCGGCCCTGGCCTTCGGCTGGCGCCAGAACATGCTCTGGCTGACGCAGTGGACGCGCATCATGATTTTGCCCTATCTGACGCAGGGCCGCGTGGAGTATTTTGTCGGTCAATCGGTTCCCAGTTTTCTTTCCCGTCTTCTGCGGCACGTACCGGCGTTTCATTACCATACGTCGGGATCGCCGCGCTGGCATTATATGTACGTCAATATTTTCAATCTTCCCGCGGCTCTCTGCGACTGGATCATCCGTGGATTCCTGGCGGCCATTGGCGTTCTGGGACTCTGGTGGTCAAGGAACAGGCTGCCGAGCCTGAAAACACGACGGTATGTGCTGGAAATCGGCGCGGTGGCCGTATTTGAGTTATGGGCTTCCCCGCGCACCTGGGTACCGCATTACGTAACGCTCGCGATGACTCTTTTTGCGACGGCGATGATCTTGAGCGATGCCGCAGCGCCGCAAAAGCTGCGCCGGCGGGCGTTAGGAGCGCTGTCGCTGGCGGCGCTGCTGATGTTCATGACCAGCGACGCAGGCAAGATTTTCGGCCATAACGGCCATCGCTGGCTGCTGACCATCGGGGTGTCGCTCTGGGCGACGGTGCTTCTGGTCTGGACCATCTTCACGGCCGGTATGGCGCGGGAGCCGGCTGGAAAGGTTGGCGATCCTGGACCGAAAAATCTTTCCACCGGCGGGGACGCACGGGCGGCATAAGAGCGTATCTCAATAGACAGGCTATAAGAACCGCCGCATCGGCGAAATGAGGCCCCCCCCTTTACCTTCGTTGATTTGCCCCGCCGGCCCGTGCGAATACAATATCCACTTCGGTTGGTACTGGAACACTGAGATTCACTATGGCGCGGGACAAGTTTGATCTGATCATTATTGGTTCCGGTCCGGGCGGCTACGTCGCGGCGGTCCGGGCGGCCCAACTCGGGAAAAAAACAGCTTGTGTGGAACGAAGCGAGCTTGGCGGAATATGCCTGAACTGGGGCTGTATTCCCACCAAGGCGCTCATTCAAGACGCCCATCTGCTGGCCGATATGACGCACACCGCCGCCCGTTACGGCTGGGAATTTGGTCCGGGCAAACTTCCCTGGGATAAAATTGTCGCCCGCAGCCGGAGAACCGCCCAAACACTCAGTCAAGGCATTGAATTTCTTTTCAAGAAAAACAAGGTCGCCCGCTTTACCGGCACGGGTCTGGTCGCCGCCCGCGATCTTGTGGAGGTTCGCAATGCGCAGGGTGAAATCACCGATTCGCTGAACGCCGGGAAAATTCTGATCTGCACCGGCGCGCGAAGCAGGGAATTGCCCGGCCTCAAGCCCGATGGCCGGCGCATGATCACCAGCCGCGAGGCGATGGTTCTCCCTCGTATACCCGCCCGCATGGTTATCATTGGCGCGGGCGCAATAGGGGTGGAATTCGCCTATATTTACAACGCCTTCGGATCGAAAATCACACTGGTGGAAATGTTGCCGGCCATTCTGCCCGTGGAAGACGCCGATGTCAGCTCGCGTCTGGCAGACATTTTCACAAAACGCGGCATCGACGTTCGCACCAACACCCGCATCGACAAAGTCCAGACGACCGCGGGGGGAGTGACGGTGACGCTGCGGGATGAACAAACCGGGACCACTGGAGTGGTCGAGGCCGACGTTGTCCTTCTGGCGGTGGGCGTGACCGGGAATGTGGAGAATCTTTTCGCGCCATCCGTCACCCCGAAAATCAACCGCGGGGCGATTCAAGTTGATAAGACCTTTCAGACATCCATTAATGGTATTTATGCCGCCGGCGACGTCATCGGTCCTCCCTGGCTGGCCCATGTGGCCAGCATGGAAGCCACCATCGCGGTGGAATGTATGTTCGGGGCCGGCCGGCGTGAAATGGATTATTCACTCACGCCCGGCTGCACCTATTGCCAACCGCAGGTGGCCAGCGTGGGCCTGACCGAAAAACAGTGCCGGGAAAAAGGCCTGGCGTACGAAGTTGGCAGATACAATTTCGCCAACAACGGCAAGGCGCAGGCTATCGGACAGACGGATGGCTTTGTGAAACTCATTTTCGATTCGCGGTACGGCGAACTGCTCGGCGCCCATA
This sequence comes from Planctomycetota bacterium, assembly GCA_021790475.1. Classification (GTDB taxonomy): domain Bacteria; phylum Planctomycetota; class Phycisphaerae; order WQYP01; family WQYP01; genus JAKBMM01. The sequence goes on along the minus strand of JAJYDU010000100.1, from coordinate 977 downwards.
TTCTCGGTCCCGAGGCCACCGAGATGATCGCCGAACTGGTCCTGGCCAAGCGGCTGGAGGCGACGAAAACGGAAATTTTCACCACCATTCACGCCCATCCAACGCTTTCGGAAGCGATTATGGACGCCGCCGCGGCCACAAAATGAAGATGATCCCTCCCGGAGGCGCAACGTACGCAGCAATGAAACGAAGTGGAACCAGCAAGAAAGACAGCGCTGCGGACCCGTCCGCGGTGAGAAAGGAATCAGATTGAATCCGGATGAGAATCCTTTTCTGAACCGGCCACAGGCGGCGCCGCCCGCAGCGCCGCCGGAGACAGCGGCGCCGCCCACGTCGCTTTTACCGGGGTCCACCGCGCCGATTTCAGTCGGCGCGCCACCCGGCCGGGGGACCGACTCGCATCCCACCGGGATTCGCGACACCATCGAAACGGTTCTCCTGGCGCTGATCCTTGCCTTCACCTTTCGCACTTTCTGCGTGGAAGCGTTCGTCATTCCCACGGGTTCCATGGCCCCCACGCTTAACGGCGCCCACTTTCGCGTGGTATGCCCCCAGTGCGGTTATCGTTTCAACATCAACGCCGACGTCGACGTGCAATGGATCGCCGGGCAGGGGTTGCGCCGCCTGCGCAACGGCGAAGTTACCAATCCCTTCAGCATCCGCGCGCCGGCCCATATTCAATGCCCCAACTGCCACTACGAGATTCCGGTCGGCGATCTGCCCGACCAACCGATCGTCTATCGGACGGAAACGCTGCGCGGCGGCGGGGCGAGTTATTCGAAAACCTTCGCCTTCCCCTATGTTCACAACGGCGATCGAATTCTCGTAATGAAATATCTTTATTGGTTTACAAAACCGCGGCGCTGGGACGTGGTGGTTTTCCGCGAGCCGATGCGCGGCAAGCAGAATTTCATCAAGCGACTGGTCGGTCTGCCGGGAAACACGGTGGAAATCGCCAACGGCGACGTATTCATCAA
>JAJYDU010000003.1 GCA_021790475.1 Planctomycetota bacterium | reverse complement strand
AGATGACCCCGGGCTACATTTTCGACGGACTTTATTTCTATCGCTGATTCTTAGATGACCCGGTCCACGGCTGCGGCGATTCTGCGCAGCGAGCCCGTCAGGGATTGGAGAACCCCCGGCGTGATCGACTGGGCGCCATCGGTCAGCGCATGCGCGGGATCCGCATGGCATTCGATGAGCAGGCCATCGGCCCCGCAGGCCACCGCCGCCCGGCACATGTCCGGAACCAGATGCGCATGGCCCGTTCCCTGGGAGGGGTCTACAATGATCGGTAAATGGCTGATCCGATGCGCCTCCGGCACGACCGCCAGCGGCAGCGTGTTGCGGCAGTAGGTTTCAAATGTGCGGATGCCGCGCTCGCAGAGAATTACATGGCCGTTGCCGCGGGAAATGACGTATTCCGCCGCCAGCAGAAACTCTTCCAGTGTGGCCGAGAGGCCGCGCTTCAACAGCACCGGCTTGGATTGCTCCCCCACCGCCAAGAGCAGGTTGTAATTCTGCATGTTGCGGGCGCCCACCTGGAGCACATCGGCGTAGCGGGCGACCAGTTGAACCTGATCAATCGACATCACCTCCGTCACCACCGCCAAGCCGGTTTGCTCCCGCGCCTCAGCGAGAATTTCCAGGCCTTTTTCGCCCAGCCCCTGAAACGCATAAGGACTGGTCCGCGGCTTGAATGCGCCGCCCCGCAGACCCGTTGCGCCGGACTCCTTGACCGCGTGGGCAATTTCCAGCAACTTGGAACGATCTTCCACCGAGCACGGCCCGGCGATCAGAGCCAGTTTTTTTCCGCCGGCCGAACCGCCCAGACGTCCGCCCAGCGGTACGATGGTCCGCTCTTTTTTCACTTCGCGGGAGGCCATTTTGTATGGCGCCAGCACCGGTATGACCTTTTCCACGCCGGGAACATTTTCCAGTTTGTCCTTGTCTTTCTGGCGATCGTCGCCGATCACGCCCACCACCGTGCGCTCGGCGCCGACGATAATATGCTCGCGCAAACCCATTTCTCGAATGAGATTGACCACATAATCCACCTGGGACCGGGTCGCACCCTGTTCCATCACGATAATCATAAGCCGTTCCTCCAAAAGAATCGGAAGTTTTGCCGCATCACGCGCGGTCGTCCCCCCCCGCCCCAAACCCGCGCGGAAATCGCCCGCGAAGGGGAAAACGTCCGGAGCTTTTCTATCAGTCACGCCAACGTTGCTCCGCGCTAGTACCGCGGACCAACTCGCGTTCGATTCCGTGGGCCAGCCGCAGGGCCTTCCCGGCCAGGTTCAAGCCCGCATCGAGATTTTCCTGCAGAAAAGTTTTCATGATCCGAACTCCTCAAAAGCGGACGATACCATAAAGACTTAAGCCCGTAATTCGGCGGACTTCCATTGAATTCCTCAAGATAAAACTGGAAACTTTCAAGCCCGCGGACCTGATCCGGTAAAATGAAAGAACCAGAACCGGTCATGCTCGCCGGCGGGCCAGGGTCGAATTGCCGGAAACGTATGGTTCATATCCCAAATATGACCGCAAGCATGTCCAAAGTCAAACACGCGGGGGTGGATAACCAGCAGGGTATTGTTACAATATATCCACGATCGCCAATAAAAGCAACGGGAAAAACTGATTTTATTGGTAAATCCGCTGCGGTTGCCGCCGTAGCTCAGTCGGTAGAGCGACGCTTTCGTAAAGCGTAGGTCAAGGGTTCGAGTCCCCTCGGCGGCTTTAGATAAATACCATTGTAGATTTCAGTAAACCGCAGTTTTTCCTCATGTCTATCGGGTTTTTTCACTTTGGCTTCCCGCAGTCATCGCTCCAGCAGGCTCCACGGAAATACCATGACATCTATCCTCATAATGGCTGGCCGATTGGTTCAGGTAATACGGAGGCGGGTGTGAAAACATTCAATAAACGCGTCAAGGGCACGGCGCCATGCCGGCAGCTTCCGGGAGCGGAGGCCAATCTCGCATTACGGTATCAGCCTATACCCTCGCCACCCGCTCCACCTTTTCCAGGGCGGCCACAAGCTTATTGATGGTAATCACCTGTAAAATCCGTTATTTTCATCTCCAGAAAGTGAGCGGCAGAGATTAACCAACAAAGGGGTATCATGATGACACAGCAGCGTCATTTCCCGATCCCGGCCATTGGATGGTTGATTCCGCCGGTTATTCTGTTGGCGTCCCAAGCGGCCCTTGTTTACCGGTCGGCGAGCCATGCCGCTCCAGGACCCGCCAAGAAAATCGTAATCAAGGAGCCGGTAGTGGTGCGACTGGCGGCGGTGGCGCAAGCACGGGCTGCGGTTCTGACCACGGATCAATTGCCTTATGCCCGCGTGCTGGATCGACACGTGGGCGTACAGGTGATTTTGCAGGTAATCGACAAACGGATCATCCATCCCGGCGATTATCAACATCTGCGTATTTTTTCCGGCGGGTTTAATACCGGCGCGCCCCTGCGGGCGCTGCACCATGCTTTCCTCCAGCCACGGCCCTTGAACGAGGCGTTGCGGACAAGCCTCAAACAGGCTGGTGAACTGGGGTTCCCCATGGTACTGCGTTTTGCGCCGGCGCCGCCCAAGGCTACAGCCATCCGCGGTCTTTCCGGTTCGTTCGTGGTGCTTTACGGAGGAAAAATACGCACGCTCCGGGTAAAGGGTCTTTCGGCCAGGTTTGGCATTAGCCCACACTCGCCAGAGCTTAAAAAATGGGGCGTAAAAATACGAATAGGCCCATCCAAAATCATCACCCGCCGGCCTTTTCTACCGGTGGTTTTGAGCGGGCCGGCCGGTTGTTTTGTTTCGCTTGCCGTTCTGCGCAAAGGGCGGGCGGTTAACCACGGATATATCTCGGTTCTATCCCGCCCCGGTCGCTACAAAATTCTGGTTCCGTTAATTGCGGCGGTGAACCGGAGCATGTCGCTGATTTTGCGTCTGAGAATACACCAGCGCCAGCGCAAGATACGATTTCATTTTCCCGTGATACCGCTGCCTTAACCACAGGAGCGGCAATTATTTCGGCCCGCCTGTTCTGTGCGCGGCACGGCAGATCAGCCCGCGTGAAAACGGTAACATAAATGTTGCCGCCAAGACGGAGAGCCGGGCGCCACGCCGCAAAAATGCCCCCAGAAGCTATAACAGGCGTCGGCGGCGATTTTCTGATACATTCCAGAAATGACGGATTCTCAATCCAAACCCGAATCGCTCAATCCTCCACCGACCGCGCCGCGCAATCTTACCGGCGGTGGCGCCACCCGTCAGATGCCGCTGCTACCGGCCATGGCGATCGTTAAAACGCCTTACTTTCACGTGCTTGGCTACAGCGTGGCCGGCGAGGAGAGCGTGGTACAGCTTCCGGAGCTCAATCTGGTATTTGACATCGGCAAATGCCCGCGGCCGGTTCTCAGCAGCGACTTCTGCCTGCTCACGCACGGACACATCGATCACAGCGCGGGAATTGTCTACTACCTTTCGCAGCGTTTCTTTCAGGGCATGGCGCCCGGTACGGTGCTGTGCCCGGCCGGCATCGCCGAGGGGTTGGCCGGCATCTTTCGCGCCTGGGCGGCGCTGGAGGGAAAAGTTCCGGAGCACCGGCTGATTCCACTGAACGTCGGCGATGAATTTGAAATGCGCAAGGGGCTGGTGGTTCGCGCTTTCGCCACCCGCCACAGCGTTCCATCGGTGGGATACCTGATCCTGGACCGGCGGGAAAAACTCCGACCCGATCTGTCCGCCCTGAACTTACCCGGTCATGTGCTGCGCGACATGCGCCAGCGCGGCGAAAAGATCACTTACACGCTGGATGTACCGCTGGCGGCTTACACCGGCGACACCAACATGGCCCAAACGCTCACGCAGGATGGCGTGCGCGAGGCACGGGTGCTGATCACGGAGTGCACTTTTTTTGAACCCGGACACCGTCGCCGCGCCGAAGCGGGCCGGCACCTGCACCTGGACGATCTGATCGAAGCTCTGCCGCAACTGCGTAACGAATTGATTCTGATAACACACGTATCGCGCCGAACTTACCTGCGGTGGGCGGCGAAGGTGCTGGCGCAAGCGATACCCAAAACGGGAAATTACCCGCGTGTGGAATTTCTCATGGAGCACGCCCAGAAACTCTCGGTGCGGCCGGGCAAGGCCGCGACATTCACGCCACCGGAGCCGCCGGAAGCCATCGACGCGGATTGATTCCTTATCGCGACAGGAGCAGCGCGATGATGAAAATAACGGCCAGCAACAGGGTGCCGGCCAGAAAGAGCACCAGGGGATCGGTAAATTTCTGAACGAAGGTCCGCGCGCTGAAGTCAATCGTCGCCTGGCTATGCACGTCCGCCCCGCCTCCGGAGACGAGCGAGTCGGCGGCGCCGGCCGTTGACTCCATATTCGCCAGCGAAGTTAAATCGTAAGACCGGCGCGCCAGCAAGGGCGGTTCGCCGCGCGCCACCGCCTCCAGATCCGTGAGCATGTCTTGAGTGGAGACGTAGCGTTTTCCCGGATCCTTGGCCATCGCCACCTCAATGATCTCGGCCACTCCGGCGCTAAGCGAGGTGACAATATGATCCGGTGGAATCAGGGGCTCCTTGAGATGCTTGTGCATCACCGCCGCCGGCGACGGCGCTTCAAATGGCACGCGACCGGTTACCATGTGGTAGAAAGTGGCGCCCAGCGAGTAGATGTCGGCGCGGAAATCGACGTGCATCTCGCCCCGAATCTGCTCCGGCGAGATGTAATAGGGCGTTCCGTAAGCCTTGCCGGCCTCCGCCAGTGCGGCGGCCTGGTCGCCCACCTGGCGCGCCAGCCCCATGTCCGCCAGTTTGGCTACTCCAGTTGGGGTGATCATAATATTCTTGGGCTTAACGTCGCGGTGAATCAAGCCGTGCTGGTGCGCGTGCACCAGCGCCCGGCAGATCTGGATGATAATGCCCAACGCCTCATTTTCCGGATACGGCTTGCCGCTGTCGACCAGGTGATCGTAAACGGTTTTACCTTCCACATACTCCATGACAAAGTAGTGATACCCACTGGCTTCGCCGACGTCGTAAGCCGCGACGATGTTGGGATGATTCAGTTTCGCCGCCGCCTTGCCCTCCATGTAAAAACGATCGACGAATTCCTTGTTTTCGCTGAGTTTTTTGGGTAGCACCTTGATGGCCACCATGCGATCCAGCGAAAGCTGCCGCGCTTTGAAGACCACGGCCATGGCGCCGAATCCCAGTTTGGAGAGAATTTGATATCCCGGAATCTGCTGAATGCTCTTTTGTTCTTCCACCGCAGCGCGGACCCGATTCAATTGAGTCGGCGTGATGAAGCCGTTGGCGACCATGATGTCGGCCAAACTGCGCTGATTGCTTTCTTTGTCCTGTTGTGACTGAACAACCAGGCATTCGGCAAGCTCATCGGATGTGCACAGCCCCTGCTCGACAAGCAAACGTCCGAGAAGAGTTTCTCCGGTACTTTTAGCGGAAACTTTTAACATAGCGGTCCAGCTTGCAATTCAATTATGTCCGACACCATGGGAAGCGTCGAAGAAGCGTCAAAACCAAGACGCGACCTATGATTATATCGGCCGTGTAAGTCTCAATCCCTTATCATCCTGTATATCTATGCCATACAAAGCTCAAATGCAAGCGCCAAATTCAGCCCTGGAAGAAGAAAGAAGACGCCGTGGTCATGGAAACATATCCGTTTGGCCTTTAGCGGCCCGGCCACGTACAATTACGTTCGATACCACCGGCCGGCCGGAAATCCCGGAGCGACGCGGTTGGTTCCCGGGAATGCGGCAAAGAGGGCGGTACGGAGTATATCCCAAAAAAGTTGGCATTTATGCTAAAAAAAGTGATTGTAATTGGAGTTGCGGAACGAAAATATATTATATTGGGTTTATCGGTCTTGCTTGCCTACCAGCCAGATCGTTCCGGGAGGGCAAGCCGAGAGCATACGTAGGGATAGGTGCAAGGAGTGCATCAAATTAAAGGCATGGAACAGCCGGAACCAATCCCGACCGATGGAACGCACAGCGCCATCGTCCGAGAGGTATGCTCGCCATCACCACGACCCGGCTTGCCGAACTCATGGCATAACCTTGCCGCAAAATATGGCCAAGTCTGCCGACAGGTGCCGGATGCCTCGTAACACGTACCATATACACTGGCCGAATCGTATCAACTGGCCCCTGACGGCGCGGTCGAACGCGGCTCCTTCTTCACCACGGTGTGGTCCCGGTCCGGGGGGATTTTCCGTTGCATTGCGTCCCGTGACGTTGACGCTCGACCAGATCCTTGGCCTGGTCTGTCTGAGCCTGTTGGGAATCGGCCTGGTCATGGTGCACAGCGCCAATGCGCGCATCTCCGATTTTTCCCGACACTGGTTCATCCATTTTTTTATCAGCAGTGCAGCGCTCCACATGCTTCTGGCGGTCCTGGCCATGTGCCTGGTATGGCGGTTTGACTATCGCCGCCTGATTGGCCGCTCTTTGCCGCTTTCGGCCGTCACCTTTCTGTTGATCGCCGCCCTGCTGCTGTTGGCGCTGGTGCTGACGCACCTGGGAACAAGCATCAACGGAGCCAGACGCTGGCTGCTGCTGCGAACAGGATCACACGCGATCAGCTTTGAACCATCGGAACTGGCCAAATGGTCGTTGGTTCTTTTCATCAGTGCCTATGCCATGCACCGGGAAGACAAAATTCGCGATTTTCTGCGGGGATTTCTGCCGCTGACAGCAATCATCGGCATTACCTGCGTCCTGATTCTTAAGGAGGATTTCGGGACCGCCGCCCTGATCGCCGGCGTCAGTGCTATTCTCATGCTGATGGCCGGTTGCCGGTGGTGGCATCTGGCGATCCTCGTACCGGGCGTCCTGGTTCTCGGTTATTTCGCCGTCTGGCACATCCCCTACCGCCGCGAGCGGCTGTTAATCTTTTTACATCCACACCTGGATCCGCGCGGCGCCGGTTATAACCCCATCCAGTCGCTGCTTTCCTTCTCCAGCGGCGGTTTCTGGGGGCGGGGGCTGGGCAATGGCATCCAGAAGTTGGGTTATCTGCCCGAAGCCAATACCGACTTTATCTTCAGCCTGATTGCCGAGGAGCTCGGCTTCTTTGGATGCATGGTGGTTGTGAGCCTCTACCTGATACTGACCATCTGCGGCTGGCGCGTTGTCTGCCGGACACGTGACCTGTTTGGAAAAATGGCCGGCTTCGGGTGCACCGCCATGATCAGTCTCCAGGCGGCGATGAACATCGCCGTAGCCACAGTCAGCGTGCCCACCAAAGGCATTGCACTGCCGCTGATTTCGTCGGGTGGCACCAGTTGGATTCTCACGGCGGCGGCGATTGGCCTGCTGATGAGCATCGAACGAACGACCCGAATGGAGATGACCCACCGGCTGCCCGCGGCCTCCGGCCAGGCGGATCGGCTGTTAAAGTTACCGGCCGCCGCAGTGAACGATTCGGAGATGAGGACCGTGGCATGAGCGCCGCCGGCGGCATAACGATTCCCAAAAATTTTTCCGGGATACGGATCGCCATGAGCACAGACGCGCCAATCCGGATTATTATGGCTGGTGGAGGTACGGGAGGCCATTTGTACCCCGGCCTGGCGGTTGCGGCGCAACTTCGCCAGCAGCTTGGAGATAATCTCCAACTGGTCTGGGCGGCTACGGGGCGGACGATAGATCGACGGCTGCTTTCCGGTTTTGGCCCCGACTATATTGAGCAGCCGGTACTGCCGCTGAACCGTGATCCCTGGCGCTGGCCCGCTTTCTACGGTGCCTGGCGGCGTTCCTGCGCCTTCTGGCGCGGTTACTGTCAATCGCATAGCGTCCACGCGGTGCTGGCGCTGGGTGGTTATGCCGCCGGACCGGCGGCATGGGTCGCGGCACAGATGAGTATTCCCGTGGGTCTGTTAAATCCCGATGCGCGTCCCGGCCTGGCCAATCGTTTTCTGATGCGCGGCGCCGGCCGTGTGTTCACACAATGGCCTTTGCCCGGGCGCATCGGTTTTTCCGTAAGACCATCGGAAAAAGAATCGGTTGTGGGTTGCCCCATTCGCGCGGACTTAATCGGTGTACCGCGAATGCAAGCCATCGACCGCCTGGGCCTGGACCCCAAGCGCCGTACGCTGGTGATCACGGGCGCCTCTCTTGGAGCGCGAACGATCAATGAAGCGATGAAAGTGCTGATGCGGGATGAACAATTCCTCGGTGCTCTGGCCGGCCGCCAGGCCGATTCCACGGGCTGGCAGGTTCTTCACCTGGCGGGTTCGGAACAGGCCCGGGATATGCGCGCCGCCGCGGACCAGCTGAAAACAATTTCCTGGCTTGTCCTCGATTATTGCGATGACATGGGGGCGGTGTGGGCGGCTGCCGATCTGGCTCTGGCCCGGGCGGGCGCGGGAACTTGTGCCGAATTAACCGCCTGCGGCGTACCGGCGGTGCTGCTGCCTTATCCCTTCCATAAAGACAATCATCAGCGGGCCAATGCCCGGCAATTGTGCTCCGGCGGCGCAGCCGTGCTGGCAAGAGACCAGGTGGATCCGAAACGCAACGCATACGAACTGAAGAATATGATTTTGAATCTGCTGGGAGATGAATCCCGGCGGCGAGCGATGGCTCGGGCGGCCAGATCCATGGGAAAACCCGGCGCCGCCGCCCAGGTAGCGGATTGGCTTCTTGTACAGGCGCGGGCCGGGCGGATGGGTTCTTGCCGATAAGGCGCGCCATGGAGGCGACAGGATGACGTTGCCAGCGACAACAACAGCCCAACGTAAAGCAAATGATGACAACCGGACGAATCCTCCGGCCAATTCTCTGGCGGAAGCCTTCGCCGGCCGGCACATTCATTTTGTCGGTATCGGCGGCAGCGGTATGTGCGGACTGGCGCACATGCTTAGCCAAGCCGGCGCCATGGTGACCGGAACTGATCTCGTGGAATCGCAGACGCTGGAGAAACTGCGGCGGCTTGGAGCGCTGGTGCGGTTGGAAAATGGCGGCGGCCTGCCGGCCGATACGCAAACGGTGGTTTATTCCGCCGCCGTCAGGGATGAACACCCCGCCCTGGCCGAAGCCCGCCGGTGCGGTCTGACCATTCTTAAATACGCCCAATTGCTCGGTCAGGTGATGAATCGAAAACGCGGTATCGCCATCGCCGGCACGCACGGCAAATCGACCACAACCGCGATGACGGCCTATGTTCTGACCACCGCCGGTTTGGACCCTTCCTTTGTTGTGGGCGCTCCCAGCCCACAACTTGCGGGATCGTCCCATGGCGGCAAAGGAAGCCATTTTGTGGTGGAAGCATGCGAATATGACCGCAGCTTTGACAATTTATTTCCCCATATAGCCGCTGTTCTGAATATTGAGGAAGACCATCTGGATTATTATCGCGACATCCATGAAATCACCGCCGCATTTGGAAAATTCGTATCGCAGGTGAATCCCGGCGGTCTGCTAATCATTCCCGTGGCGGACTCATCCTGCCGCCGCGCCGCCGCGCAGTCGGCGGCGCCGGTTGAAACCTACGGCCTGGAGGTTCGGGCCGACTGGACCGCCACCGATATCGTTCATCAAGATGGTCACATACGATTTGCGGTTGCGTACCGGCGCCAACCCGTCGGGCCTCTCGTGCTGAACATCCCGGGGCGGCACAACGTGGGCAATGCCCTCGTGGCCGCGGCTATTGCGACGCGCTGCGGCGTTCCCTGGGATTCCATCGCCCGTGCGGTGCGCGAGTTCGCGGGAGTGAACCGCCGCAGCCAATGGCTGGGTTGCTTCCGGCAAGTCACCGTGGTGGACGACTACGCCCACCACCCGACGGAAATTCGCGCCACCCTGCTGGCCTTGCGGGAACACTATCAACCCCAAAGGCTCATCTGCGTATTTCAACCGCATCAGCACAGCCGGACACGCTTGCTGCTGGCGGATTTCGCCCGCAGTTTCAATCAGGCCGATTTAATCATCGTGCCGGATATATTTTTCGTCCGCGATACCGAGGCGGACCGGGTGGCGGTCACGGCCCGGACTCTGGTGGCGCGACTGCGGGAAAACGGACGCGAGGCTTTACATATAGCCTCTTTTGAGGACATTGTGGCTTATCTGGCCGGTAGCACCCGCCCGGGCGATCTGGTGGTGTCCATGGGCGCCGGGCCGGTATGGGAAGTGACGGATGGTTTGGTACGCGGATTTCGAGACAATCGTCAAGACTGACGCCCCCCTGGCGTCCCGCACGTGGTTTGGCCTGGGCGGTCCGGCGAAGTATTTCATCGCGCCGCGCACCGCCGGCGAACTCGCCGCCGTCGTATGCCGGCTGCGCGACAACAATATCCCGATGTATGTGCTGGGCGCCGGGGCCAATCTGCTGATCCGCGACCAGGGCGTGGACGGTGCGGTCATCAGTCTTCACGAACCGGAATTTAGAGACGTAGATATTTCCGAACGGCACGTTCGCGCCGGCGCCGGGGCCGATGTTCCCCGGCTGGTTTTGCAATGCGCCAAGGCGGGGCTGGGAGGGTTGGAGTGTCTGGCGGGCATTCCCGGAACCGTCGGCGGAGAAATCCGCATGAACGCCGGAGGCGTGTTCGGCAATATTGGTTCCCGCGTGCTCGCGGCGCGCGTCATGGATACCCATGGGCGAATATACACGATCGCCCGTGACGATCTGGTTTTTGACTATCGGCGGAGCAACATCAACGCCAAGTTCATCATTCAGGCCACTTTCGAGCTGGTACCCGACGATCCCCAGCGACTGGTTTCCCGTGTTAAGGAAATCTGGATGTATAAACGCAATACCCAACCCCTTGCCGAAAGCAGCGCCGGCTGTATTTTCCGCAACGCCAACGGCTTTTCCGCCGGCGCGCTGATTGATCAGGCGGGTTTAAAAGGGGTAAGCGTGGGACGAGCCCAGGTTTCGACCCGGCACGCGAATTTCATCGTGGCCCGGCCCGGCGCCACCGCCGCGGACGTCCTGGCTCTGATTGACCTGATCCGCCGTCGCGTCCGGGAGCAGACCAATGTACTGCTGGAAACGGAAGTGATTATCTGGTGAATATACTCCGCGTCGCCGGGATCCTTACCGTGGATGCTGTTGGAGCCTGTCTCAATAGATAGCGAGAACCACGTTCGATCCCCAAAGCGGCCCAATGCCAGGAAAAGCGACGAGTAATACCGGATCGTGTATCCGGGTAGACGCGCCGCCCCTGGACGTGGTATCAAATTGGGCAATGCGAAGTATAGTCGTACGCACGGGAGTCTCTGATGGATAACTCCAGACAGCCTCTGCACATCACCGTCCTGGCCGGCGGCATATCCGCCGAGCGTGATGTTTCGATACTCAGCGGAAGCCAGATCGCCGCCAGCCTCCGGCGATGCGGTCATCACGTGCGGCTGATGGACATCAGCCCGACGGACGCCTCCGCACTCGATCTGCGTCCCTGCGATCTGGTATTCCCCGCGCTCCATGGAGTGTTCGGCGAGGACGGCGCCTTACAGGAAATGATTGAAAGCCGAAATCTTCCCTACGTCGGTTCCGGACCGGCCGCTTCGCGTCTGGCCATGGATAAACCGGCGGCGAAAATCGCCATGATCGACCGTGGCATTCCCACGCCGGACTGGCAGGTCGTTTCGGCGGATCAGTTCACTCCGCATTGGGTTCCGCGCGCGGGCATCGGTTTTCCCTGTATCATCAAGCCGGCGGCCGAAGGCAGCAGCGTTGCCTGCCGGATATGCCGCGATCCGGTTGAGGCCCGCGCCCATCTGGAGGGTTGTTTTACCGCTTACGACGTCATGCTGGTGGAGCGGTACGTCCCGGGACCGGAATTGACCGTCGGCATTCTTGACAGCCAGGCGCTGCCACTGATTCAAATCCGCCCCAAGACGAATTTTTACGATTATGAAGCCAAATATTCACGTGACGATACCGAGTATCTTTTTGATATTAATCTGCCGCCGCCGGTGCGGCAGGAGATTTCCAGCATGGCGCTGCGGACGTATCATTGCGTCGACGCCCGCCATCTGGCGCGGGTGGATGTGATGGTGGACGCGCAAACACTCGCGCCCTGGGTGTTGGAGATCAACACAATGCCCGGTTTCACAGGACATTCGCTGGTTCCCAAGGCCGCCGCCCATGCCGGCATCGATTTTGATTCGCTTTGCGACCGCCTGGCACGCATGGCTGTTCGCGATGCCGTTGCGCCGGGGCGAGTGTAACCCCCGCCCCACCTTTGCTGGAGATTTGATGCGATCTTACCACCGTCCCTGGCACATTCCGTGGGTACGGGGGTTGCTGGGCGCTTGCGTTGTTCTTGTGGTGCTGGCGATCTTCGTAGAGGCTTTGAGCCGTCTGCGAAGCTATGCCGGATCGATAGAGAACGCGGGAACCAAGCGCCCGCTCAAGCGCCTTGTGCTGGTTCATGCGCCGCCGTGGTTATCTCCGGCCATTCTTAACCGGCTGGCCCGCGCGGCCGTTGACTACGCCTGCTACAATAAAAAACATCCCCGCTACGCCGCCGAACTTCGCAATCCGCTCGACGGTAAAATCCTCGTCCGCCTCGCCCACTATTACATGACACATCAACCGCAGGGCATGAATGCCTGGATCAAACACGTGCGTTTTGTCCGCCGTGTCTGGCTACCGCATCAGCAGATCATCGAAATAGCCGCCGAGTACCGCGCCCCCATAGCCTTGATAAAACTTTCCGGCGCGTATTATCTCGTGAGTGCCGGCGGTGTACGTCTTCCCGGCCGCTACGCCCCCGGCGATGTCGCCAGTTTGCGCTGGCTGGTTCAAATTGTCGGCGTCGCCGCGGCCAAGGCGCCGGCGGCGGGTAGGCATTTTCATTCTTCCGGCGTGCGAATCGCCTTACGGATCATCCGTTTGATCCATCCTCAACCATTTGCCGGACAGATTCGTGCGGTTGATATGAGCAATCTCCATGGTCGCATCGACAAAACGGCGCCTTGGATCGTGCTTTGGACTACGTTTGGGACTAAAATAATCTGGGGGTTGCCGCCTGGCGAAGAAGGCTTCTATGAAGTGCCGGCCAGGCGCAAGATCGCCTCTCTTGCCGCAATTTATCAAGAGTATCATCGTGTGGATGCGGGCCGTGCTTATGTGGACATCCGTGACGATCAGGTATTGGTTCCCCGCCCCGCAACGCAACCGTCGCCGGCCATTGGACCGAAGACTCCTGTTTTCCCATGAACACCGAGCTTAGAGCCTGTACGGACAGGCTCTTACATGAGGGTGTGTGAGATGATATCCACGAATCCTCTCCGGTCCGCCGCACTGGCCGCCGCCTTGGCCGCGGCCGGACTTTCCGCCGCGGCGATGGGCTGGCAATGGACGGCCCAACCACTCAGTTCGGCCTGGTGGATGCTGGCCTGGCCTTACACTAATGTCGGCCTGGGCTTTTTCTGGTTTCTCGCCTGGCCGGCGATGATGGCTCCGCGCCAATTTACCGGTGTCCGCGTGGATTCACTCGCGGTGGCCTCTCTGGCCGCTGCGCTGGGCTCTACCGCCCCCCTGGTTCTGGCGGCGTGGCTTTCCCTGGCGCCGTGGCCGGTCATTCTCTCCACCATCTTTTGCCAGCTGTGTTTCGCCCTCTTTGCCGTAGGATTGGCCGTATGGATCAACTGCGGGACCGCTGCGGTTCAAGCCATTCTTGCCGGTCTTTCGGTCTTTTTGTTTCTTTTTCTTCCGTTGGTCGCATATCTGCGGACGGATATGCTGCCTGGGCCAGGTTCTGTTGCCTGGAAGGGCCTGCTCCCCTGGTGGGATATTCTTCAGGCAGCGCATGGCCGCCTGGCACTGGCGCTCGGACCGCTGATCCTCTACGCCGGTATCGGTGTGATTGCGGCGGCCACGCCTTTTTTCAAGCGGCCCCGCAGCAACTCAAAATGAATTTCTTTCCCGGTATGGTGGTTGTCCCTGAACTCACGTCTTGTTCTCAATAGAAGCCGTTGCAAACGCCTTTCCCGTCAGCCGCTGGTATGCCTCCACGTATCGACGACGGGTATTTTCCACAATCGCCGGCGGTAATTCCGGTCCCGGCGGCTGCTTGTTCCAGTTGAATGTTTCCAGATAGTCGCGAACGTATTGCTTGTCGAAGCTGGGCTGCTCCCGGCCCGCCTGGTATTGATCCCGGGGCCAAAAACGCGAGCTGTCCGGGGTGAGCACTTCATCCACCAGAATCGGCTCATCCGAGCCATTGGACACGCCCCATTCAAACTTGGTATCGGCGATGATGATGCCCCGCTCCCATGCCGCCGCGGCCGCCTTCGCGTAGAGTTCCAGAGATCGGTCGCGGACCGTGCGAATCCGATCTTCGCCCACCATGGCGCCAGCCCCCTCGAAAGTGATACTCTGATCATGCCCCACCTGGGCCTTGGTGGTGGGAGTGAAGATCGGGTGGGGCAACTTTTCGGAAAGTCGCAGTCCCGCCGGCAGGCGAACACCGCTGACCGCTCCTGTTTTTTTATACTCTTTCCATCCCCCTCCCGCCAGGTAGCCGCGAACGACACATTCCACCGGAATCACTTGCGTTTTTCGAACCAGTACGGCCCGACCCGCAAGCTGTTCGGAAAAAGCCCGGAGTTCCGGCGGGAATTCGTCGATCCGGCTCGCCAGCAGATGGTGGCGAATCTGGCGGTTAAAATAGTTGAACCAATGGTTGCTCAAGGCCGTGAGAATGGCGCCTTTGTCAGGGATGGGGGTCGGAAGAATCACGTCAAACGCGCTGATGCGATCGCTGGCGACAATCAAGAGCGTTTCGCCCAGGTCATACACATCGCGGACTTTCCCGCGGCGCACCGGCAGACCGGGTATGTGGGATTCCAGAAGTACGTTCATGTCATCTCTTTTATTCATACGCCCTGTTCACGGCGGTATGATAGCGCCTGGCAAGTTCCGGTACAATCGTGGATTTGATTCGCGGCATGACCCGCCGCGCAACTATGGCTTCGCCTGCCCACCGGCGGACCAAGGAAAGGACCGGCCGTCAGAGCACTCCCTTGGTGCTGGGAATGTCGCCACAGCGCGGGTCCAGCGTCACCGCCTGCCGCAGGGCCCTGGCCAGAGCCTTGAAAATCGCCTCGGCGATGTGATGGCTGTTGGTTCCGTACGGCACGTTTATATGCAGGTTCATGCCGGCTCCGTTGGCCAGCGACCGCAGCGCCTCGCCCACCAGTTCCACGTCAAACTCGCCGATTTTCGGCGTGGGAAAACGCACGTTGAATACGAATGCCGGCCGGCCGGAAAGGTCCAGCGCCACATTGGCCAGGGCGTCTTCCATCGGCACGGCGGCCCAGCCGTAACGGGAAATGCCGCGTTTTTCGCCTATCGCCTGGCGAATGGACGCCCCGAGCGTCAGCGCCACATCCTCCACCGTATGGTGGGAATCGACGTGCAGATCGCCTCTGGCCCGCACATTCACGTCAAAAAGGCCGTGGCGCGCCAGGTGATCCAGCATGTGATCGAAAAAGCCGACGCCCGTGTCGGCCTGGGCTTGTCCCGTCCCATCCAGATTCAAGGAGAGCGTGATGTCCGTTTCACGAGTTTTGCGCTGCAGCATGGACTGGCGCGGCTTGCCGGTGGATGGCGTATTCATCAATAATTCTCCATAGCGGTGCGGGCGCTCCGGTTTGGACACGGTCGGAAGAGCGCGGCGCGTCAACAGCAACGTCAGGCGGAATCCTTATGCGGGCGGAAGAGCATTTCCTTCGCCAGTTCCCCGATCGCCTCCAGCAGCGCTCCGTTCTGCACAGGCGTACCGATGGTGATGCGGAGTTTATCCGCCAACCGCGGCTGAGGGAAATATCGCACCAGGATATTTCTATCCTTGAGCCGCTGGTACAACCGCTCGGCATCGCTTCCCGCCGGCGTTTGCGCCAGCACAAAATTGGCGTGGCTCCGGGGAACCACAAAGCCCATATTTCGAAGCTGCTCCGTCACACACCGGCGTTCCTGAAGCACTTTTTCCCATGTACCTCTGGCATAAGCCTGGTCTTCGATGGCCGCCCTTGCCGCCGCAATCGCCACCGCGTCGCAGGGGTAGCTGTCGCGCACTTTATACAACTCGCGCAGGAAACTTTCCCGGGCAATTCCATAACCGAAACGCATCCCCGCCAATGAATAACCTTTGGACAGGGAACGCAGCAGGATCAGGTTCGCAAATTGCCCGACCAGTTCCAGCGCGCTGGTCGGCGCGAAATCGACGTAGGCTTCATCAATGAGCACCGCGCCGGGAAAACCGCCGATGACGCGGGCGAGCATGTCCCGGTCAATGAGCGTTCCCGACGGCGCATTGGGGTTCACGATCAACAGCAGTTTGGCGTTGAGTTTGAAAATATCCTCCGGCAGGCGCCAATCGCCGCCGTTGATTTCATACGGCAGAGCCACCGGCCGCGCCGCCTGCATCGCACTGAGCACCGGGTAAAGCGAATAAGCCGGATTCAGGAAAGCCACCCGGTCGCCTTCCCCGACACAGGCGCGAAACAGCAGTGCCAGCAGCTCATCGCCGCCATTGGTGGCCATGATCATTTCCGGGGAAATGCCGTGCACTTTCGCCGCCGCTTGCCGGAATACATTCGCATCCGGATCCGGATAACGCCGCAAGCGATCCGGCGTGACCGCCCGGATCGCCTCCATCACCCGCGGCGAAGGCGGATACGGATTTTCGTTCGTATTGAGCTTGATGATGCCGGCATCCGAAGGTTGTTCGCCGGGTACGTAACCTTTCATCGCGGCGATATTGTCTCGGACCCATGCCATGCTACATTTTCCGTTCGTTCCGGTTCGATGCGGGGCACATAAAATGTGCCGGCCAAGCCCGACTTTTGCCGATTGATTGAAAGAGCACGCAATCCGTCCGCGGAATGCGCCAGCCAGCGGCGAGACGCGGGGTGTATCCCGTGGAAATTCCGGCGGGATAACCCCGCCGGCTCGCCTCTGCGGGGTGTCGCCAAACACCACAATCAATCAATTATTACCGGGAAAAATCACATTTCGCACGGTTTTCCTCCACATCATCGGAAAAAGCCGGGCTAAGTTCCGGCGCCGCCAGGAATTTGTCCCGATTTTCCAGGACCTGTCCCGTGCCCCGCGGCGGGATTGCCGTCCGCACCGGCGGGACCGTCTTCTCCTTGGGCCTGGAGCTTTTTCAGGGCGTTTTCGAGTTGTTGAACCCGCCTGGCCAATTCCGGCAACTGCACGAACTGCAGATAAACCTTGCGCGCCTGCCTCATCTCCAGGGAGGGGCTGCCGCCGATGTCCCGCCCCGCCGGCACGTCCGCTATAACGCCCGATTGCGCCGCCACTCGAACCATCTCGCCGATATTCAAATGTCCCGCCACGCCCGCCTGGCCCGCCATCACCACGTGGCGACCGGTGGTGGTGCTGCCGGCGATTCCCACCTGGCTTACCAGCAGATTATGCTCGCCGATCCGGCAGTTGTGCCCGATCACCACCGAGTTGCCCAACTTGGTTCCCCGGCCAATGATGGTGCTTTCCATCGCCGCCCGCTCGAGCACCGTGTTGGCGCCGATTTCCACGTCATCCTCCACCACCACATTGCCGATCTGAGGAATCTTGTGATGCACTCCCTGATGCGTAGCAAAACCGTAACCGTCGCCCCCCACCACGGTTCCGGCATGCAAGACAACCCGCGCGCCCAGCACGCACTGGTCGTATACCGTTACCGCAGGATACAGAATGCAATCATCGCCGATCCGGCATCCGTCCATAACCGTTACGTGCGGATAAAGTATGCAGCGGGCGCCGATCAGAACATCTTTACCGATGCTTACGAATGGATGAACCTGCACATCCGCGCCAAGTTTCGCCGACGGGGCGATCGCCGCCAGGGGCGAAACGCCCACCGCCGGGTGCGGCCGGAATCCATGCAGCAACACCACGATCTGCCGGAACCCATAATAGGGATCGTCAGTCTGAATGACCGTCAGAGGCGGCCGATTCCCGCGTTCAATCTGGGCCGGATCAGTATCTTTTCCCAGCACCACGCAGCCGGCGCCGGTCGTGGCCAGATGCCTGGCATATTTGGCGTTGGCAAGAAAACTGATATCCTCCGGTCCCGCCGAAACCAGGCCATTGCATCGTACAATCCTTCGATTGCCGTCGCCGATTACCCGCCCGCCGACATGCGCCGCCAGCTGGGCGACTGTACTTTCATTATGCCGCGGCCGGGACATTATCAATACTCCACAAACGGCAGATCAAGGTTGGTTTCCACGTAACCGGTCTGGCGGCTCTTTTCCAGCGTATCGCCTTCGAGTCCCAGCGCCGCCACGATCTCCGGCAAGTCATCCGATACCTTTACCGGCTGGTTGGCTTTCCGCCCCCAGGTTGGTTCCGGCGGAGGAGTTTTGGCCTGCTTGGTTTGGATACCCGTGTGGTAATACACCGTCGCATCCGGATCCTTTAACCCGTGGCCGGTCAATATACACGCCACCCGCTCGTGCCGCGAAATGACCTGCTTTTCCAGCAGATGCCGCAATCCCGCCACCGTCGCCGCGCTGGCAGGTTCGCAGCCGAAACCGTGCCGGCCGATCAGCGCCTTGGCTTCGAGTATTTCCTGATCGGAAACCGCGATGACCACGCCATGGGTCCAGGCCAGCGTACGCAGGGCTTTTTTTAAGTTTACCGGTCTTCCGATTTCAATCGCCGAAGCCACCGTATGCGGATGAATGTTTTCCTTATCCTGCCGCGCATAAAACGCCTGGATCGCCGCGTCGTCCACCTTTCCGTCGTTCCAGGCCACACCCTGACGTACAAGCTGATAGAGCGTGTCGGCCCCCTGCGCGTTAATCACCGCTAAACGCGGAATTCGCTTGATCAATCCCAGTTCCAACAACTCGGCGAACGCTTTGCCGAACGCGGAACAATTTCCCAGATTTCCTCCCGGAACAATAATCCAATCCGGCGGCTCCCAATTAAGCGATTCCAGAACGCGGTACATGATCGTCTTCTGGCCCTCGAGCCGAAACGGGTTGACGCTGTTCATCAGGTATAACCCGATTTGCCCGCTCACCTGCCGCACCCGCGCCAGGCAGGTATCGAAATCGCCTTCGATCTGCAGCGTACGGGCGCCGTAGTCCAGCGCCTGGGAAAGCTTGCCGAAGGCTATTTTTCCCGATCCGATAAACACAATTCCCTGGAAGCCGTTCATGGCCGCGTAAAGCGCCAGCGAAGCCGATGTATTTCCCGTGCTGGCACAGGACACCCGCCGCGCGCCGACCAGCCGCGCGTGCGTGAACGCCGCGGTCATGCCGTTGTCCTTGAAACTGCCCGAAGGATTCATTCCCTCGTATTGGAGCCATAATTGTCCCGGCCATACGCCGATCTGGCGTCCCAGGCAGAGAGCGTTCTGTAAAAACGTCTGCCCTTCGCCGATTGTGCAGACCATGGCGTCGACGGCGAAGGGCAGCAACTCGCGAAACCGCCACACGCCTGAATAATCCAGTGGAAACCGCCGATTTTGCCAGCGCTCCTGGAACATCCGCAACGACGCAGGTAACCGCGCCCGGTCCCAATCGTAGCGGATATCCAGCAGTTCTCCGCATTGCCGGCACGCGGTAAGCGTCTGGCTGACATCGAAGGTGGCGCCGCAGGCGGGATTGATGCACTTCTGGAAACCGATGGTCTTCATGTCCGGCCATTCTATCGGCAAACACCATGAGCTACCACGCGACCGCGCCGCGGGCGAAAGCACACGGCGAGCGTAACGCCTTTCGACTTTCACAATAACCTATCTAAATCCGCGTAAATATGCGAACTCCCCCGCCTGTTGTGCTTTCGTGTCAAAGTCTACCTGCCGGGACCGGTGGTGGAAGCAGTTTTCAGGTGATCGGCATCCATCGGGTGTGGCCATATTTATTGGCAAAGCTGGCCCCAGCCGCCTCGTTAGCCAAAAAAAGGACTTCTCTTCATAGAGGTGAACACTGTATTAATTAAGCCGGTTTTTGCCTTGTTGCCAAATAAAAACGGCCACACCCCATCCATCTGGTTTCGACGTCCGACGGTATTATTCAGGTTGCACGCGGCAAGTTACGCCTGGATGGACATTTTCTCCCGCATGGTTCATTGTCTTGTGCCGTGCGGCGGCTATAATCACACCGGTTATTGTGAACATCAGCTTGTTTTCCGGGAATGCCCATGCCGCAGGAACCAATGACGCCGGCCAAGTTGGCGCTGGAAGATGGAACTCTGTTCACCGGCTTCGCTTTCGGCGCCGGCGAACTGAGTGTCGGCGAAGTGGTGTTCAACACGTCGCTTTGCGGTTACCAGGAAATCCTTACCGATCCGTCCTATCGCGGCCAGATCGTCACGATGACCTACCCGCAGATCGGCAACTACGGCATCGCCGATTCGGTCGATGAGGAATCCGCACACCCGCAGGTGGAGGGTTTCATTATCAAGGAACTTTCGCCGATTGCGAGCAATTTCCGCGCCGTCGAATCGCTCCACGAATACCTGCGGCGCCATCATATTCCAGGGCTGGCGGGCATTGACACCCGCGCTCTGGTGCGCAAGCTCCGTACGCAGGGAGCGCTCAAAGGCGTCATCTGCACGGACCAGAAGCTTGTCCATGACGACGCCGAACTGGTCCGCCGCGCCCGGACCTGGAGAGGCCTGGTCGGTCTGGACCTGGTCAAGCTGGTTACGCCCGCCCAGCCGTACCAGTGGGACCAGGACAAGGGTTGCTGGGCGCAACAGGCGGATGGATCCGACGTTTCGGAGAAAAAGGCGCCGCACGTAGTCGCCATCGACTGCGGCGCCAAACGCAACATCCTGCGGAACCTGGTGCAAAGCGGTTGTCGCGTGCGCGTAGTACCCGCCGCCGCCACGGCCCGGGAGATTCTCGATTACAAGCCCGACGGCGTATTTGTCAGCAATGGACCGGGCGATCCCGAACCGATCATCCACACGCAGCGGACCCTCAAGGAACTCATTGGACAAAAGCCCATCTTCGGCATTTGCCTGGGCCATCAACTGCTCGGCCTGGCGCTGGGCGCGTCGACATTCAAGCTAAAATTCGGCCATCGCGGCGGTAACCAGCCGGTGCGGAACATCTCCACCGGTAAAGTCGAAATCACCTCGCAGAACCACGGTTTTGCCGTCGATGTTGAGTCGTTGCGCAAGCAGGGCGGCGAACCGACCCATATCAATCTCAACGACCACACCCTGGAAGGATTTCGTCTGCGGGACGAGCCGGTTTTCGCGGTGCAATATCATCCGGAAGCCAGCCCGGGACCGCACGACGCCACCTACTTATTTGATTGCTTCGTGCGGATGATGCACACCGGCACAAGCCCCACCGCCGGCGAAATGAACGAAGCACAGAATCGCCGCAATCACGTCACAGCGAAGTAGCGCCCGGATCATTGGCAAGGCTCCGGGCTTTGTCCTAGAATGCGCCAGGTAAACGCCGGGGTTCCGGCACGGCTGTTTTGTTTTACGGAAGGGTTGTATATGCCTTTGATGACCACCAAACCAATGTTCGACCTGGCCTATGACGGCGGCTTCGCCATCGGCGCATTCAATGTGAACAACATGGAACTGGCCCAGGCCATTGTGGAAGCCTGCGCCAAGGAAAAAAGCCCGTGCATCCTGCAGATTTCCAAGGGCGCCCGAAAATACGCCAATATCCGCTATCTCCGGCACATCATCGATGCGGCGGTGGAGGAATACCCCCAGCTGCCGATATCGATCCACTGCGATCACGGCGATACGGTGGATCTGATCAAAACCTGCATCAACGATGGTTATACCAGCGTGATGATCGACGGCAGCCACCATCCTTACGACGCCAACGTGCGACTCACGAAAGAGGTGGTGCGGATAGCGCACGCGGCCGGCGTGGTGGTGGAGGCGGAATTGGGGATGCTGGGCGGCATTGAGGAAGACGTCGTCGGCATGGATGCCGCCGAGTATGAAAAAAACGTGGAGAAATTCCTGACCGATCCGAAACAGGCGGCGGACTACTGGCAACAAACCGGTATTGATTCCCTGGCGGTGGCCATCGGTACCAGCCACGGCGCGTACAAATTCAAACATGAGGCCAAATTGGCGTTCAACCGCATCGAGCAGATCATGAAGACCTGTCCCGGTCTGCCGCTGGTGATGCACGGCAGCAGCAGCGTGCCGCAGGAATTCATCGACCTGGTGAATAAATATGGCGGCAATATGCCCAACGCCAGGGGAGTTCCCGAAGATCAGATCGCCATGGCGGCGCGCAAATATGGCGTGTGCAAAGTGAACATTGACACCGACTTGCGGCTGGCAATGACCGCCAAAATCCGCGAGGTGTTCGCCACCAAGCCGGCCGAGTTTGATCCGCGAAATTACCTTGGTCCCGCCCGCGAGGCGATTCTCGGCATGGTGCGGCGAAAGCTGCACATGCTCAACAGCGCGGGCAAAGCGGATGCGGTCAACGCCCACTGGGAAAAACTGGGGCGTCCGTTACCGGGCTATTATTCCCGCAAGAAGGCGGGCTGATACGCCAAACGGCGTAGCGGAGGCGTGGGATGCCGTACAAGCGATGGCTGGAAAAGTTCCATCGTTTCCAACCGCTGGGCGTTCGGGGCGAGCGCGTGGTGGCGGGACATGTCCAGCGCGAACTGGGCATGAAACTGCTCGCACGAAATGTACGCTGTCCGGGAGGCGAGCTGGATCTGGTCGCGCTGGACGGTTCGGATATGGTGTTCATTGAGGTGCGTACGCGCCGCGATGAAAGCGCCGGCCCGCCGGAAATGACTTTGGGCGCGCAAAAAAGAAAATTCCTGGTACGCTCCGCCCGCTGGTTCATCGTCAGTCGCCGGCTGGAGCATTGGAATCCGCGGTTTGACGTGGCGGCGGTGATCTGGCCGCCCGGCGGCAAGCCGGTGGTGCGCTATCACCGCAACGCTTTTTCAGCCTGATGCCGCGCCGCCCGCCCGGGCGGATGATTTTATTGGAGAATCGCCCATCCGAAAGATTGGCGAACTGAAAAGGAACCGAACATGGCTTCAATCAACCGTAAAGACCTGCTGCGGCAGACCATAGAGCACATCGATATCGTCACCCAGCCGGGCATTGTTCCCCTGGTGGAAGCGATGAAGTCGATGGCGTTTACTTCGCGTGATCTGTACCGGGCGGCGGATATTTACGACCGCATGTTGCGGGATACTCCGTGCGCGGTGATCTTGACGCTGGCCGGATCGCTGATTTCCGCCGGACTTAAGAAGGTGATCGTCGATCTGGTGCGAAACAACATGGTGGACGTGATTGTTTCCACCGGGGCCAACATCGTGGATCAGGATTTTTTTGAAGCATTGGGTTTTCGACATTATATCGGGTCGTCTTATGCCGACGACGCCGTTCTGCGCGACCTGCATATTGACCGTATTTACGACACGTACATTGACGAAGACGAGCTGCGCATCTGCGACGACACCATACGGTTCATCGCGGATTCCATGCCCGCCGGTCCCTGTTCCAGCCGGGAATTTATTCAGGAGATGGGGCGTTACCTGGTGGATAACGCCAAGAATCGCGACAGCATCGTGCTGGCCGCCCATGAAAAAGGCGTTCCGATTTTCTGCCCGGCATTTTCCGATTGCTCGGCGGGCTTCGGTCTGGTGGTCCACCAGATCAACCGCCCCGCCGGCCACGTCAGCATCGATTCCGCCAAGGATTTCCGCGAAATCACGCAGATCAAGGTAATGAACCGGGAAACGGGGATTGTGATGATTGGCGGCGGCGTTCCGAAAAATTTCGCCCAGGACATTGTTGTGGCGGCGGAAATTCTCGGAGCGGACGCTCCCATGCACAAATACGCCATTCAGATCACTGTCGCCGACGTGCGCGATGGCGCGCTTTCCAGTTCCACCCTGCGCGAGGCGAGCAGCTGGGGAAAGGTGGACACAATTTTCGAGCAGATGGTCTACGCAGAAGCCACACTGGCTTTCCCGCTGATCGCGGGATATGCGTATCATCGGAAGGGATTCATCAATCGCAAGGAAAAAAAATTCGCGGACCGACTCGCCGCCGTTCATCGCGCCGCTATTCGCCCGGAGATGGAGGGGACTCGCATTGCCGGCTGAACCGGCACGCGGGCAATCGCCGCGCGCCAGGAGAATATGGTGCAGGTAAACAGGTAATCCCATCGCACCGGGTCTGCGGCAAGCAGCAAGAAATTAAGATGCGCGGCTCAGGCTCAGGGTGCGGACCGGGAACCTCCGCCGCCGGGCGCACGCCGGATATGGGGTGGCGGCAAAAGCGTGGCACTGATAACCTGAATCACCTTGACCGTCATACCGGTTTTGCTGATCACTTCGCCTTTAACACCGATATAAGAACCGAGCAGCTTGGAAATCGCTATTTTCCCGGCCGGCACAAGGTAGGCGATCACCCGGCCGGTTGCCGGATCGACCAGTGCGTAATCTTTGATGGCCTGACTGGTTTTGAGAACACCCTTGGCCAGGTAGGGCGCATTTTCGTATGCCTTGGCAATCTCTTCCTGCGATTTTTTCCATTGCTGTTGATAGGGAGCGATCACCTGCTTAATCGGTGGCGTCTTCGCGGCCGACTCAACCAGTTTTTGGATAGCGAGTTCCTTTTTGAGCAATTTAATGCGCGCGATACTGCCCCGCCGCACTGATGGCGGCAATTGGGGACGTTTAAGCAAGTTCTGGTAGCCTTTCAAAAGCGACGCCAGATGCCGCTCTTGCAGCAGCGGCTTGCGGAATTCCAGCTGAATTTTGTGATTGAGGCGGCTGAATGCGGTGTAGGCGGGCTGATTGTAGGAAACCTGCGGCGCCGGCGCCACCAGACCGGGAATAACGGGAATAACCGCGGGCCGGCTGGTCGGAGCAGGTACGCCGGATGATGTGGAAACGCCGCGGGAGGGCAGTGGTACGACCGCTTGCGTGGTGGCGGCTGGTTGGGTCGTCACGGCGGACGCACCGCCTGTGCCAGCGGAAGAAGCCAACCGCGTGGCAAGACCTGGCCCATGAAAACCGGCGGGCATCTTAATCCGGGCGGTCACGTAAACGCTACCTGCCGCCGCAGGCCGGATAAATCGGGCGGCAATATAGAACGTGGTTCCATGCGGTGGTCGAATGATGAGGAATTTTCCGGATTGGCCCGTGATAGAAACATGCGTGCCCCGGCGCACCAGTCCTACTACCGCATAATGGCTGGCGGGCGCCATGGCGCTGGCGGCGCGTAGATTGACAAAGTCCGCCGTCACGCGACCGCTCGCACCCGCAGGCGCGAGTTTTACGTATTGACCGGCTATATAACAGCGCGTTCCGACCGGGGCGGCAATGCGATACCAACTTCTGACCGTCCCGACTACTCTGACCAGATCGCCCCGCGTCAATTGTCCCATGGGGTAATAGGCCATTCCCGGTCCGCTACGAACATTGACATCCGTCGCGTTCACCGCGCCGACAAATGGCTTCCTGGACAAAGCCTTGGAGGAGACGGCGCTGTACTTACGACCGGGCCTGGTGGTTGCCTGAAGCGAGGGGCTTGGCGAGGGTATCAGTATGTTGACGGAACGGGAGGCTGGTGTTGACGCCGGCTCTGTCGCCGGCGCGGTGGTCGCAGCCGGAACCTGGACGGAACCAGCCACAATAACCGGGCCTGCCAAACCGAACACCGCGGCGAACACGCCCGCCAGGATGAGAGTGAAAAGCGAAATGTTGCGATTGCCCAAACGGACCGTACGGAAGCACATGGGAATCTCCTTAACGCCGTTAAGTGAATCTTTAGATTCCTTGCGGCGGATCATCTGAACCTAACATCCGGCAGCCGGAGCGTCAAGAATCGGTATCGCGTGTCAAGACCTCCGGCCGACGGCAAGGCGGCGGGACGAAAAAAGTCCGTCGAACAGGTACACTTAACAATGTATCCGCGGTGCAAAGTACTCCTGGAGACGGATTTCCTGATGTCGCGTTTTCTAGCCACCCTGCAACTGATGCGAGTCGCCCTGGCTTTTACAGCCGTTGCCGACACATGGACCATCATGTTCCTCCATGGTCCCGGCCGTCCGGCGCCGGCCAACCCGGTTGTGTCCCTGATCCTGGCCGGGGCAACTTCCTTTTTCCTGTACAGTTTCGGCATGGTTCTCAACGATTTACTCGATGCGCGCCGCGATCGGCTTTTTGCGCCGTGGCGGCCCATTCCCAGCGGACGAATTTCACCGGCCGCGGCCACCGTTTTGAGCCTGCTTTTTCTTCTGCTGAGCCTGTTTTCCGCGGCCATGTTGATCGTTTATCAGCGGCACGTCCTTATGCCCATTTCGCTGCTGCTGGCGATGGGAGTGGCCCTGCTGATCGTGTTTTACAATGCCGCGGCCAAATATCTGGGCGCCATCGGTCTGCTTACTCTGGGCCTGATCCGCGCGCTTAATTGTCTGATCGGCAAACCAAATTCCCATTTTCTTCTGCTGTCCATGTTGCTCTTTACGCATATCACCCTGGCCGGCGCGGCGGCTTATTACCTGGAATCCAAGCGGCCGCGACTGAAGCTCAAGGATGTGGCCGCCATTCCAGCCGGCCTTCTGTTCCTCAACGGCCTGATGTTGGCGGCCATGGTATATTGGCATCAGATCAATCGCCTTTTTCTGCTCGACGCGCTGGGGCTGGGGCTGTCTTTCACCGCGTATTTCCTATGGGCCGGCGTAATATTCTTCAATCGTAAAATACCCCCGCGCGTAAGAGGCCAACGCGTGATGCAGATCGGCCTGTTTTGGTTGTTCATTTATGATTCGGTATTATTGGCATCCAATGGTCAACCACTTGCCGCACTGGTTATTCTGGCTCTTGGCGTCATTTCCGTGGCGACTTTTGCAATCCTGCGCCTTCTGGGAAGAGACTCGCCCCATAAGCCGCAGTATCGTGTGTTGCGGGCGGCGGCGTCCCGATAGCCGGCGGAATTCGCATCATGAGCAGGCTGACAAAATATTACGACCTGGTACGGCCCGGATCGCCGGAACTGGCCCGGCGTGGTCTTCAGTGCATTCTGCGGGGGCCGGAAGATGTTTCGGAATCCTGCGATTCACAAACCCGGCGCCGGCGCGAGTCGTTGGAAGCCTACTGCCTCCGCCATAACGTGAATACAGCACGGCAGGTTCTGGCGATCGCCGGAGGACGGGTTATTGCCGCGTGCCTCTGGATACCGCATCCCGGAAGATCCGCCCTTTTTTACATCACGAATCGGAATTGTCGACCGGAGTCCGGGGACGCCACCGGCGCCTGTATCGCCGCCGCCGCCGGCGATGCCCGTGTCGCGGGCGTGGTGTTGGCGCAGGCAGTGGCGGATATCGAAGATTTTTTTTCAATTTCAGCCTTTCATGCCGGCGGTTTTGTGGATTTGGCGAATCTGTATTACATGCAGCGAACCCGCCCGTTGTTCGAACCGCGGTCGGCCTTGCCAACCGGGATAACCCTGACGCCTTACTCCCCCGCCAACCACGAGCTTTTCGCCCGCACCATTGTGGCCAGCTATGAAAATACCCTGGACTGTCCCCTGCTTACCGGCCTTCGCTCCATAGACGATGTCATCGCCGGATATCAGGCGGCGGCGGTGTTCGATCCGTCGCTGTGGCTGCTGGCGATGGAGAACCGGCGCCCTCTCGGGGCACTGCTGATGGCCTGGCATAGCCAGCGCGAAACGTTGGAGGTGGTCTATCTTGGGGTGAAAGCCCAGGTCCGGCGCCGCGGCATGGGAACCGCCCTGATGAAGTATGTTCTTTATACCATGGCAAAGCGAAACAGCCGGTGGTGTGTTCTGGCGGTGGACAAGGCCAATACGCCGGCGCTGCGGCTGTACCGCCGCGCTCATTACCGGGTTACCGGCGAACGACGCGTACTGATCGGCGCGGTGCGCGGCGCGGCGCCGCGGGACGCATAACTTCTTGTTCCATCCGGGGTTAACCGGCGGGAGCGACAATTTATGCACAATTTTTCAGGGACTTTGTGCGTAACCGGTGCAAAAGTATTTTTTATTTTCATAAGTTCCGGTTTCTCCCGGAACTGGCATATTGTGGATAAGAAAATTGAAAAATATCACTTGCGAACAGCCCTCGCCAAATGCTAATACATGGCAGCCGAGGCGACTTCCCGCGGCCGCGGAAAAAAAACAACCGCACGGGCGCGGGAAAGCAACACGCGGCGGCCGGACGGAACCGGCCGCCGCTGGTTCAGGGCGGGAAAGTTGCCGCGCCTCATGTTTAATGGAAGTTTAGAATTGTTGATATATAGTAATTATAGTTATATTGCTTCCGCTTCTCTCCACCGCGCCTCCGCCGGCGGGTTCCGCGGCGCCGCCTGAGAAGCGCCGGCGGCGCGGGGAGCAACCGCCCGCGGCGGCGGGAGCGAAATTTCATCGGGAAGGCGACGGATCGCCCACGCGTTTGAACGACCAGGACGGTTTCCCGGCGGCGGCTTCACCGCAGGTGGTGTCCGCCGGTTGGTTCGTCATACACGTCGGGAAAGGAGTCGCTCATGTCCGTTGCCGCGCCCGCCAGGGAGCAAACCGCTGGTTTTATCGCCCCCACGGAATATTCGGCCCGAATACCCGATCTTCTGCGGCGGCGCATCGGCCCGATCCGCTTTGAGCAATGGTTTGACGGCAAGACGCGCTGGATCGCCGAAGGTCATCATCTGCGTGTGGTGGTGGGCAACGCCTTCGCCGCCAATTGGATTCGCAACAAATTTTTTCAGGATATTCGCGCGGTCGCGCAAGCCGTATTGGGCGGGGAACCGGAGCTTCTGATCGAACTGGCGGTCCCGCCGACCGCCGGCGATTCCCGATCTGATTCCGCCCCGCCGGCGCCTCCCCGCCCGGATTGCGCCCCGGCGGGCCGGCCTGTCGGGCAGGCCGGCGGCGCCAGCCTGAATCCACGCTATCGACTTGAGGAATTTGTCGCCGGACCGACCAATCAGCTTGCTTATCATGCGGCCCGGCGCGTGGCGGATGATCCGCGCCGAGAGTTCAACCCGTTATTCATCCACGGCCAGTGCGGTCTGGGTAAAACGCACCTGCTCCAGGGCGTGTGTCATTACTTGCGCCAGGCGCATCCGGAAAAGCGCTGGCTGTATCTGACCGGGGAACAGTTCACCAACGAGTTCCTCGAAGCGATCAAGGCCAATCGCATGGAAAGTTTTCGCCGGCGCCTGCGGCAAGCCGACTTGCTGGCCATCGACGACGTGCACTTTTTCGCCAGCAAACGCCGCACGCAGGAGGAATTCCTTCACACCTTCGACCAGATCGACGCCAACAACCGCCAGGTGATTCTCGCATGTGACTCGTCGCCCCGCGATATTGCCGCGCTGAGCGAAGCGCTGCGAAGCCGTTTCGTCAGCGGCATGGTCATCCGGATCGATCCACCCGATCTACCCACACGCCTGGAAATTCTTCGCCGATTTTTGAACCACCGCCAGTGGCGCGTGAGCGACCTGGTTCTGATGCAATTGGCGCAGGCGCCCGTGGCCAGCGTGCGCGAACTGGAGGGCCTGGCCGTACAGATGGTCGCGCGGAGCGAACTGGGCGAGCGCGCGACCGGCAACGCTTCCGGCAAGTCTTCCTCCACCCTGCTGATCCGTGAACTTCACGATCGGCTGCGACCGCCGGCGCCCGTGGCCATCGACCGCATCGTGAAAACCGCCGCCGATTTTTTTGCCATTCCACCCGGCGCGCTGATGGGCGCCAGCCGCCGGCGACTTACCGCGACCGCGCGGGCGGTGGCTATGTATCTTGCCCGGCAGCATTCCCACATGAGTTTCCCCGATATCGGCCGCGCCATCGGCGGGCGCAACCATTCCACCGTGATCGGCGCCTGCCGGCGGATCGAAGCCCAGATCGCCGCCGGCGCCGTCATCTACTGGAACACCCCGGACGGGCCGCGCCATCGGGCGATGGCGGAGATACTCCAGCACATCGCCGCCCAGCTTCGCCGGCCACCGTGAAATGCAGCTTGATTTACCATCCTCCGCAATTGGTTTATGCTTATGTTTTTGCGGAAATGCCGTAAGCGGAAACGCCGGCTAAACCGGTTCGCGATGGGAAATGCCCGGTATGTCGATCAAGTTAATGCGCAAGTACAGCAAGCCGCTGATGGCTTTCTTCGGCGTGATCCTCATGATCACCTTTCTTGTCGGTATATCCTACACCGCCAGCATGGGGACCAGCGGCGCGGGTTTTGTGGTGGGCAAGCTCGACGGCCACCCGTTGACCAACGGCCAGCTTACGCAGGCGCAAATAGATGTGAATGTGCTACGGAGAATCCCCTATTTTGCGGATCGACTGGGGTGGCTCAGCGGCCGCAGCCTTTCCCGGGCCAGCCTCCAGTTTTATCTGCTGTTACACGAAGCAACGCGCAATGGGTTCCTGGCGAATGTTCAAGACGTGCGCGACCAGTTGCAGAGCAAAAGTGTCCTGCGGCAGGTGGCGGCATTGCTGGAAAACTCGGTCTACGTTCGGGAAAATGTGGTGCAGGCGGTGGCGGATCTTGACGCCATCAATCAACTGGCTGATTTTGCCTACGGCGCAGCGCTGCCCAGCCAACCGCAGTTGTTGCATTACATCAGCGAACTTTCTTCAAAGGTGCGGATTGATTACGTGCGCCTTTCCGCGGCCCATATCGCCGCTTCCCAGCCGGCGCCATCCGCGGCTATGCGCGCGCATCTTTTCACGACTTACCGCGGGGTATTGCCGTGGAATCCGAACCAGTCCCGAGAGCCGCCACAGATCGACGGCCATCATTATCCCTTCGGCTACCGGTACCCAAATCGAGTGAAACTCGAGTTCATGAAATTTGACCGCGCCGCCGTTCGCGCCGCCATGCAACCAACCCTGGCGGATGTACAGACGGCTTACCGGTATTACAAGGCCCATTTGAACAAGTTTATAATTAAACCAAAAAAAGCAACCACCACCGCGCCGGCCCACCCTCAATACAAGACTTTCGAACAAGTCAAAAACCTCCTGATTCGCCGGCAGCTCGATAGCCACATTGATATTCTTTTTCACCGTATGACGGATTGGACGCTGCACCAGACGGCCAAGGTGTGGAAAAACCCCGAGATCAGCGGCTTTTATAAGCCCTTGCCACGATCCAAGTGGCTGTCATATCATCGCCTTTCCCTGGCGCTGGCAAACCGGTTTCATTACCGACCGGAAACAGGCCGCTGGAATCACTGGCTCGATTCGGCCGGCCTGGCAAGCCTGCGCGGCATCGGCCAGGCGGTTACGAAGCTAAGCGGATGGAACACGCCCCTGGGTTTGCGCACGCTGGCGCTGAAAATTCATGAGTTGGATCCCCACGCCAAAGGCATTGGCCTGTTGCTGCACTTGCAGGCGGGGCGTGAAGGGCCGGTGCTCGAGGATCGACACGGCAATGAATATATTTACCGCATAACCGCCGTGAGTCCCGCCCACGATCCGACATCGCTTGCCCAAGTCCGCACGGCCGTGGCGCGTGATGCCCGATTGCTCGCGGCATACCAATTGAACATCCGCCGCGGCCGCAGACTGGCTGACCAAGCCGGAAAAATATCTCTGGCGGCGCTGGCCAGAGCCAAAGGTCTGCCCCTGACTACGCCGCCGGCGTTTACCGCCCTGGCGCCGGATGTGGAAAGCCCGCTGGGGTATAATTATCTGGGCGAGCCTGTTTACCGCATCGCACCGGCACAGATTCCCGGCATTCGTGGGCGGCTGCGCCAACTGACACGCGCGGCTTTCAAGCTCGCTCTCCGGAACCAGCGTACCCAGGACCATGCCCGCCGAACTCGTGCCACGGACGCATCGGCTTCACCGGCCTCCGGGGTGAAGGCCGGGAAAATCGCCATTTCTGGAGCGCCCAAACCATCGGTCGAAAAACCAACCACAAGCGTGAATATTGGATCACGCCTGGAGGTATTCGTGATGCAACTCGTCGCGGTGCATCCGATTCCGGTCAACATGCTTCACGCACCGGTCCTCCAGCGATACGCCGGCAGCCAGATTGTCACCCAGACCTACATGCGGTTTCTTTCCAACTGGCTTAGTTATAAGGCGGTGGCGGCGCGCGAGCATTTTGTGGCCAATCGCTGAAACCATTAATAACACGCTCTTGTTGATGTTGATACTTGGGCGCAAACAGGATACACTAATTGCCAGCGGGCGTTTCCGAACCGCCGGCGATGCGGGGAAGGAAAATCCGTCGGCAAACCGGGCGAACGTGGCAAATCCGGGAGCATCCGGTGGGACCTGCAATAGAGAGGAGCACCGATGAGAGGCCTGAACGCCGATCAATTCCGCAAGCTCTCCTGCTGTATCGCATCGATCCATGCGGACGGCGATCCGGAGGAATTTCCCATACGCGTCCTGAAGGCGATCGTGGAACTTCTCGCGGTGGACTGCGCCGGATACAACGAGATAGCGATCCGGCCGCAGAGAATGTTGCGGGCGGCCTTCCTCGGAGATTCCTACACGCGGGAACAGCTCCTGGCGTTTGAGCGCCACATTCACGAACACCCGCTGATCGGTTACACGCATCGTCACCCCGGCTGCCGCGCTCTGTGCCTGTCCGACTTTCTTACCAAGGACCAGTTTCACCGCACGGGGCTGTATAACGAATTTTTCAGGCGCGTCGGGGTCGAACACCAAATGGCCGTGGGCGTAGCCTCCCGGCCAGGCGCGGTCGCCGGCATCGCCCTGAATCGGCGCCGCAGGGATTTTTCCGACACGGAGCGGGCCATGCTTGATCTGCTGCGGCCGCATCTGCGGCAGGCGCATCGCACGGCGCAGCTGATCGCCAGACTCCGACGAGAGCGCAAGCACGACGGTGAAATTCTCGAACATGCGGGCCTCGGCTCCATCACGGTTGGTTCGGATGGCTCGATTCTATCGGCCTCGCTGGAAGCGAGGCGTCTTTTATCGGTCTACTATCCGGCCCCCCGGCGGCCTTCGAACCGGCTTCCGCCCGAGATAGGGGACTGGCTGGGTCATGCGGTCGGCGGGACCATCTCCTGTTTGCCCCTGGTGGAATACAGACCGGGACGATGGCTGATGGTGCGCCTGGCCACCCGTATCGATGGCGCGTTTACGCTGCTGTTCCGCGAGCACAGCGTCGCCGGCCACGCGCTGCAACTGCAAGCCCTGGGCCTGACGCCGCGCCAGGCCGAGGTTGTGGCGTGGCTGGTGCAGGGGAAGACGGACCGGGAAATCGGTTACCTCCTGGGCTTAAGTCCCCGAACAGTCGAAAAGCACGTCGAAAACATCATCCAGAGCCTCGGCGTGGAATCCCGGATCAAGGTCATGGTGCGGGCTGGCGAAGTTATTGGATAACGCCTGCTCCAGGTTTTGGGCGCCGCCGGGATCCGCGTCGCCCCGTTCATCGTTAAGTACTACTACAACGAACCTGTGCCAATAAAAAACTCCGCCACTTGCTTCACAAAACCATTACTGGACACGACCTCCGATAATATTGGCGAGCGCGGGAAGTCTCGTCGCACGGATCGATTATAACCCAACATATTTGCTGCACTTAAATCCGAAGGTTCGTTGTAGTAGTACATGCGGCAGGGCAGAAGAGGCAGGCTCGAACCGGCCTGCGGTGGCGTTGCTGGTCCCGATGGCTATCGGGAGCGGTTTGGGATTACCGGTGCGCCGGCGGAAGAAAATAGAAAATTGAAAGGAGAGCGGCGGTTGCGCCGCTAATTCTTGTAGCGCACGCATCTTGCCTGCCCAGTACAGGCGGTCGGCGGGCTGAGCATTGAGCAGGCGGTGCGCACGCCCGAATACGGCGCGCCGCTGGTTGTGCTCGGAGCGCCTCTGACGATTGACGCCGACTCTTTCAAGAGAGCCGGCGGCAATGTCGAAGAATCCCTGCGGCTGATCTGTCAAAAAGTGCACGCGTATGGAGAGGAAAAAAAACCAAAGACATGAGCACCCCGCCCACAGAAACGGCAGGTCGTCCAACCGATCATAGCCATCTTGATTCGCGATGCGGGCCGTCGCCGCGGCCCGGCTTCGCGCCCGGACGATTTCATAACAGAGCGCGGCGCGTGGAGTGTAAATCATGCCATGAAAGAAATAAACGTCCCATAAATTTGGTCCTATAATTCTCCCATTATTCGCATTTGGCGCGAGTGTTGTGCAATGCACCATTCATAAATTGCTCCGCTCTATGCGCGGAAACTTGCCCGTAGGTCGACTGGCTTGCCTCATTTCCTAAAAATTTTTACTTTTTTTGCCATTGCCTATAAATCCGTTTATACTGTAATATAGTGGTTTGTTTTTACTACCGGTAGCTTTTTATGGGAGCGTTAGCTTTTTATGGGGGAAAAAAAATGAGTAACACAACGAGTTCTACCTTGTCGCGCGCAAAGTCTTGGACACTCTTATCGCCGCGGTCAGGTCTATCCATGAGCGGCGCGCCGGCGGAAGAAAATAGAAAATTGAAAGGAGAGCAGCGGCTGCGCCGCGGACGCGGAGCCTACGTCTATTCCCGTATTGCATCGTGCCGCGGGAAGAGGCAAAATCTCATCTATGAACTGACAAAGTAAAAGTACTACGTGGTTCGCCGCACCGTGGAGCCACATCATGTCTCGGCGCGTGCAACCCGGAATTTTGGAGTGTTTTGGAACAGGGAGTTGCAATCATGAAAGTGAATCGTTGCGTTTTAATCGGTAAGTGCGCCCTGTTGGCGCTGGCCACCGCCTGGGCCACATCCTCCGCACAGGCCGCGACGGACACGTGGCTCCTGCCGGTGGGTCCGAACGGCGTCGCAAAGTGGTCCGATTCCGCGGGCTGGAGCAGCGGCTCAGTCCCCGCCGCCACTGACGACGCCATCATTGAGACAGGCACTGCCTGCGATGAGAATAGTGGTGGGTACGTCAATATCAATAACGTCACCGTGCAGAGCGGCGCCAAGCTACAGGTCTATGCCGACAATTCCGGAGGGATAAGGAGCTACAACGTGTTCTTCGTCATTGGAGGCACACTGGAAAATGACAGCACGGTAGCCGTGGAAGGCGGCGGAGGCGCTTACTCCGACCTGATTTTCTCAAGCAGTGGCACGAGCATCACGGGCACCGGAACTCTGACCCTGCAAAACTCCGCCTCGGTACTCCTGTCCGACGCTACCACCCCCACCCTGACCGTGGGCGCCAACCAGATAATCAACGGCGCCGGCTACATCAGCGCGGATCTAATTAATAAAGGAACTATCGACGCCAGCTATGGCGGCAACCCCATGGTATTGTTGACCAACGCCTACAACTACGACAACAGCATCACCACGACCACCACCGCGTATACCAATAAAGGAACCATGGAGGCCACCGGCGGCGATTCACTGCAAATCGGCGACGGCAACGCCATGACATTCAACAACACCGGCGGCATAATTAACGCTACCGGCAGCGCTGGCAGCACCGGCAGCCAGATCAATATCGAAAACGGCGTAACGGTCACCGGCGGAACGCTGAGTTCGGATGGCAATCAGAGCACCTACAGCGATTACATCAATACCAGCGGCACCGTCACCCTGAATGGTGTGAGCATTACGCCAAGCTCGATCCTGAACAATTCCAGCACACTGGCGCTGCAAGGGACCATTACCGTCAACGGGGATATTGAGAATGGTGGCGGGATTTCCATCAGCGGCGGCCGGAATGTCACGCTTGCCGGCAGCGGCGGCCTTCACATGGCCAGCGCGGGCAGCACTCTGAGTACTGACAGCACTTCCAGCCTGACCAACAACGCCACTATTCACGGCCTCGGGCAGATCAGCGGTAATATCACAAATAGCGGCACCATGAACGCTGATACAAATAACACTCTGAACTTCACCACCACGCCCTCTGACCTGACTACGACTATTACCAACACCGGCACTCTGGAGGCAACGAATCCCAGCGGAAACCTGGCTTTCGGCTACGACGCCAACTTTTCATCAAGCTCGGTTCTAACTGTCAACAACACCGGTGGTACGATCTCCGCGGCCGGCGGCATCGTGAACTTCTACTACAATACCACGGTGAACGGAGGAACTCTTTCCAGCAGCGGCAGCGGCGAGCTTCAAGTTGACAGCTACACAACAACGCTTAATGGCGTGACGATTTCGGCCGGCAGCACCCTCGCCACCAACGGCGGCGCCCTGGCGGCCAACGGAACCATCACCAACAACGGCACCATCCTCCTCGCCCATGGCGGCCAGCCGCTTGTTTTCGCAAGCTCCGGAGACTTATCCGGCAGCGGGAAAGTGGCCTTCAGCTACTATTATGGCAGTGGCACGATCAGCGCGGCCAACAACGCTGTGGTTACCGTGGATGCCGGGCAGACCATCGCCGGCGGTGCGGGCGGTTCGATCACCGCGCCCATGGTCAATAACGGCGTGATCAATACCGATTCGGGGGGCGATTTCTATCTGCAAAGCTCTACCCTCACCAACAACGGTACCGTCGCCGCCACCAATGGTACCCTGCATTTCAACAGCGGCACGTTCACCAACGCCGATGTTGGCACCGTGCAGGCCGCTGCTGGAAATACCATCACCGCGGACGGCGGGACCGTCACCAACGTTTCCAATGGCACGCTCACCGGCGGCACCTGGATTGTTGACGCCAACGCTTCCATGAATCTTGGGGGAGGGAACATCACCACCAATGCCGCCACGATTATCCTTAAAGGCAGCGGCACGTCGTTTAACGCAATTTCCGGTTTGACCAGCAACAGCGGTACCTTCAAATTGGAGAATGGCGCCACGTTCAACTTCTCCGGCGATTTCACCAACAGCGGCACGGTCGTACTGGATCCCAGCTCGATGTACGTGCCCGGCAACATGATTCTCACTTCCTCGAGCATCCTGGACATCGGCCTGACGGGAACGGGGACCGGCCAGTATGACACCATAAGCGCCAACGGTTCGGCGACGCTGGGTGGTGAGCTTGTGCTTAATCTGGAGAGCGGCTTTACCGCCAACGTGGGCGATAAGTTTACTTTTCTGATGGCCAGCGGCATCAGCGGCTCGTTCACCAACACCAATTCCGGCCCACTGAACGTCGATGGTTACTCATTTGACTTTACGCCAACTGCGGACACACTGGGCTTACAGGTCACGGCCGTCCCCACGCCCGAACCAACCACGCTGGTGCTGCTGGCGGCTGGCGGGCTGGTGTTGCTGATGCGCAGGCGGAAGAAAGTAGAAAGTTGAGAGTAGAGCGGCGGCTGCGCCGCGGGAGGAAAGTAGAAAGTTGAAAGTAGAGCGGCGGCGCCGCCGCGGGCCTATGGGGGGCGGCCTTCCAGGCCGCCAAGTTATTACCTTCCAGTCGGGCAAGATGCCCGCTCCCCGTTTGAAACGCAGCCGCGTAATCGGTCATGCCCCCTCTTGGCATTGCGTGCGAGACTCGCTTGACCAAAACATCATGCACCACGTATAACCCGAAAAGTTTCTTCTGTCGAAAGCGGTCGGAACTGTTGTGCATAAAGGAACCGAGCCGTGCGGCCAGTCGTGCAAATCTCCCTTGATGTAATCCAAATTGCGGAGGCTCTCGATACCGCCAAAATGGCCCTGCGCGCCGGGGTCGATTGGCTGGAGGCCGGTACACCCCTGATCATCGCGGAAGGTATGAACGGCGTGCGGGCGCTGCGAAGGGAATTTCCGGATATACCGATTGTGGCGGACTTGAAGACCATGGATGGCGGCTACCTGGAAGCGGAGTTAATGGCCCAAGCCGGCGCTACCCATGTAGTCGTGATGGCGCGGGCGCAGGAAGAAACCATCCGCTGCGTGGTCAAAGCCGGACGCGATTACCATCTGAAAGTGATGGGCGACAATTTGGCTTGCCCGGACATGGTGGCGGGCGCCCGCTACCTGGAGGAGATGGGCTGCGATTTTGTCATCCATCACATTGGCTACGACGAACGCCGCGGCATTGCGGCGCGGGGACAACGCCCGCCGAGTCCCCTGGATCAACTGCGGGAGGTGGTCGCCGCGGTGCGCGTACCGGTACAGGCGGTCGGCGGGCTGAACATTGAGCAGGCGGTGCGCACGCCCGAATACGGCGCGCCGCTGGTTGTGCTCGGAGCGCCTCTGACGATTGACGCCGACTCTTTCAAGAGAGCCGGCGGCAATGTCGAAGAATCCCTGCGGCTGATCTGTCAAAAAGTGCACGCGTATGGAGAGGAAAAAAAACCAAAGACATGAGCACCCCGCCCACAGGAACGGCAGTTCGTCCCACCGATCATAGCCATCTTGATCTTGCGCAATTGCATCTTGACGTAGCCTTCGGAAAAGCCGGGGGCAAAATCATCTGGCAGCCGCGTATTCTGGCGTGGTACGACGACAAAATTTTCTCCGGCGAAGCTCTGCCCGCGCCTTATACGGGAATGTCCCTGCCCCAGATCTACCGCGCGCTGGGCTGTTCCAACCGGGTGTATGAATACGAAAGCGCTTTCAAGTGCAAAGAAGATGCGGCGGTGCGGTTTTCCAAGAGGGATCTTGATGCGAGCGACTATGAACTGTGTTGGGACACGCCGGTTGGCAGCCAGCGCGCCATTTATCGCCGCAGCAAGGAGAGTCCCTGGCACAAGCCGATCAAGTGGCCTGTTTCCGACGAACAGGAAATGAAAGTTGCCGCCTGGCGGACGGAGCGGATGGTCTGGTCCTGGGATCAGCGGATGTTCGACGGCGTCGCGGCCAGGTGGCGCGGATTGGGCGCCCCGACGATGAATTTGCCCCGCACCACGCTCCAGCATTTATATATCAACGACATGGGAATCGAGGCCGCAACCTACGCATTGCAGGATTACCCGGCGACGTGCGAGCGCTATTTTGAGGCCCTGATCCTATGGAAAGAACGGCTCATCGAAGAGATCAACGCCAGCCCGATTCATCTGGTTAATTTTGGAGATAATCTGCACGCCGGAACCATGTCTCCCAGGCTCTTTGAGAGGCATATTCTGCCCTTGTATCAGCGATGGAGCCGGCGGCTGCATGCCGCCGGCAAGTTCGTTTGCTCGCACTGGGACGGGCTGTGCAAGCCGTTGCTGCCTTATGCCAGGGAAACCGGCCTGGACGGTATTGAAGCGATCACCCCGCTGCCCCAGGGCGATGTAACGTTGGAAGAAACCAAAAAAGCCCTGGGCGATATGTATCTGCTGGACGGCATACCGGCGGTTTTTTTCGATCCCACCTACAGCGAACAAACATTATCCGACTGCGCAAAAAAATGTATTGACCTCTTTGCGCCGCACTTGATTCTCGGAGCGAGCGACGAGATATCGTCCCATGGCGACATCAAACGGGTGCGGTTGGTCGGGAAAATCGTAGACGATTACAATGCTTTCCGGAGCGACGGAATAACCAGCCGCTCCGAAAGCTGGAGAGTAAAAAATGAGTGATCCGGCGGTGGTCAATTTCGCAGCGGCCAGATATAGCGTGGAACTCCGCCCGACAGCGCGTCCCCCGATCGGTCCGGACGACGTACTGCTGGAAGTTGCGGCGGTCGGCGTGTGCGGCAGCGATTTGCATCAATGGACGGGCGATCATAGCTGGCCGGTGAATTATCCCGTGATTCTGGGTCATGAATTCGCCGGCGTGATCCAGGAGGCCGGCGAACGCGCGGTCGGATGGCAGCCGGGCGATCGCGTGGTAAGCGAGACGGCGGCGGTCATCGATCCGAACAACCCCATGTCCCGCCAGGGTCTGTACAATTTAGATCCGACGCGCCAGGGATTCGGCTATGGCGTGAACGGGGCGATGACCCGCTTCGTGCGGGTTCCCGCCCGGTGCCTGCATCGGCTGCCGGCGAATCTGACATTTGAGAAAGCGGCGTTGACGGAACCATGCTGCGTAGCCTACCACGCGGTGGTTTATAACGCCGCCATCAAACCCGGCGATCGCGTGGTGGTTTTCGGCCCGGGTCCCATCGGCATTCTATGCGCCGCGGTGGCCCGGCTCTGCGGAGCAACGGTGGCCATTGTCGGCCTGGAGCGCGACCGTACCCGTCTGGAAGTGGTCCGGAAATACGGCTGCCTTCCGATGATCGAAGGCCTGGACGAGTGGGCCGGACAAGGCGACGGGCTGGGAGTGGACGGCGTGATTGACGCCGCGGGCGTTTCGGCGATATTGCAAAAAGCGTTGCGGATTGTCCGCCCCAACGGATGGATCAGCAAGGTGGGCTGGGGACCGCAGCCGCTGGGTT
Source organism: Planctomycetota bacterium (assembly GCA_021790475.1). Classification (GTDB taxonomy): domain Bacteria; phylum Planctomycetota; class Phycisphaerae; order WQYP01; family WQYP01; genus JAKBMM01. Next base: position 2,670 of record JAJYDU010000003.1, on the reverse strand, counting down.
TTTCGCTGGACCCGCTGGTACAAAAGAACATTACATTGCAGGGCAGTTTCAGCCATAACTGGCCGATATGGGAACGCGTGATCGACCTGCTGGCCTCGGCGCAACTTGACGTGGCGCCGATCATCGGCGGCGTCTGGGCATTGGACCAATGGCAGGAGGCCTTTGAAAAAATGCACAGCGGGCGGATTGTCAAGGCTTTGCTCAAACCATGATTCCAGACACCGGGAGACCCATGGATCCTTTACCGTTTTTTTCCGTCAGCGAGTTCACCACCTGGGATCAGAGCTTCCAGGAGGATGTGGCGCTCTATCGCCGGCTCGGCGTGGCGGGCATCGAGGTCTGTGAACGCAAACTCTCTACCGACCGGGGCGAAGCGCGGGAGCAATTGGCCCGGCTCAAGGAAGGCCCGCTGAAAGTTACCAGCGTTCAGCCGCGGGTTCATGCTCTTTTCGAGGACTCCATGTGCCCGAATATAGATGATCCCGCGGAACGGTTGCGGCGGTACCGGCAAACGATCGATCTATTTTCCGAGAGTTTTCCGGGGGAGAATTTGCCGCTGGTAACCATCAGCGGCAATGCGCCGGGGCATAATTTTCGTCTGGCACAGCAGACGGCCCGCAAACTTTACCCGGATCTGGCCAGGTACGCCGCCGATCATGGCGTGCGAATCATGTTTGAACCGTTGAATCCCATTCTGATGAATGCCGATACGTTTATCTGCACACTCGGGGACGCTTTGCGGCTGATTGAAGACGTGGATCATCCCCATTTCGGCCTGATGTTGGACGTATGGCACGTATGGCACGAACCGGACATCGCCCGGCGGATCGCCGGTCTGGGCCAACAGCTCCTGGGCGTACACGTGTGCGACTGGCCGCGGGAACAGCCGCGGCGATTGGGCGACCGCGTATTACCGGGCCAGGGAATCATTCCCTGGCCGACATTGCTCGGCGCCCTGGAGCGGGCGGGTTACAAGGGGGCTTATTGTCTGGAGATTTTCTCCAGCCACGATCTGCCCGATTCCCTCTGGCGGGCGGATCCGGCCCGGGTTATCGAAGAGGGGCGGCGAGGATTTTACAAAGTCTGGGAGGAGGCCCGATCGTGCGCTTGAAAGACAAGGTTATCATCGTTACCGGCAGTACGACCGGTGTGGGCGAAGCCATCGCCCGCCGCTGCGCGGCGGAAGGGGCCAAGGTGCTTATACACGGCTCGAAGCGCCAGGTGGGCGAGCGCGTCGCCGCCGCGCTGGGTTCCGCCGCTTGCCTGCATATCGACGACCTGTCGGACGCGAAGGCGCCCGAACGAATCGTGGCGGCGGCACTGGCGGCTTTCGGCCGCCTGGATGGCCTGGTCAACAACGCCGCCTGGGTTGTGCGAAGCAATATTCATACGACGGACGCCGCCCTGTTTGACCGGGTGATGGCGATTAACGTGCGCGCTCCGCTGCTGCTGATCCAGGCGGCCCTGGAACAGCTCCAACGAAGCAAGGGAAGCGTGCTCAACATCGGTTCGGTCAACGCCTATACCGGCGAGACCAATCAGTTGGATTACAGCATATCCAAAGGCGCCTTGATGACGTTGTCGCGAAATCTGGCCGACGCCTTGGCCGCCCGGGGGGTACGGGTCAACCATTTCAACCTGGGCTGGATTCTTACGCCCAATGAATACAAGCTGAAAATGTCGGAAGGATTGCCGGCGGACTGGCCGGAACGCGTACCGGGGGAATTTGCGCCCTCGGGCCGTATTCTCACTCCCGAACATATCGCCGCCGCCGCGGTGTTTTGGCTCAATGACGAAAGCCGGCCTCTATCCGGGACGGTTCTGGACCTGGAACAGTACCCTGTGATCGGCCGCAATCCAGTAAAGGAGAACACCTTGCTCAAGGGCGTTTATGATGCTTCCGGTCCCGTGCTCCGCCGCCATCCGGCGAAGGAGAATAACTGATGCCACGACTGGCGGCATTTCCCAAGGCGTTTCTGGATGCCCTGTGCATCGATGGCTCGCTGTCGCTGCGGCAGTGGATTGAGTTGGCGGCCACGCTGGATATTCAGGGGCTGGAGTTTTACAGCGGATTCCGCGAGCTCAAAGACAGCAGACAGTGGCCGATCGCGGGAAGAATAGCGCAAGACCATGGACTTTGCATCCCCATGATATGTTGTTCCCCGGATTTTACCCATCCCGATCCCGCCTTCCGCATCGCCCAGATTGAACAGGAAAAACGCTGGATCGATATGACCGCCGTTCTGGGCGGTCAATTTTGTCGCGTGCTTTCCGGCCAGCGCCGGCCGGAAGTGAGCCGGGAAGATGGCATTCGCTACGCGGCCGAATGCATCGAAGCGTGTTTGGAGTACGCGACGGCGAATGGGGTAACCTTGACGCTGGAAAATCACTACAAGGATAATTACTGGAAGTTTCCTGAATTCGCCCAGAAAATGGATGTTTTCTGCGATCTGGTCCAGCGCATTGAATCGCCCCATTTCGGCGTGAATTACGACCCGAGCAATACCATTCTGGCGGGGGAAGACCCTCTGGAACTTCTACGGCGTATCAAACGCCGTGTCGTTACCATGCACGCCAGCGACCGTTATCTTGCGGAGGGAACCATTGCGGATCTGCGGCGCGAGGAAGACAGCGTCGGTTACGCCAAACGGTTAAGGCATGGCGAGATTG
>JAJYDU010000099.1 GCA_021790475.1 Planctomycetota bacterium | reverse complement strand
AAAACGCAAGGGGACGCGGCTTGCAAGGGTTTGGCCTGGTGTACAAGAATCCAAAATGTAAGCGGCATGCTTCCCGCTTGTAAGTCTATATTTTAACGCCAATTATAACCTATCTGGCGTTGTAGGACTAAATAGGAAACGGTAACATAGTAAGAACGCAAAATGAGTGCGGTCCCAAGATAGATCGAGCCTTTGGGTGTGGCCGTATTTTTTGGCAACAGGGCAAAAACCGGCTTAACACGTTGCTTGCCTCTATGAAGAAAATTCCTTTCTTCGGCCAACGAGGCGGCTGTCCACAGCCGCCTCGTTGGCCGAAGACGGGAACCCTCGTTTTTGTGCTAATTTCGCCACTTTCCCCGTGAACGGTTACAAAAGGATGACGATAAATCCGAGCCGGGAGCGTAAGCGACCGGGTTGATACGGATTCTCACTATCCATGCCGCTTGCTGACGCGCGCGGCTCTGCCCCATGAACCGCTACGGACCTGCCTACCGCTCCAGGGACGGTTGCCCAAAAATATGGCCACACCCTCCGCAACCCGGCATCGCCCACGCCGCTGGCGTTAACACACGTCGGTGTTATACTGACGCCCCATTGCATTGGCCCATGACGTGGCGCTCGTCCGCTTCGCATGTCCACCATGGAGAAGCTCGTGATCGATCAGGAAAATGGCCTGCTTCCCATTGTGACATTTGACGAGAATATCACTTGGAGTAATCTGCTGCGCGTGGCGGCGCCGCATCTCGACCAACGCGGCCTTGAGCGTCTTAAAATATGCTTGCAAGCCACGACAAAATGCGTCGCTGTCGAGCGACACTACATCGACAAGGATTACCGCGATACTTTCGCCAATTTCCACGCGAAAAAATTTAGCACGCCGGACGCCCGCTGCGTTCGCCTGCACTTTTTCAGTTCACCCCTCACTCGCGACCAACTGCATAATGCCGCCACCGCGCAGGGTTGTTACCTCGGATATTCCGTGATCCGACCAACGCGACCCAACTGCGTTGGGCGCACCTTGCTGGAACCGAATGCGGTCGGCCTGGCAAATTGCCATATATGCCTTTGTACCGAGGAAGTCTCCATCCAGGGCACCGTTTTAGAGGTTCCGGGATTTCCTTTCATCAGCCAGGACGCCGAAGTTACCGTCTGCGCCCAGTCCGCTCTATGGATGCTTACCCGTTATTTCAGCAATCGCTACCACGTGTACCCGGAAATGTACCCTTTCCGGTTGACCGCGTTGACCAAGGATTATTCCATCGGGCGCCTCGTACCCGCCGCCGGCCTTTATGTCTGGCAAATGGCTGAAGCACTTCGACAGGTCGGCTACGCACCCGTCATCTACGATTGCCACGACGACAAAAACAACTTCAAGCACATTATGTATACATATATCGAATCTGGCATTCCTATTTTGGCCGCTTTCAACAATCATGTCGTGGTGCTCTTTGGACATCGTTCAGATTTCTCGTCCCATGCGGCCTCCGCCGACCCGCAGCAGAAGATCTTATTTTCCTCCGGTTTTAACAGAGAATTTATCGGAAACGACGATAACGAATTCCCCTACCAAGCCCTCGTCGATACAGTCCGTACTGGAAGCATGAATAGACCGCTCAGCGATGTCGAGCGGTTCATTGCAGCTTTGCCCGAAAGGGTCTTCCTGCGGGCGGAGGGTTTTGAGGCGCTCGTAACGAACCTATTGCTTGAGTCTGAGGTCGGCTTCAGGAAGTTCTCACCGACTATTGCCCGAGCAAAGCCTATCCTCCGCATGTTTCTCGCGACAGGCCGATCTTTCAAGAAGCGAATTGCAAACCGCGGCATGGGGCACAGGCTCGTTGCCGAAGCTTACCGAAACCTGCCACTTCCACACTTTATCTGGATTTGCGAAATTTCACATCCCGAATTTTACCCGGCAAAGATATTAGGGGAAGTGATCTGGGATGCCACTCGTAACGCTTATGAGCGCGATGGATGGATTGCTGTTCATTACCCGGAATTTCTTGCCCTCGATGCAGGCGCGGCCTTGAATAAACCGCAGAACCTTGTAAAATTCCCTCTCGTCGCCGGGGTGGAATACCCGATATTCGAGAATAACCTGAGGCGCCTATGAACAATCAGGAACCCCAAAAACTCGAACTCATCCCCGGCCAGGACGAAAAGGCCAAGCCGCTTTTCGAGACCAAGGAGGCCTGCGAGAAGTTCTGGGCCGATTTTTACGCCCGCGTCACCCCCATCCTCGACCAACAACGCGAGGCTCGCCGGCGCAGCGAAGAGGCTGCCATGCACCACATCGTCTATTAGCCGCGAATGATCGCCGTAGCCCTTAGCGGGGCGGGGGAATTGCACCCCCGCGCCCTCGCAGAACCGGACGTGAGCCTCTCGACTCATCCGGCTCCCATCATACCGGCACCGCCGGTACGCCTCTCGGCCATAGGCTCATCCACGGCATGGCCGCGTTGGCCCGTCAGCCGGGAAACGCGATGACGCGACCCCTTCGCTCCGGACCCACTACCGGTCTTTCTTCGCTATCACGAGTCGCCCCGCCCCTGTGCCCCGCATTGGTACTCAGGCCCTCACGATTACCTCGCTTGGGCCGCTCCCTTCGCATCGGGACGACAGGTTCAAAGGTTCCGTGTGGCAATTTTTCCGGGCAGCCCTGGGAGCGCGGCGATCCCCAGTCGCTTTTACGCCCTGGCGATTGCGCGGCGGCGTGCGGTTTAAGTCCTGATAAGCGAAATTCGGCTGCTGCTCCGGAAATATTGCCACGCCAGCCTTTAACTATCTGGACAACCGGACGGCCCCGCCGCCGTTCGGCCCGTAGGGTTGTCATACCCCCCACACTCCTTGTCCAGGCGCCAGTGTGGCGCGTCAGGCGCCGCCGGACTTTATTGCTTCCATGGCCTGCAAGGCTATCACAGAGTGGGCGTAAGCCGCTCCCGCCCGCATCTCCGCGGCCACCCAGATCGCTTCCATAATCTGCTGGCGCGTGGCTCCCTGCTGGAGCGCCTGCTGAGAATGTCCGGCAATACAATACGGACACTGCGTGACATGCGCCACCGCCACAGCGATCAGCTGTTTAGTCCGGGCATCCAGCGCCCCGGGAGCGAATACCTGCTTGCTGAAGTTGTGAAATGCCTCAAATTGTGCGGGCGCGGTTTCGCGCCGCCGGCGGGCCAGTTCCGCCGTGACGGGCGTATAAACGTTTTCGTTCATGAGCAGTTCTCCTTTAAGAGGGCGTAGCAATTTTTCCGGGCCGGGCCAGAATTCCAACAAAACAAGCCTTGTTCATAACGCCGCGGAGCCTTCCCCAAGGGCACAAGCGGGTGAGGACACCCGCGCTCCCAGGGATGCCCGGAAAAATTGCCACGCCCCTTTAAGAGCTTATACAGAATCAGGCTCCAATAACATCATAAGCAGGTACGCCGGGGACTATCCCACAAACTCCACCGGCGTACAAAACGGAATCAGACCGGCCCGGGCGCCGGCATCAAGAACGGCGTGGACGGCCTGGCGGCCGCGGGGACCGAAATCCAGCGTCCAATGGTTCACATACATGCCGACAAATTCATCGGCCAGTTTTTCATCCATGTCGCGCGCGTACCGCAGGGCGTGGCGCACGGCATCGGCCCGATGATTCAGGGAAAACTCAATGCTCCGTTTCAACACCGCGGCGATCTGTTCCATCGCCGGCTTACCCAGATCGCGGCGAATCACGTTCACGCCCAGCGGCAGGGGCAGGCCCGTTTTTTCCCGCCACCATCGGCCCAGGTCCAGGCAACAAACCAGGCCGTTGTTCCGATAGGTAAGCTGTCCTTCGTGAATGATCAGGCCGGCGTCGGCGTAACCCGCCTGCACGTATTGGAGAATCTGATCGAATGGCCTGACGACGTTCAATACGCCTTTGCCCAGAAGAAGCTGCATGGCCAGAAAGGCGGTGGTCAGCGTGCCGGGAATGGCGATGCGTCTGGTTTTCAGTTCGTCCGGAGTAAAAAACTTTTTGGCCACCAGCATGGGACCGTAGTTTTCCCCCATGGAGCAGCCGCAGGCCATTAAGGCATATAGATCTTTCACATAAGGATAGGCATGAAGACTGATGGCGGTAACTTCCAGTTCGCCCTTCATCGCCCGCGTATTGAGCGTTTGAATGTCCTGAAGGACATGCTCGAACTGGTAGCCGCCGGAATCCATTTTACCGGTGGCCAGGCCGTAAAACATGAAGGCGTCATCCGGGTCCGGAGAGTGGCCCAATCGCAAGTGCACCTTCAGGGTCCTCGTTTCTTCGGCCGGCCGGCCGCGACCGGCAGCAGTTGCCGCTCTTCCAGCCGCTTGAGATGTCGCCGGACCAGCCAGGTGTCGATCAATCCTCCGATCGTGCTGGCGCAGATATAGAGGTTCAGCCCGGAGGGGGCGTTATAAAGAAAAAGCGGAAAAAGGATCACCATGAATTGGGAAATCTTCTGTGTCTGGCGCTGCTGGGGGTCCGTGGGCGGCGGCGCCAGCTTCATCTGGAAACGCATCTGATAGAAAAAGACGACGCCCAGGAGAACCGGCAAAAGGTTCAATGCCAGAAAATCCTGCCCGTGATACGCATAGCCGAGCAGCGGCACGAAAAACGGCGTATGCACGGACGCCAGGGTATCCGGACTGGACAGATCGGTGATCCACCCGGGGATAAAGCTTGCATGCCGCAGGTCGATGTCAACCTGCAACCCCGAATAAAGCGCGATCCAGATCGGCATTTGCAGAAGCATCGGCAGACAGCCCATGATTCCCGCCGCCGGATTGATCTGATGATCTTTATATAATTGCATCAATTCCTGCTGCTGGCGCTTCTTGTCCTTGGCGAATTTCGTGCGAACCCGTTCGATTTCCGGTTGAATCGCGGCCATTTTCCGCTGCATCCGCGTCATGTTGACCTGGCCGTAACGCGTGAGCGGATGCAGCATCAGACGCACGGCGATCACCAGCACAATGATGGCGATGCCGTAATTGCGCACCACCAGATGGAGCCAGCCGAGGATTTTGAGGATCGCCAGGGCCAGCCAGGCAAACGTGAGAAACGAGCACCAGCTGCCCTGGTTGAACTGAATCACCGCCAGGTAATCGTAAAGGTTGTATTCGTAGGACGGTGTGCCGGGCTTGGCTGAGGCCGATCCCGCCAGCAGCGAGCGTTTTTTGGGACCAAAGTACACGTCCAGCGGCATCGCCGTCATCTCGTGCGGGGCCAGATGCAGCGTGGCGCCCCGCAGCCGCACGGCCGTATCGCCGCGTGGATCGGCCCGCCCGGCATCCGGCCCCACCCGCGCCACCGCGGCGGACGCCAGGTAGTTGATTTGCGGAAGTCCCTTTCCATTATCCAGAAGATCAACCTTGACTTTTCCGAACGGCAAGGGCCGCATGATCGCCGTGAAAAACCGGTTCGACGAAGCGATCCACAAGAGCCGGTTGGCGCCGCGGAAATGCCCGAGCCGCACCGGCGCCGCGGCGGCGCCGAGCATCTTCGTCTGGTAGACTTCCGGAAAACCGCTCGTGTCCAGGTAGTGGCTGGCGGCCCGGTAGCCGGCGCACTGGAATGTCCGAAAATCGTTCTGCCGATCTTGCAGCGGCAGGTTGGTCGGACCGAGCATGTCCACGCGCACGTTCAGCGGACGGTTCGTCAGGTTGCGCACTTCCTGAACGATGCGCACGTCATAGGTTCCGGGATCAATCTGGAATATCTTTTTGAGCAGCACCAGCGGCTTATTGTGAACGCTCAGCAACTTCAGGATCATGGCGGCGCGGATGGCGTGGGGGCGAACCGGCCGCGTGAATGACCACGTAAGCGATCCCAGGCGGTAAGTCAGTCCGTTGATAACCGCCTGCCGCGTGGAAAATGCCGCCGGCGCTCCCGGGCGCGGCGCCAGCAGCGTCAGCGGCCGGTTGGAATTCAAATTCTGCCGGTACTCGGCGGCGTTGAGATAGACGGCCTTGACGCCCGCGGCCATGTTGCTGATCCGCATCGCCAGCTTGAAAGGTTCCCCCATTGCAGCGCCGCCGAGGGTGACGGTGCGCGCGGCGATCGCGGTGGTTTGCTCGATCGTGGGTTGGCCGGCGCCAACCGCCCGACTCGTTGCGCCCGGGCGCTTCTTCGGAGAATGGCCGAAAAAATGGCCGATGACCAATTGTGTCAGGATCACCACAACGAATGTCAGAAGAATCAACTGGAAGAAACGCTTGAAATCCACGCGTCACGTTCCTTCCAACAGACGCTGGCCGAGAAAATTGTCCAGCGCGTCGATCGACCGCACTTTTTCCACGGTTTTATTCACATCATAGGCCACCCGCACAAATTCCACCCGATCCGGATGGAGAATGGCGAAACTTGCCCGCGGATCATGATCCCGGGGCTGCCCCACGCTGCCGACGTTGATGATCGCTTTTTCCTCCGTAATGCGGTATTCGCCGCCGAGGTCTTCCGGGGAGTAAAAATCGGGTTGCGGCACGAAAACTCCCGGCACATGGGTATGCCCCACGAAACAAAGATGTTTCAACCCATCGAAAATATTCGCGAGCTTCTGGGTGGCCGAATAAATGTCATCCGGGAAAATATATTCATTGATCGGACGCCGCGGCGAACCGTGCACCGCCAGAAACCGCTTGTGAACGATTCGCGTCTGCATCCGGCCCAGATAGCGCCAGCGGCGGTTCCGCCGCGGGCGGTCCGTATCCGCCTCAAACTGGTTGCGCGTCCAGTAAGCGGCATTTTCCGCGGCCGTGTTGAAATTGAAGGGTTCGTAGAAAATAGCGAAATCGTGGTTGCCCATGATCGTGAAATCGCAGGCTTCAATCACCGTGTCCAGGCATTCCAGCGGATTGGGACCATAGCCGATTACATCTCCCAGACAATATATCCGCCGAATGTCCCGCTTTTTTATTTCTCCCATCACCACCTGGAGCGCTTCCATGTTGGCGTGAATATCGGAAATGATCGCCAGCGGCTCCTGCCGGGCGGCCTCGTCGGCCGGCGGCGGCGCCACAGGGATTTCCGCCGCGTTTTTCACATGGGAAGCAGGCTCCATGCCCTGGGAGTTCTGGTGAAGGTTCATCGTTTCGCCGGCCATTTTCTGAAGCTTTCCCGGTAGTTCCTCTGGTTACCGCCTGCACGCGTCCTATGCTAGTTGACCCGCCCATCGGGCGTCAAACCGCCGGTGGCGGGAGGCGTGTAAAGGGCGTAGCAATTTTTCCGGGCCGGGCCGGAATTCCAACAAAACAAACCCTGTTCATAACGCCGCGGAGCCTTCCCCAAGGGCACAAGCGGGTGAGGACACCCGCGCTCCCAGGGATGCCCGGAAAAATTGCCACGCCCCGTGTAAATATTTGCGGGTAAAATCCGGGAGAGCAATCTCGTTCACATTCCCGCCGGCGCGGCCGCGCCATTCTCCGGCGCCAATTCCTGGAGGCTTTCCAGATGGGGTCGCGAATAGTGATCGTGAACCACCCAGTACGCTCCGAGCATGTTCCAGAAAATCGGCATGAAACGGATGGCCTGGGCCAGGGCGAACGCCTGGCTGGCGGTGTCCACGCCCCGTATCACAAAGAAGTGCAGGATCAGCGCGTCGAGCACTCCGAGCCCCTGCGGCGGAACAATCGGCAGGCTCGACGCCAGCACCGCCACCGGTACATAAGCCATGTAAAATCCGAAGGGGGCGCGCATCCCGAAGGACTGTCCCGCCAGCCATCCGGCCAGTGGCAGAAGGGCCTGGGAAACCATGCTCGCCAGCAGCGTCGCGGCCAGCACGCCTTTATGACCGCGGTAGGCGCGCAGCGTGCGGTCGGCATGTTTGATGAATTCCGGTAACGGCAGCCGGGCGAGCAGGGCGTCCATCCCCAGCCACCGCCGCAGGCGACTGGAAAAATAGACCGTCGCCCCCGCCCCCAGCGCCAGCAGCAGCAGAACGATCAGACCCAGCACGTGCAGCAGCAGGGGATCCTCCGCGCGACCGACTCCGGCGCGATGTTGCGCCATATCCACGAGCAGTTGTCCACCCGCCGCCAGGCCGCCGACGATCATCAACCCCACCAGCCCGATCACCCGGTCCAGCAGAACGGTAACAGCGCTTTTGGTCTTCTGACCGGTGATCCGCCCCGTGTAGATGATTTTCACCACGTCGCCGCTGGTGGTTCCGGGCAAAAATGTGGAGTAGAACTGCCCCACGAAAGTCAGGGTCAGGCATTTTCCATAGGGAAGTTTCAGTCCTTGCACCGCCATGAGTTTCCGCCAGCGCCATGTCGTAATCAGAAAGGGCAGTCCCAGCAGCAGCAGCGCCGCGACAAGCGGCCACGGGTTGGCCGTGGTGAGAAGGTGCTCCAAACCGAATTTTATTTCCAGCTTGCCGCCGGAATGCGCCAGGTAATTCCGCGGCAACAGAAGCACCGGCGGAAAATCAATCGGAGCGCGGGTCGCCAGGCCGCGAACCACCCGGCCGGAAGGCAGGCGCACGGTAATCGTCTGGTTCTTAAACCGTACCCGCGCCAGCTTGCCCCGCCAGCCCAGAAGTTCCACCACGGCGGGATGGACCAAGGCGGCGTTCCGTATCACCATCCCTCCGGGGATAATTACGCGATCGCTCCAGGAAATGCGCGAAATGACGTACCATAACCCCGCGACCGCAATAAGAACCTTGAGCGTCGTCGTGAGCCATTTTCGGACGCGATGCCGCCGGTGGTTGTTCTGATCCATCATTACGTCTCGCGCCGGAACGATCGCAAAAGGTTAAATACCCAGGTCGCGGCGGGTCAAAATCGATTCAAATACAAACCCCTCTTTTTCAATATTTTCCCGGGCCCCTTCCTGCCGGTCGATCACCGCCACAATCTTCTCCACCCGCCCGCCGGCGGCGGTAATGATCTTCGCCGCCGCCAGCACCGCCCCGCCGGTGGTGGCGATGTCCTCCACCAGCAGCACCGCATCTCCCGCCGCCATGGCCCCTTCGATGACTCGGTTCGTGCCGTGGCCTTTCCGGGCGTTGCGCACGATGAAGAAAGGCAGGCCGCCGAGCTCGGCGCCGCCGATGCGGGCGGTCGCCTCCGAGCGCCGCCCGGCCAGATGCGCGCCCAGCGCCGCCAGGATGTCCGGCTGCGTTTCAAAAAGATATTTGTCCAGATAGTAATGGGATTTTTTTCCCGACCGCAAAGTGAAATCGCCCTCCAGATAAGCAATCTCTTTCATTCGCCTGGCCAGCGTTGGAATGTCCATCATGATGCCGCTCACTTTCTATTGGGAGTCTGTCTGGATGCGGTCTCCAAACCGTTCTCTTTAACTTCTTCAACCGGCGTTTAATCCGCCTGCAGCGCCCGGCAACCCTGGCGCCGCAAACGCCGGTAGCGTTCTTCGACCAGACGCGTCGCGTCCAACGCCCCGAGTTCCCGCAGGGATCGGTCGATGTATCGTTCCAGGGCGTCGGCCGCGGCGCGCGGATTGCGATGCGCCCCGCCGAGCGGTTCACGGATCACTTCGTCCACCACCTCCAGCTTGCGCAGTTCCCCGCTGGTGAGTTTGAGCGCTTCGGCCGCGTCG
>JAJYDU010000098.1 GCA_021790475.1 Planctomycetota bacterium | reverse complement strand
TATCACGCATCGCGATCTCCATACAAGGCTTACTGGAACGCCATCATGCTGTAATTTTAGCACAATGGAGCGGCCCAGCAAGCGCCCGCGCTGATTTTTTAACATGGCGTCCATATCCGCCGCCTCCGGTTGCCCGCGGCAGTTGGGCGCGGCGGCCGGGATTTACCGGATTTTTGTCGCTCATTGCGATCTCCATACCTGATCCACGTACCCGGTTCCGGCACGCCATGATGCTAATATTATAGCATAATGGGGCAGCCTGGCAAGTGCCCGCGCTGATTTTCTGGCATGAGACGGTGGCCGTATTTTGGGCATGGGCCGGGAAGCGGCCGCCGCCATGCCGCCGCCAAGACGGTTCAACGCGGCATGTTACGCCGATTACCGCGGTTGGCCGCAAAAATCAGCCAAGCCCCTGGCATGTAGTTCATCCCCCGCCAACGGCCGTTTGCATCCGCCGACGCGGCGCATGACTGTTTTAGCCGCGGAGTTTACGCGCCAGCCCCGCGGCAAAAATCCCGCCGGTGCGGGCTTTCATCTGGGTTGATTTTTCAACTCCCGGCACTTCCTCAAACCGGCTCTGAGAGCGGCGATGGTTGCGGTATCGACAGCGCCCGCTTGATAATTTTCCCCGTCGGCAAACGCGGCATCTCTTCGATAAAATAGACGTCGCGGGGGGTTTTGTACGGCGCCAACCTCTGCCGAAGGAATATGCGGATGTCCTGGGCCGTTGGCTTTTCCTCCAGAGCGGGGGCCAGTTGAATGAACGCCACCGGCACTTCGCCGCGCTGCGCGTCTTTCACTCCGATCACCGCCGCCAGGAGCACCGCCGGGTGGCGGCGGATTGCTTCTTCGATTTCGCCGGGCGCTATTTTTTCACCGGCCATGTTGATCATTTCCTTCTTGCGGCCGGTGATGAATAAAAAGCCCTCGTCGTCGATCCTGGCTATATCGCCGGTTTTCAGCCAGCCGTCGGTGGTCAGCACCTGTGCCGTTTCCGCGGGCCGGCGGTAATAACCCTTCATCACGCTGGGACCTTTGATCCACAATTCTCCGTCCTGATTCGGTCCCAGCGTATGGCCGCCGTCGTCCACAATACGAAGCTGCACCCGCGGCAGCGGTTTTCCCACACTGCCGCTTTTGTTCGCCCAGGGAACCGAAAACGATACCATCGGCGATGTTTCGGTTAGTCCGAAGCCTTCCAGCAGCGTGATGCCGAACTGCCGTTGGAAACACTCGCAGAGCGACCGCGGCAGTGGTTCTCCGCCGCTGACGGCGTAGCGTACGCTGGCCAGCGCCGCGTGGCCGGCGTTTTTGACGTTGGCCAACAAGGCGTACATGCTTGGTACCGCGACGAGCACCTCGATTTTGTGTTTCTGGATAGCTTGAAAAATACCCGCCGGGTTTAATCGCGCCTGATAGACCACCGTGCAGCCAAGGCTCAACGGGACGAGAAAGCAGCTCATAATGCCCAGCGCGTGAAACATGGGCAGTACGCCCAGAAAGGTCATCCGCTGGTCAAAACGGGCATGTTCGATGGCGGCGGCGGCGTTGGAATCGAGGTTATGATCGGTGAGCATCACCCCCTTTGGCTCGCCGCTGGTGCCGCTGGTGTAGATAATCGCCGCGATCTTCTCGGGCCGGTATGCCGGCAGACGGCGTTTGAACCCGGTAAGCCGGGACAGGCCGATCAGCGGCGACGAAAAAGAAAGGTCCTCCATGAACACCGTTCGGACGCCCGCTTCCTGAAGAGCCGTCGCCGAATTCTGAAAAAAACGAATGGTAAAGACGGTGGTAAGGCCGGCGTCGCGGCAAATCGCGATAAGTTCCGGCGGGCGCAGCAGGTAATTGAGCGGTACGGCGGTGCGATCGCTCCAGCGCGTGCCCAGAAACGCCGCGGCGAAGGCGCTGGATTGCGGCAGCAGCAGACCGACTTTGTCATCATCGCCCACGATGCGGTCGATATGGCCGGCCATGATATCCGCGCCCAGCACGAGCCGGCGGAAGGTAATGCTTCGTTGGTCATCAAGGATGGCCAGGCGACTTGCCTGTCTGCCGCCCTGCTCAATAATTTTTTCCAAAAGCATGTTTTCACCGTGCGCGAAAATCCAAACCGTCGCGGCCGAATGAAGAACCCATCGCACCGGTAAATCCCGGCCGCCGTATCTTGAAGCAGGCTACTATTATTATATCTGCGGGAACCGCCCGCATCATACTGCGATTTACCCCCGCCACCCTCCCGCTTACAATTACCGCGTTCCTTGCCGGCGCGGCGGTCCATGGCGAGAATCATCCGCCGGTAGTTGTTTTTTTCAAGCGATGCGTGGTGTTGGTTGATTCTGCTCAAAGCCCGGAACCTGGTGAAAAAATATGGCGGCCGCACAGTGGTGGACCACGTCTCGTTTGACGTGGGCAGCCAGGAAGTCATCGGCCTGCTGGGCCGCAACGGCGCCGGCAAGACCACCACGTTCCACATGGTCATCGGCATGGTTCCGCCGAACGATGGGCGCGTCCTTTTCGACGGCGTGGACATCACACATTTACCAATGTATAAACGTGCCAGACGCGGCATGGGCTACCTCTCCCAGGAACCCTCGGTGTTTCTGCGCCTCACCGTGGAGCAAAACCTGCTGGCCATCCTGGAAACCACGCGCCGCTCGCGGCGCGAACGGCGCCGCGAGAGTTGCCGCCTCATGGAACAGTTCGGACTGCTCTCCACGCGCCGGCAGAAGGCGTACACCCTCTCCGGCGGCGAGAGGCGCAAACTGGAAATCGCCCGCGCCCTGATCACCAACCCCTCGCTGATTCTGCTTGATGAACCGTTCAGCGGAGTGGACCCGATCGCCGTGGAAGACCTCCAGCGTGAAATCCGCCAGCTTCGCGCGCAAATGGGCAAGGCTATTCTCATCACCGATCACAATGTGCAGCGGACGCTGGAGGTATGCGATCGGGCGCTGATTATTTCCGAAGGCAAGGTGCTCGCCCAAGGCGCGCCGCGGGAACTCATCAATGATCCCCTGGTGCGGCAGACCTATCTCGGCCATACGTTCAAGGGGGATGAATTCGGTTGAGAACGTGTGTGGAACCATAGTCCCGGGAGAATCTTGCGGATCCGGCATTGCGTCTCCGGCCATCTTCGCGCAAACGCCCGGATGGTTTTCTCCGATGACGCCGTCCGGCAACAGCCCGATCTACGCCAGCAACTGGATCGCTTCATCCACCGCGCGGCAGGGGAAAATTATCAGGCTTCGTCCCGCTTCGGCTACGGCCGCCTTGTCGGCGCTGCTGCGGGGCGCCGGGGTGAGGATGCGCTGGTAACCGAGTCGAACGGCCTCCCCCAGGCGCTGGGCCAGCGAACCGATCTGCCGCAACTCGCCGAGCAATCCCAATTCCCCGACCACCAGCGTGCGACTGCTTAATCCGCGCCTGGTGTGGGCCCCGGCGATCGCCAGAGCGATGGCGGCGTCCGCGGCCGGATCGCTCACTTTGAGTCCGCCGACGACGTTGACGAACACGTCTTTATCGACCAGGCGCAGGCCGGTGCGTTTTTCCAGTACGGCGATAATCATGGCCACGCGATTGGCATCGCATCCGCTGACTTTCCGCCGCGCCGCGCCCAACATGCTCTCGGCGGTAAGTGCCTGCACCTCCACCGCCAGCACGCGCGAACCGTGCAGGGCGGCGGTGATTACACTGCCGCCGGGCGAATCGCCATGGGGTTCCACCAGCAGCGCGGAAGCGTCCTCCACCGGCTCCAGGCCGGCTTGTCCCATCCGAAAAAGCCCCACTTCCAGCGTATTGCCATGACGATTTTTCACGCAGCGCACCAGCCGGTGGTCGTGGTGCGTATCGCCCTCAAAATAGAGCACGGTGTCCACCACGTGTTCGAGAAGTTTCGGCCCGGCGAGCACGCCCTGCTTGGTGACGTGTCCCACCAGGCATACGGCCGTTCCTCCCGCCTTGGCCAGGTAAACCAGGTCCGTGCCGCAGTCCTTGAGCTGGGAGAGGCTTCCCGGCGGCGAGGGATTATCGGGTTGGTAGATCATCTGCACCGAATCGACGATGCACAGATGCGGGCGGAGCTTGCGGATTTGCCGGCTGATTTTTTCCAGATTGCACTCGGCGTAGATCAGCAGATTCTCGTGGCCGACGCCCAGCCGCCGGGCGCGGAGTTTTGTCTGCCCCGCCGATTCCTCGCTGGTTACGTAAAGTACGCTTAATCCGCGCCGCGCCATCCGGTCGCCCGCCTGGAGCAGAAGCGTGGATTTTCCAATGCCCGGGTTGCCACCGAGCAGAATTGCCGAACCGGGAACCACGCCTCCGCCGAGCACGCGGTCGAACTCGCTCATACCCGAAGGAATCCGCGGCGTCTGAAATTCCGGAATCTGCCCCACCGGCCGCGGGCCCTCCTCTTGCCGGGCGGAGGGAGTCGCCCCGTCGCCGTCGGCCTCGGCCAACGCCCGTGGACGGTGCGGATCAGCGCTCGCCTGCGTCATTTGTTCCAGGGTGTCCCAGGAATCGCAATCGGGACACTTGCCCAACCACTTGGGCTGCATGGCTCCGCACTGCCGGCACACATAGTACGTTTTCACTTTCGCCATGGTTGGGATTATAAGTTGAATTATCGTGGAGGGGCGATATTCTATGGTAGCGGAACCGTGTATGCAGAAATCGCTCGATAAAAAACTCGCCCGGCTCGCCCAGGAGCGTTTCCATAAGACATTTATTCTCGCCGACGCCAAAGATGCGGACATGGCTCTGGGCATAGCCGCCCCCGGACCGGCGCGGGATGCGCCAGCCGGTGGTTTCCCGCACCGCACCTTGGCGGAGTATCGCGGGCAGATGCGGCGGATCGTTCGCCAGGGGTTGATCGACATCATGCTGATGAGTTGCTCCACCAGCGAACAACTCACGATCCGGGAAAAGCTCTTTGAAGGCTCCGGCGTTACCCCGGCGGTGCGCGCCAATGACGCCACCGATATTCACCTGTGCCGGGGCGACGGCTACGCGGTGAGTCCCTCGCGCCCTTTCGCCACAACCACCATCGATCATATTCAGGCCGGCAAATCGCCCTGCGCCTCCTGGGAACGCGCCCGCGGCGCCAATCTTGGTTTGTACTCCGTCACGTTCAACAACATTCCCGAGATGGACCGCCAAACCTTGCAGGGCTACAAGGATTTCCGGCTGGAAGCCGAGGCCAGGGGTTTTCGCCATTTCCTGGAGGTGTTTGACCCGAATGTTCCGGCCTCGGTGCATCACGTTGCCGACGACCTGATCGGGGCGTTCGTGAATGACCATATTTGCCGCCTGCTGGCGGGCGTGCCGACAACATCCCGGCCGATTTTTCTCAAGATCGCCTACCACGGCCCGCGTTATATGGAAGAATTGTGCCGTTACGATGAATCCGTAATAGTCGGGATTCTCGGCGGCTCGGAGGGAACCACTTATGACGCCTTCAAGCTGCTGGCGGAGGCGAAGAAATACGGAGCCCGCGCCGCGTTGTTCGGGCGGAAGATCAACCATGCCGAGGACCAGCTTGTATTTGTGGAGATGCTTCGGCGCATTGCCGATGACGAAATCTCTCCGGAAGAGGCGGTCCGGGCGTATCACGGAAGGCTCCAGGGGGCCGGCATCGTTCCCACCCGCTCGTTGGCGGACGATATGAACATCACCGTCGCCGCCATGCGTTACACCGCCGGGGGCGTGCTGGTGAACGGAACGCGCAACATCCCGGAACATCCACGCCCGGCCCGATCGTGGATGGCGTCACCCGCCGGGACGTCGGCGGGAGAAAGCAATCGCCATGATCGAGAAGACCTGTGACGTGCTTGGCGTCGGAATCGCCGCCGTTGACGATTTGCTCACCGTGGATAAGTATCCACCCGCCAATGTGAAGGTTCCGGTGCTCGCCGCGACCCGTCATGGCGGGGGGCCGGCATGCACGGCAATGGCGGCGGTGGCCGCGCTCGGCGGCCGGGCGGTGTTTGTGGCGCGCCTCGGCGAAGACGAACTCTCGCTTCATATCCGCCGGATTCTCGCCGCCCGGGGCGTGAATCTGTCTTATATGATTTCCGACCCGGCCGGGCGACCTTATCACAGCCGCATTGTGATCGACCGGAGCACCGGCGAACGCACCATTTTTTACGACAACCGATTTTTTGAGCCGATTTCCGCCGCCGATCTGCCGGACGGATTGCTTGCGGCGAGCCGGGTTTTGTTGCTTGATTTTCTTTGTGAACCGGCTCCTGTGGACTTGGCGAAAAAAGCGCGCCACGCCGGTGTCCCCGTCATTATCGATATGGAAGGCCGCTCGCCCCATGCGGTTCAACTGCTGGAACAGGTGGACCATCTGGTGGCGCCCGAGGAATTTGCACAATGGTTCACGGGGGAACGGGATTTGTTCGCCGCCTGCGCCCGGTTGGCAAAAAAAAACCGCGCCGCAACCGTTGTCACCGCCGGCGCCGCCGGTTGCTGGTGGACCGACTCGCCAGACCGCCCTCCGACGCACCTGCCGGCCTTCCCCGTCGAGGCGGTGGATACCACCGGCTGCGGCGACACTTACCACGGCGCCTACGCCTTGGCGATCGCCCGTGGGTTTTGCGTACCCCAGGCCGTGCTGTTCGCGGCGGCCTGCGGCGCGCTCAAAGCGTGCGGCCGCGGGGGTGGTTGGGACGCTCTGCCAACCTCCCGGCAAGTCTGCGAACTGTTGCGGCAACGGCTCGCGGCGGATGATCCGATGCGCGAAATGATTGATAAAATAGAGCAGGCAAACGTGGTTCCCATTGAAAAAAAGGTGGCCCAATCATGAAAACCGCATTGCTGCCCGCGGTGAAATCATTCCTGGCCGCGCAACCGTTGCCGATGTACGTTGGCGGCCGGTTTGTGCCCGCCGCCGCCGGCCAAACCTTTGAAACCCGCGATCCCGGAACGGGCGAAGTTCTGGCGAAAGTGGCCGCAGGAGATGCGGCGGACGTTGACGCGGCGGTAGCCGCCGCACAAAAAGCTTTTCATCAGGCGGGCTGGGCCGCCATGCCGTCGAACGATCGCGCGGTCTTGCTGCACCGCCTGGCGGACCTGGTGGACAAACATGCCCATGCCCTGGCGCAAATTGAATCGCTGGATGTGGGCAAGCCGCTGGCGCAGGCGGCGGGGTTCGACATACCCGATGCCGGCCGGGCGCTGCGCTACTTCGCCGATCTGGCGGTTCACACGCGACTACGGGAACCCATCGGTCTCAAGGCCATGGAAGCCTACACCCTGCGCGTGCCATACGGCGCCTGTGGTTTTATTCTCCCCTGGAATTTTCCTTTTATGCTCCTGGGCTGGAACTTGGCGCCGGCGCTGGCCGCCGGCAATACCGTTGTTCTCAAACCGGCGGAGAATACGCCCCTGTCCTCTCTTTATTTTTGCCGGCTCGCCCAGGAGGCCGGCATTCCGGACGGAGTGATTAACGTGGTTCCCGGCCTGGGCCGTGCCGCCGGAGCGGCGCTGGCCCAACACGCCGGCCCGGCCCGTATCGCCTTCACCGGATCGCCGGAGGTGGGGCGGCGGGTCGCCGAGGCGGCGGGACGCAACCTGATTCCCTGCAAGCTGGAGCTGGGCGGAAAAGGAGCCGCGGTGTTATTCGATGATGTGGATATTGCACAAACCGCCGGGCAATTGGCCGGCGCCATCACGCTTAATACCGGCCAGGTTTGCTGCACCGCCACGCGCTGGCTGGTGCACGAGCGGATTTATGACCGGTTCGTCGATGCCGTTCGCGCCCGGCTGGAGAAGGTCCGCCTCGGCCACGGTTTGGATCCGCTCACGGAAATGGGACCGGTGGTGTCGGAAAAACAGCGGCGGCGCGTGCTGGGCTACCTCGAAAAAGGCCGGGCGCAGGGCGCTCAGGCCGTTCTGGAAGGCGGACCCGCCGCGGCGGGCGACGGCTACTTCGTCAAGCCTGCTTTGCTCGCCGGCGATCCCGACAATATCTGCGCGCAGGAGGAAATCTTCGGTCCCGTTGCCTACCTCCTGAAATTCAAAACGCAGGAGCAGGCCATTAACCTGGTGAACCGTTCGCGCTACGGGTTGGCGAATTCCGTCTGGTCCGCGGATTGGGAACGGGCGCGGCGTGTGGCCGAAGCGCTGGTGGCCGGCAATTCGTGGATCAACGCGCATAACGTATTCGCCTATGGCCTGCCCTACGGTGGTGTCAATCTCAGCGGCCTGGGCGGCGGCGTCAACAGCCCGCAAGCCCTGCACGATTATTTACGCCAGCAAACCATCGCCCGTCCGTTGTAAGAATCCGCTTGTGTCGGATGGTAAATCGGGAGGGCAATTTTTTCGGCCTGCCCGCCCGTTACCTACCGTCTGACAAGGGTAGGCAGGAAGCAGCCGGAGAAGCGGCGGAGCGCCCGGCGCGCCGTCCTGGCGGAAACAGTTGTCTTGCCGGTTTCACGTTGGTCTTCCGTAAAAAATGCCACACCGGGATCGGGAATTGGACCAAAGCCGGCGGAAAGTGGTTTGCCGAGAACTTTTCGGTTACGATCATTCTATCAACGGGGCGTGGCGCAGTCTGGTTTAGCGCGCTTGACTGGGGGTCAAGAGGTCGCAGGTTCAAATCCTGTCGCCCCGATTTTTTCGGCTTCGCCGAAAAAATAGAGCAGGCGACTTGAGAGAGTTGAAAGTAGAGCAGATACGGCTGGGATAATAGGGTTGCTCTCACGAGCGTGCGCGGCGTCGCCTGCGGTCTACTTTCTACTCACTACTTTCCAAGGGCATGGCCTTCACGAAACCCTCTCCACAAAATAGCCACCTGTTTCCTTTGCCCTGTTTTTTTCCACCATAAGCTGATACGCCCCAGTGCCGGATGCCGCCCCATTCCACATCGCCAATGACAGCTTTACTTTTTTGGCCCGGTCGCGCCTACGGCCAAAATAGACAATTTCATCCGCCTCATTAAATTCGAACAGCGGTCCCGGCCCATCCATTACAAATATCAATCCCACATTGGGCCAATGCTGCTTCCACGCCCGCACGCTGGCCAAGACATTCGCACGCAGCCATGCAGCAATCTGATCGGGTGTAACAGTCGAATCCGCCTGCATGGTTTCCAACACAGTCTGCAATCCACCCACCAGAACCGTGCGGGCATTTCCCGGCGGCAATTCAGGGAAGCCGGAATTAAGCCAATGCAGCAGCACGCGCAAGGGCGTCGGTTCAATGTTGGGAATTAAATCCGCCAGCAAATCCGGGTGCCAGACAATGCTGCTGCCTTTTCGCTTCCAAGCGGTGGATGCCATTTCCTGCATAGGATATACTCATTCTGCATGTGTGCTACATGACCGTAGCTGGCCTTGGAATTGGCTGGCCGAATTCCAACGGAACATCCTCTTGACAGGAAGAAGAATATGGAAATCAAACCACTGTCCCATAAGCAGATTGAGGCCGCTGCAAAGATTTACAACGGATGTTCCAAGCCACTTTTGACGTATCTCATTTATTTACAATGACTTACGTGTGTTTTTCGCATTTACGTGTAGCCACTAATATTCGCTATGGTATTTAATATTTCTCTTGCTTTTAGA
>JAJYDU010000097.1 GCA_021790475.1 Planctomycetota bacterium | reverse complement strand
CGGTCTGAACAATCAGGAGGGCAATCATGGAGAAGACGTCAAGGAATACTACTTTTACCTGGATAACACGCCTTCTCATTCATATATGAAGATGATCTACCGCTATCCCCATGCCGAATTTCCCTATCGCCAGCTCGTTCAGATCAACCGCCACCGGGGACCGGACCAGCCGGAGTTCGAGTTGGTGGACACGAACGTGTTCGCCGCGAACGCCTTTTTCGACATCACCCTGGAGTACGCCAAGGCGGATCCGGGACGTATTCTTTTTCGCTGTACGGTGCGCAACTGCGGCAGGAACCTGGCGATGCTGCACGTGCTGCCCACGTTGTGGTTCCGCAACACCTGGTCCTGGGGCGCCCCGCCGGGACCGGAACCCGTCATTCGGATGCAAGGCCCGCACGATCCGGACCGTCTCACGCTGCGGGCGGACCATCCGGAATTGGCCCCGTGCCGGCTCTACGCGCACGGCGGTGTGTTGGAAACGCTATTTACGTTTAACGAGACGAACCGCCTGCGACTTTTTGGCGTTCCCAACAGCCATCCGGCGGTCAAGGACGCTTTTCACGAATACCTGGTGCAGAACCGCCATGCCGCGGTACACCAGCACTCCTGGGGAACCAAGGCGGCGCTGCACTACCAGTTGTCGCTCTCCGGCGGCGCCGCCCAGACGGTGCAACTGGTTCTGGCGGAACGGGAACTTGCGGACCCTTTTGCGAACTTTACGGAGATTTTCCAGCAACGGTTGGCGGAAGCGGATGAATTTTACGCGGCCCAGCTGCCGACGGCCTGCTCCGCGGCGCTGCGCCGTACGCAGCGGCAGGCCCTGTCCGGTCTGCTCTGGAGCAAGCAATTTTACCACTACGACGTGCGCACGTGGCTGCGGGGCGACGAGAATTGCCCCGCCCCCGCAGCGCGCCAGCTGGGGCGGAACGCCGACTGGCGGCGGCTTGCCGCCCGGGACGTTATCGTCATGCCGGACAAATGGGAATATCCCTGGTTCGGCGCCTGGGACTGGGCCTTTCACTGCCTTACGCTTAGCTATGTTGATATTCAGATGGCAAAGGCGCAGCTTGAACTTATCGCCTCCGAGCGCTACCAGAATCTTTCCGGACAGTTGCCGGCCTATGAATGGTCGTTCAACGACGCCAATCCTCCGCTCCAGGCGCTGGCCGTATGGCGCGTCTACAACATGGAAAAAAGGCGGCGCGGCGGCGTGGGAGATCGCGCCTTCCTGGAACGCCTGTATCACAAATTGCTGCTGAATTTTATCTGGTGGGTCAACCGCAAGGACGACCGCGGCCACAACGTGTTTGAGGGCGGGTTCCTGGGGCTGGACAACATTTCGGTGTTCGACCGCAGCCGGCCGCTGCCCAACAACCGGATGCTGGAACAGGCCGACGCCACGGGCTGGATGGGCCTTTTCTGTCTGAACATGATGACCATCGGCCTGGAACTGGCGCAGGAGGATCCCGTCTACAGCCACCTGGCCCTGAAATTCCTGGATCATTTCATCGCCATTTCGCAGGCGATCAATACGCCCGCGACCGGCGATGTGGGATTGTGGGATTCGCAGGACGGTTTTTACTACGACAAGATCATCTGCCCGCAGCGCGGATGTGCCATTCCCCTGCGCGTGCGATCCAGCGTGGGATTGATTCCGCTTTATGCGGTGCAAGTCCTGGAGAAGAGCTGGTTTGAAAATCTGCCGGCTTTCCGGGAACGCTGGGAGTCGAAAAATATACAGGAAAGCATCCAGCGGGAAAGCATCGGCTGCACCTGGTCGCCGGACTCGCAGCGCTGCCTGCTGAGTATCGCCAACCAGCACCGGCTCCAACGCGTGCTGGCGCGCGTGGCGGATGAAAATGAATTTTTGTCGCCCTTCGGTCTGCGGTCCCTTTCGCGCTATCATCTGGAGCACCCGTACCATATCGGCTTTGACCATCGCGACTGGGTGGTGCGTTACGAACCGGCCGAATCGCAGACGCGCCTTTTCGGCGGCAATTCCAACTGGCGCGGCCCTATCTGGTTCCCCACGGCCTATCTGCTGATTACTTCCCTGCGCAGCTATCATCGGTTTTATGGAAACGACGTTACCGTGGCGTGGCCGGGGCGGACGGGAAAAACCATGAATCTTCTACAGCTTTCGGAGGAGTTGGCGCGGCGGATGGTTTCGATATTCCTGCCCGACAAAGATGGGCGCCGACCGGTTTTCGGCGGCCAAAGCATGTTTCAGGAGAATCCGCTCTGGAAGGATTTACCTCTCTTCTATGAATACTTTCATGGCGAGAATGGCGCGGGCATCGGCGCGTCGCATCAAACCGGCTGGACCGCCCTGGTGGTGCAGTTGATCGACTACATTACCCGGGGCTATCAACAGTCGGGTGGATAGCCCGGCGGGCGCTTGGAAAAACAAGCTCTCCGCACGCGGCCAGCCGCACCAGCACGCAGCGTTCCCGGCCGGCGTCATCGCGGATAATCCGATTCGAATCATAGGGGCCGGCCGCCAGGAGCATCGCTTCCACGGCCGCGGCCTGATCAAACGCGGTTTCCACCAGCAATGCGCCGGTGGGTCGCAGCAGGCCGGCGGCGCTCATGGCGATGCGCCGGTAAAACGCCAGTCCATCGGGACCGGCTTCCAGGGCCAGGCGTGGTTCATGACGGCTGACTTCGGGCATCAGCGCATCGACCTGATCGGCGGGAATATACGGTGGATTTGAGACGATCAAATGAAAACGCGCCGGCGGAGAAAGCGATTGCACCGGCGCGAAGAGATCTCCCTGAAGCAAGCGCACGCGATCGCCCACGCCCAGCATTTCGGCGTTTTTCCGGGCGATGTCCAACGCACCGGAACTGATATCGACGGCCACGACACGGGCGCCGGGTAAATTTTTGGCCAGGGCGATGGCAATGCACCCGCTGCCGGTTCCCATGTCGAGAATATCCGGCGATTCCCAACCGGTGGTGTTACGGACCAGACGAATTGCCTGCTCCACGAGCGTTTCAGTCTCTGGACGGGGAATCAGAACGGCGGGGGAAACGCCCAATTCCAGCGAAAAGAACCATGCTTTGCCGATGAGATAAGCAACGGGTACGCGCTCTTTGCGCCGCTGCACCAGTTCGCGAAACGCCGCGACTTGCCGGGGCGATGGTATCCGCTCGAAGCGGGTATACAATGCCAGGCGCGAACAAGCCAGGACGTGGCCCAGCAGCAGTTCGGCGGACAGACGCGGTTCTTCCACGCCATGGCGCGAAAAAAAGTCGGTGGTCCACTGGAGCAACTCGCCGACCGACCAGACTGGGCAAGAAGCCGGTGCATTCATAATTGCTTTTGTATCATGCGGGGTTAAAATAGAAAAGGTTGGAAGCTTTTCCAAAGCTCCCGCCATCCATTTGTGCAAAAGCCCGGGAGTATCTCCGGTCGTCGTCGGATTGCGGGAACTTCTTAATGGTTAATCGGGAACGTCCCGTGATTTGCCGAAGCGCTATTCCCTTGCCCTCTTGAAGAAAAGGAGCGCCGCCGTCATGACATCCTGTTCCTCCACCGGCCCAGCGCGGCAAAATCTGGGGTTAGCGCCAAGTCTCGGGGTGTTGCTGGTGCGGCTGGCTCTCGGCTGCATCTTCATTTACTACGGCGGACAGCACGGTTTCGGCTACTTTGGCGGGCGCGGCATCCATACTTTCGCCGATACTTATAAGTTCAACCATTTTCCGGTTTTACCCGCCCTGGTCTGGGCGTGGATGTCGGCCGGGGTGGAATTTTTCGGCGGCATGTTGCTGATCGCCGGGGCGCTCTCGCGGCTTATATGTATTCCCCTGCTTATCGACATGTTCGTGGCTCTATGGTTGCAGCGCGCCGGCGGATTCGGCTCCTACGACTTTAACCTGGCGTTGATCGCGATGCTCTCCCTGGTGTTGCTGGCCGGGCCGGGGATGATTGCGGTTGATGCGCTGCTGTTTCGCCGCTGTCTCTGGTCGTGCGGTCCGCAGCCGATCCAAAAGAGTTAGATATCGTCAGGGCGATAAGATAGTTGTTTCCCGCGCTTTGCACAGATGCACTGCGCCGGTTTCGTCGCGCAACACCAGACCCTCCAGCGGATCAATATCCGCAACGCGCCCGACGATCTCCATTCCACCGCAATGCACGCGAAGCAGTTGGCCAAGCATGGTACAGCGGGCTTTCCACGCCGTGATCAGCGACGCCGGCGCCGGCGGATGCAGACAGTTTCTTTCCAATTGCTCCAGTAAGGCTTCGAGTACGCGCAGACGATCCCAGGCGCGGTGCGAAATCATTGCCAGCGAAGCGGCGCGATCCGCAATTTGAGATGGAAAATCGGCGGTTTGCTGCCCGACGTTCAGCCCGATGCCCAGCGTGTGGTCGATGACCGTTGGAGAATCCATCTCTTGGGGATTGGCCCAGTGGGTCTCGATCAGAATCCCCGCAATTTTTTTCCCATCCACCAGTACGTCGTTGGGCCATTTCACCGCGGTGCTTACGCCGGCAAGAGTTTCTATGGTTTGGGCGACGGCCAGCCCCGCCGTCAGCGTCAAAGTTTCCGCATTGCTCAGGGCCGCCGGCAATAGAATCGACATCAACAGCGACTGGCCCGGTTTAGATTCCCAGCGGCGGCCACGGCGGCCGCGGCCGCGGGTTTGAACATCCGCCAGCACCAGCAGGGGCCGTTCCTCCGCCTGGCGGGCGGCCTGCCAACAGACGTCGTTGGTGCTCGTCGTCTGATCAAACGCCAGTACGTGTCGGCCCAACATGCGTCCGGCGGCGCCGCTGCGATCTTCGAGCATCGCTTTCCACCACGGCCAGGATATGTCGTTCAATTGGACGCCCGCCGGGGTTGTTTCGATCCCGCAACCGCTTTGCCGGAGTAATTCCAACAGTCGGTGAATATCCGCCGGCGGCCGCGAAAGCCGTCGGCTCAGCGCCTCTACCGTTGCGGTTTGATTTTCGTAAAGCTCCCTCAACAGCCGCTCGCAGCGCCGCCGTTCAATCCCGGAGCCTGGGCCCAGATCGTCAGTCATGCGGCGAAACTTCCAGAGCCAGGTCCAGACACAGCGCCGAGTGGGTCAGCGCCCCGATACTGATGCGGTCTACGCCGGTTTGAGCCACGTCGGCCACGTTGGCCAGCGTGATACCGCCCGATGCCTCCAGCGGCGGCCGGCTTGCGGGTTCTTGCGCGCCGCGGATCGCCACGGCCCGGCGAATTTGAGCGGGCGTCATGTTATCAAGCAGAATAATATCGGCGCCTCCGCCAGGCAGCGCTTCGGCAAGCTCTTCGAGCGAATCCACTTCCAGCCAAAGCGGAATATCCTTTGGCAGGGTGGAACGGACATGGGCGGTCAAGCTGGCCAGCGTCCGGCCGGACTCCATTCTGGCGCGCAACGCCGCCAGATGGTTGTCCTTGAGCATCACGCCGTCGTAAAGGCCCATCCGATGATTCATGCCGCCGCCGCAGCGTACTGCGTATTTTTCCAACGCCCGCCAGCCGGGGGTGGTCTTTCGCGTATCGCATATCACCGGTCTGGGCCGGCCCGCCGGTATCGCGTTTTCCACGCTCTGCACGTAACGGCGGGTCAGCGTGGCGATGCCGGAAAGCCGGCTGAGAAAATTCAACACCACGCGTTCGGCGGAAAGAATCGCGCCTGCCGCCCCCGTAATGGCCGCCACGCGCCTCGAGCGAACGATGTCCTGGCCATCATGGTTGTCGGTTGTTAAAGTGAGCGCTGGATCATAATGCCGCAAAATAGCCGGAACCAGAAACAGACCGCAGATTACTCCGTCCTGGCGGGCGAGAATGTCGCCGCGACATTGCAGCGAAGTCGGAATCGTTGCGGCTACAGTCCGGTCCCCCGCTCCCGGATCACCGGGCAATCCACCTAAGTCTTCGGACACCGCCAGGCGGATTAATTGCCGGATGGCCGCGTCCAGTTCGGGTGGTTGCACCATGCTCATTTTCCTTTCCTATGGCCCTGCGGAAGGCGAGTATACATTCTAAAACAATGGCGACGAAAGTATTCATCAGTGTAACGCGGGGTCGGGCGAAGGAATCGTGCTTTTCGATGGGTTTGTGTCCAACCTGTGAAGCCCGTTTTTGTCCCATCGCCCCCTAATAAGGACCCCCGCGCGGTTCTACCTTATTTTATTCCTTTTTTTCTTGTCCATTGCCCGCCGTGGTGGTAGGCTGGTCGATAGTTCCACAGGCTCCGTATTCATTAACTTCGTGGATCGGCTCGTTCTTTATCGGGGGATTAAAATGAAAATAATCTTTCTTGGCCTGATGCTGCTGGTTCCGGCCTTGAGCGGCGCGCCATGCGCCGCGTCCGTGGCGAACCGTGCGGCGGCCAGCCGCGCCGCTTCCGCCGCCCACGAGCGCAGTATTGTTCGAAATTGCATAACGTATGCGCGGAAAAATCAACAATACTTCCCGCCAAATCTGGCCACCCTGGTTTCACAAGGGTACATCAAGCCAAAAATTCTTGTGGCGCCGGGTTCCGGCACAAGGCCGGCGAATCTGGGCCGCCTGCGCGCCAAGCAATTGCGGGATGTGAAACTTGTCGCCCGCTTACTCCAGGGCCATTGCGATTATGTGTATGTCGGGGCGGGCCTGACTGTCAAAACCGCCCAAAGCGGTTCCTTTTATGGAATGCCGGGGCTGAACGGGAGTATACGCCGCAAAGTCGCTTTGGGCGAGATCGTCATCTATGAAAAGCCGGGCCTGAACGGGGGCAAAGACCGCAATGTCGGCTTTGGCGATGGCCATGTACGCTGGATTGTGGAATGGCAGTTTGAACAGTTGCGGCGCGTCTGGGTGGTTCTCAACCGAACCATCTCGTCCGCCAACGAACGCGGTATTGTTCAAAGTTGCGTGATTTATGCGGTTAAGCATCAAAAAAACTTCCCCCCGAATTTGGCCACCCTGGTTTCACAAGGATATGCTACGCCCGGAGTTCTTGTAGCGCCGGGTTCCGGCACAATGCCGGCGAATTTGGGCTGCTTAAACGCCAAAAAATTGCGGGATGTGCAACTTGTCGCCCGCTTGCTCCAGGGCCATTGCGATTATGTGTATGTCGGAGCGGACTTGACAACCGATACCGCCACGAGCAAAACGATCGTTATCTATGAAAAGCGTGGTCTGAACGGGGGCGTGGGTCGCAACGTCGGCTTTGGCGATGACCATGTCAATTGGGAGACCACCAAAGGTCTTCCGGAGACATTCCACATAAACAACCTGGCGCGCCGGGCCGCCGGTCTACCACCGATAAAACTCGACGGCCAGCCGCCGGTTCCGACCGACAAGTTCCGCAACATCGGCTTTGGCGACAACCATATTCAGAAGCGGCGGCTCGTTGCGTACGCCGGCTAAAGAACGCCGGGCGGGGCATGACGCTCTTAGACCTCCTTGATGGCGACCCAATCGCGCCGGCGGTGGCTGGTCAGCACCGCTTCGAGCACCTCCTGGCAGCGCAGACCATCTTCGAAGTCGGCGTGAAACTCCCGTGTTTTTCCGGCCAGGCGGTTGACAATGTCGGCCACCGTGTTGATGAAGGTGTGTTCATAGCCGATGACATGTCCCGCCGGCCAATAGTGGCCGCTGTAGGGGTCGTGCCCCGTCGTCACGCTGATTCTGCGCCAGCCTTTTTCGGAGGGCGGCAGGGTGTCATCAAAGAAATCGAGGTAGCTGAAATCCTCGAAGTTAAATCGCAACGCCCCCTTCTCGCCGTTGATTTCGAAGCTGTTGCCATTGTGGTGGCCGGTGGCGAAGCGCGTGGCCTCGAACGTGCCGATGGCGCCGCTCTTGAGCCGCGCCAGGAAAAAAACCGCATCGTCCACGGTTACCCGGGCGCGGAGCATTTTCCGCCCCGCCCGGGTGCGGGCGGTAAGGCCTTCGACCATTTCCCCCACCGGACGTTCTTTGATGAAAGTGTGCGCCAATCCGCATACTTCGTTGAATTCATCGCCGGTAAGGTGGCGAATCAGGTCGATGCTGTGCGCTCCCAGGTCGCCCAGCGGACCGGAGCCGGCCTCCTTTTCGGAGAGCCGCCATATCAACGGCATATTCGGATTCTTGAGCCAACTCTGCAGATACAGCGCCCGCACGTGATACACCTTGCCGATGCGCCCCTGCTCAATAAGCTGGCGGGCCAGCGCCAGCGCCGGCACGCGGCGATAATTGAACCAGACAAAGTTGGGCACGCGGGCCTTTTTTACCGCCGCCGCCATCTGGCGCGCTTCGGAAAGCGTACGCGCCAGAGGCTTTTCACAGGCTATGGCCTTGCCGGCCTCGGCGGCGGCGAGTGCCTGTTCCCAATGCGCATTATTCGGCGTGGAGATATCAATCAGATCAATCTCCGGGCTGGCCGTCAATTCGCGATAATCGGTAACGGCGTGTTTCCAACCCCAGCGATCCGCGACCTCCCGTGTTTTCTCCGCGGAACGGCCGCAGATGGTGTGCAATACCGGATGCGCCGGCAGGTCAAAAAAGTGCGGCGCCTGAAGCCAGGCGTTGCTGTGCGCCTTGCCCATGAATCGATAGCCGATCAAGCCGACGTTGAGAATTTTTCCGAATTGGTCGGGCACGATATTTCTCCTTAGACACAACTAAATTTTTAATCTTCCCATTCGGCGTTGGAATAAACGTTCTGAATATCGTCGTTTTCCTCCAGGGCATCAATCAGCGCCCGTATCCGGCGGCCTGTTTCACCGTTTACGTTTACGCTCTGGCTGGGGATCATCGTCAATTCCGCCGACACGAGCGGAACATGGGCGGTCAGAAAGGCCTTTCGCACTTTTTCAAAATCGGCCGCGGTGGTCTCAACGGTGTAGCCCTCCGGGGCGGTTTGCACATCGGCGGCGCCGGCTTCGAGTGCCAGTTCCAGCAGACGATCTTCATCGAGACTGGAACGTTCCACAGCCAGAATACCCTGCGTGCCGAACATCCAGCCGACCGAATTGGCCGCGCCGAGCGATCCGCCATGGCGATCAAAAATGGCGCGAATTTCACTGGCGGTCCGGTTGCGGTTATCGGTGAGCGCATCGACCAGGATGGCCACGCCGGATGGACCGTAGCCCTCGTAGAGCACGCTTTCAAAATTTTCCATGCCCTGCGCGCCGGCGCCTTTTTTGACGGCCTTTTCAATGGTGTCGTTGGGCATGTTGGCGGCGCGGGCTTTTTCCATTGCGTAGCGAAGGGCCAGGTTGTCGTCGGGGTTGGAACCCCGTTTGGCCGCGATAATAATCAGGCGGGCCAGCTTGCTCCAAACCTTGCCGCGCCGGGCGTCCACCACGGCTTTTTTATGCTTGATTGATTTCCAATGGGAATGACCCGCCATGCCGTCATATTCTCCCGCCTCCCGACAAACGTCAAGGTAAAGCCGTATAATGAAAACGCCGGCGAGAGGGGTATAATAACCAGTTCGATTCGGCCAGACCGCCGATGCCTTCGAACACAAGGAGTGGATGATGAAACGCATGATTTCTCTGATCGCGGGAATGGGACTGGCTCTTCTTGCCGGCTGCGCCCAGCCGGTGCGGAACGTTGTCATTCCCGGACCACAGGTTAAGGCGGCCTACCAGCCGCAACCCTATCAGAAGCCACTGCCGCCGAATGCCTACGGGCCGCCGGCGGGCGCCAACCCCTACGGCACGCACGTGCCGCTGCCGGATGAGTGCGCGTAGG
>JAJYDU010000096.1 GCA_021790475.1 Planctomycetota bacterium | reverse complement strand
TCAACGCTGGTCGAATTCTCAGAATCGCGTCAGCTTCCATGCCGGGACTCCTTTCAGAAATACGGCTCCTGAAAGGCTTCATCGGTCAGCCAAGTACATTAGCTTGAGCTTTTGTGGCGTTGTAGTAATAGTTGTTGCGCCATCGGTTCGGCCAGCAGACTTCGGGCCAAGGTGTAATCCGCCGGCTCCGCAACAATCGCGCCGTGCGCATTCCGCGATCGCTGGAATTGGTGCAGCAGGGCGCAGGCTCTTATCAGCGCGAGCAAGTGGCCGAAGGCTCGCCGGGCTTCGGTTTTGGCGCAGGGAAACTTTTCCACTAACTCCGGCCCAAAAGGTATTTCGACCGGCAACGGATCTAACAGGCGTTGGATGGCCCAATGGCGGCGGATAGTCGGTTGTGCGTCCGCTTTCGCGTCGGCCCCGGCGGCGCGCAGGATGGCTCGCGTCTGCTCTTCGGTTTCATTCGCATGGAGCAGAATACATCGGTTCAGGTCCTCGCCGAAGATGCGGCTCAGCGTTGTGGTTTCGCTGAACGCAATCGGGCCGCTCTGGTGGATGATGCGCGATTCAATCTGCCCATCCCGGTTTTTTTCGGGGAGCATTTTACTTATTTCACCGGCAGAAATCATTTCACGCAGCGCCCGCGTTGCTTCAGCTTGCTCGTCGTCCTCCCGGCGGCTCCGCTCGCCCGCGATGACCCAACGGTGGGCCAAGCTGCCGTCGGGCAAATAGTACAGGCATTGCGGCGTCAAGCTTGTGGCGCGAATTACTGCTTCGCCTGGAAACAGGCGACATATCTTCTCCACGACAAAACTCTTTCCGGTCGATGACGGCCCTTGGATAATCGCCGCCAGCGGCTCATCCAGCAGTCGCGAAACGCCAACCAGATATATGGTTGCCGCGAGCTTGCGCTCTCCCACCACGCCCATACGATCAATGTCGGCCATCAAGTCCTGGAGCAGGGTAGGCGAGCGCAGAATCTTGTCGGCCTGCTCACGCGCCACTTGATCCATGCCCGCAAGCAACGCTTTGCCATCCGGCGGCGTGTAGGCTGCTCGCTCCGTGGGCTTGCCGGTGGGTTGCTTCGCCGCCCAATCGGCATACTCGCTGGCGATTGCCTCAACGCGTTCTTGCACTTGGTCGGTTTCTAATTGCGGGAACCGCTCCAGCACGGCGTGAACGAAGCTCTTGCGGGCGCGAGCGCTCAAAATGGAAACAGTGTCGATATAAGGATTCTCCGTGCCGGCGCGGAGCGTCAGGCGAGTTTTACCATCGGCAAGAAAATGGTGCTCAATCTCGAACTGCACTGCGGCTAAACTCATACATTTATCTCCATAAGTGTGTTTAACTCTTTCCATTTTTTATTGATTGCCGCGCGCCGGTCATACGCCGCGCGCACTCTCGCCACGTCGTCCGACAGCCCGGCGGCGCTCACTGCGTCGCGCGCCAGCCGGAGCAAATCCCCATCCGTATAGTTTCCGCGCGCCGCACGCCGGAGATCAGAAACCGAAAATGGACAAGCGCGGAGAGCGAAGTAGATGGTGCGCAAGCACCGATCACCGATGGCTCTTCCGCCCAGCAGGGCATCCGCAACCCACTCTGGCACATGCCCGGCATGGAGCAGGCCGCCGATCAGCAGCCGCTCGCGCCGCAGGTCGGCGTCGATTCGGCGGCGACAGCCGAGATAGATGAGCGCGGGCGAAGTCATGCCGCTCCTCCATCCCGCGCCGCGGCAACAAAGTGCCGAAGATCGGCCACCTCGTATCTCACACTCGATCCGATCTGTATCGCGCGGATCTTCCCGGCCCGCCGAAGCGAAAATATGGTGCGAGGGCACACGCCCAAGAGTCGCGCGGCTTCGCGCTCGTCGATCAGGAGGGGCTCGAGCGTGGGGTGGGGGATGCTCATCGGGCTTCCTCCATTCCGCCGGCGGCGCGGGCGGCCAGCGCGCGCTCCACCGCCGGCAAAACAAATCGGTATTTTTTCCCCGCGCGCAAATGTGGAATCCGGCCGGCGTCCGCTTCCGCGCGAAGCCAGCGGTACGGCAGCCTAAGAGCCTCCGCGAGTTCCGCGAGAGTCAGTATTTTTTCGCTTTCCATCATGGTGAAATTATGGTGTGAAGAGGTGTGCGCCAGCGGCGCTTTTGCGGCGCTTTTTGGTGGATTCCGAATTGCTAATTTTTAGTCTTCAGAGTTTGCGGCGGCGTATTCGGCTTCAAATTTCCGCTTAGCCCGCAATGCCCGCTCGCTTAGTCCGTTGTTTTGGACAGGGAGCACAGCCTTCATTGCTTTTGGCTTGCGGGCTTTTCTACGCGGTAGCGGTAATTGTGGTTTATCGCCGCCGTTGGCCAGACGATACTTTCCGTCTCCGCACGATTGAATCATCAATCCATAGGCCGGGTGGTCACGGAAAACGTGCGGCAGGCGGAAGTTAGCGCGCTCGGCGTCAATACGTTCGCTGATAGTCGATTGGTGCAAGCCCAAGCCGCTTTTTTCCCATTCTTTCCAAAGTTCACGGATAGCGCCGGCTTGCAGGCCCAGCGAGAACACATACTCGGTTCCGAACCAGTTCACCATCGTAAAATCGTCGTTATGTTTTGGTTTCAATTCGCCGCCCACATCCCCGGCCCCGGCGCTTTGTTGCGGCGCTTCTATGATTTCAGGGTTGACAGCCCAACCAATCAGAGAGACCACGTAGGCGACAATATCGTCCTGTTTTTCCGCACGCGCCTGATCCGCCACTCGCTGCAAATCCTCGCAGGCGGCTTCGATCTGCACGTTGTGGACGGCCATTCTCTTGGCTATCTGTTTTTTTTCCGCGGGCGTTAAGCCGCGAGGGTGTAATACCGCTCCGGCCCAGTTTCGGACATAACGTTTGGAACGGTAAATCGTTTTTTGTAACCGCGCGATTTCATCAAAAACCGCCTTACGATTCACGATGGCCCCGGCGTCCGGCTCTGGTGGCTTAGTCCGTTCTTTTTTGAGTTTCGCCAAGTGGGGCATGATTCACCATCTTTCAAGCGGGCCAACCGGGCGTGTGGCCGATGGTGTAGCCGGGCACGCGCGGTCAGTACGTCGTTGCAAGCGACTCCCGCGCTGCCATCTTACCACGCCAGGGCCATCCGCAGGGCAAAAGTTGGCGTCTTTCGCGCTGGATGGTCTTCCCGAAAGATGGCGCTTCTCGTACTGGTGGCGAAAAGACTCCCGAAAGTTGGGATGCCTTGCGTCCAGAAGTCGATTTCCTGCCGGTTGAGCAGACCTCGACCTTGCCTGTTAAAGTTTCACGCATCCAATCAAGAAAGGATTACGCCGGGTGCGTACCGGTTTTTGGGATCGAAACCGTGGCTCGCGCGTAGGGGACGGGCTGGATGGTCAAATGACGCCTTCCCGGCGTCATTTTCCCGTGTTAAAGGGCGGCTCCGCGGCATGGCGGCGGCTCGTTGAACGGTCGTCCGGCGAGCGCCCTGGCCCGCAGGTAGATCGACCAGCGGGTAGGCTCGTCCAGATCGGGCCAGACGGCGGCCAGATCGGCGAGGGTTGGCGCAGGCGGCTCCGGCGTGGCAGGCGTGGCCACGGGCACGGGAAACAGGCTGGCGGCCGTACCGGCGGTCATTCTGGCCTTCCCAGCGCCTTCCGCACTTCTTGGCGGATAAATTCGCGGGTTTCCTCGCAAAACGCTGATCCAACCAGCCGCTTGCCTTCCGCAGATCGGGCCTTCCACAAGGCCCTGTTCACACGTTTGAGCAGCGCTCGCTCTTCGGGTGTCCAGATTTTCGAGATATTTGGCATTTGTTTACTCCAAAACAGCCTGTTATCGGTCGCTCCGCCTGGAAAAGGCGGCAAAAGCACCGGAAGTTAGCCGAATTGCCGAAAGTAGACGATAAAAAGGCCTTGTTTC
Organism: Planctomycetota bacterium; assembly: GCA_021790475.1. Classification (GTDB taxonomy): domain Bacteria; phylum Planctomycetota; class Phycisphaerae; order WQYP01; family WQYP01; genus JAKBMM01. Next base: position 5,858 of record JAJYDU010000096.1, on the reverse strand, counting down.
GGCAATTATGCCCGTGGATATTGCGCAGAATGCTTGCCGAATTGCCGAAAGCGGGAAACAGCACAAGAGTATATTTTCGGTCATAGACCCGCCTTGCTGGCCGGGTTCGTGGCAATACCTTCAATGGCCGCCCTGGCCTGCCGGGTAAGGGACGGCCACGCGGCCAGAATTGCCCGCAATTGTGAATCTTCGGTAAAATCGCCGGAAAGTGCGCCGGATAATGCGCCGCCCGCTTTTGAAACCGGCGTGTTTATTGGCCTTTTTGCAATGTGTTCGCGTCCGGCTCTGCCCAATGCTCCCTGTCAGGCGGACTTGCGGTCGGCGCGGGGCGCCGCTTTTTCCGCCGCCCGTGAAATCGTGTCAATCTTTTCCACCCTGTACCAGGAATACAGCCGTCGTGCCGGCTGGGGCGTCATACGTAAGCCGAACGTCTTTTTTCCTTTACCTTTGCACTGACTCTGCGTATCGCCCTGTCCAACTTGTCGATAATTCGCACGGTGGCCGTGTGCTTGCCCGATTCAATCCGTGAAACGGTTTCTTGCCGCACGCCGGCCAACTCCGCCAGCCGCTGCTGGCTCAACCCGGCGGCGCGGCGCTTCTGGATCAAGGTGCGGGCGATGGAAGCGCGAGCGAAGTCCAGCGCGTTGCCCGTCCCGTCAGCGTCCAACGGGGGTACGGGTGGAAGCTTGGCTGCACCAACGAGCCTCCGGTATTCAGGCAGAGGAACCAGCGCGTATTCTTTGCCGTGGCGGGTAATCATTATGGTATTCATTGTGGACCTCGTTATTCGTACACTTCGCGGCGATGGGCGATACGGAACACCACGATATATTGGACGTCCTGATTCACCCGAAACAGCAAGCGATAATCGCCTGTCCGGAGCCGATGCCCGCCTCGCAGGCTCCCCCGCAAGGGTTTAACACCGCTTACTTCCGGCCACTGGGCCGGACGCCGATAAATGGCTTGCACCCGAACTTGGATGGCCAACGGGGCGCCTGAAAGTCCGTCCTGGCGTCCACCGTATCCCGAACCGCGTACATTGCCATACTATGACACAAAATGTCATAAAGGCAAACACGCGCGACTAACCAGTCAGCCCGTCCGGCTCAATCACTTTTCCCTTGACTCGCCTTTGGCCCGGCCGGATTTTCCGGAGGCCCGTGTGCTGATGGGAAAGCCCCGCGCCGGTCCTTATGCACAAGCGTATGCTTCCAAGAATATGGGCCGGCGATCGTATTTGTAAATGTCGCGTATGATAATGCCTTTTGCGGGGTTGAAGCCGTCAGTCGTTCCTCGCCACATCAGGAGCGATATTTCCTGCCGCGCAAGCTTACGCAAAGGATCGGTGCGTTTCCCGGAAATCGCTTCGTTACGCCTCAAGATTTAGCCACTTGAGTTCGTCGGGCGCGAGTTTAATTTTCAACGCCTCAAAGCTGCCGCGCGTTTCCTCCACCTGCACCGGGCCGATCAGGGGAAAAGTGGGGAACGGCTGGCAGAGTACGTAAGCCAGGGCGATGACAATCAGCGCAATCCCTTTTTTCCCGGCCAACTCCTGCGCCCGCTGTCGCCGCTGAAAATTATCCGGCGAATACCAGCAGCGCGCCAGCTCTTGGTCAGACGTTTGATCCGGCGCCGCCCGGTCCGTAAAAAAGCCGCGGGCCTGGCTGCTCCAGGGCATCAGGACGAATTGTTCCTTCTCCAGCCACACGCGCCATTCGCCGTCCGAAGAAGCGACGCATCCGCCCCACGGCGGCTGGATCATGCGGGCCAGGCTGAAATTGTTGCTCACGGCGCAAAAGCCGGTAAGGCCCCTGGCGCGCGCGTAATCGTTGAATGCCCGCACGCGCGGAAGCGTCCAATTCGATCCGCCGAAAGCGCTGATGCGCCCCGCCCGCTTGTGTTCGTTGAGCACTTCGACGAATTCGCCCACCGGTACATCCGGATTATCGCGATGCATCATATAAATATCAATATAATTAGTCTCCAGCCGCTCCAGGCTCTCCCGCAGCTGGCGGGTGAGCGCCTCCGGATAGCAGTTGGGCGTGTGGGCGCCCTTGTCCAGCAGCACCACTTGCCGGCGGATATTGCGGGACTTGATCCAGTGCCCCAGCGCCTTTTCGCACCCTCCGTTGCCGCTATAAATATAGGCCGAGTCGAAGGCGTTGCCCCCGCGCTGAAAATAATCATCAAACATCGCCGCCGCCATGGAAAAATTCGCGATGCCCCACTTGTCCACTCCCATCACCAGGCGGGAAACGGGTTTGTCAACGCCCGGAATGGCGCCGTATTCCATCTGTTGGTCTTTTCTTACGCTCAGGGGGCGACCGTCAACAGGAAGGGTGCGGTTGGGCGGTTTTTCGCTCTCGTAAACAACGCCGATCGCCGCACGCCATTGGTCCAGGGTTTTCATGTTTCCCAGTGTGTCTTTCCAGCTCATGGCCGGCCAGGCGGCCGCAGGTTTACCCGCCCGCACGGCGGCGGCGAATGTGTCGGCCTCCAGTGTGTAAACATTCGCCGGCGCATCGACGATGATTTCCTGCGTATCTTTTCCATAGCGGTGTACGATGATCTTATTGCCTTTTTCCTTAGGAACCCATAGCTCGTCAATATGAATCTTGCCCGTGGAACCATAAATACGCACCCCGTTGTCCATGTTGCACTGCACGGCCGTACCCACGCCGGCGACGATGTCATTCGGAAACTTCAGCGTGGCCTGAGCGTATTCATCCACCCGGCTGCGGGCGCCAACATGTCCGCAACCGCGAACTTCAACCGGGTCCAGGAACTCCTGACCCGCCGCTACTCCCGCGACCAGTCGCGCCAGCGACACCGGGTAGCAGCCCACGTCCAGAATGCCGCCTCCGCCGAGTTCGTTGTTCAAAAGCCGCTTCTCATAGTTAAGCCCCGATTGAAAACCGAAGAAGGCCTGAATCATACGCACGTCGCCGATGGCTTTTTCCCGCAACAGATCCACCAGCTGCCGCAACATAGGATGGCAGCGATACATAAAGGCTTCCATCAGCGTCACGGAGTGTTCATGGGCCGCTTCCATCACCTGCATGGCGTCGGCAAAATTCAGCGTCAGCGGCTTTTCGCAAAGAACGTGTTTGCCGGCCTGCGCTGCCCGTACCGCCCATATCGCGTGCAGGGGATGGGGCGTGGCGATGTAAACCGCCTGTACCCGCGGACACGCCAGGAGATCGTCGTAGCTTCCCAAACGCAAGATTTCGCGCGTGGGTAGAAAATCGCCGCCGAATTGCTGCGCGGATTCAAGCCGCCGGCTGGCCACGGCGACCAACTCACCGGTTTTCGATGTCAAAAGTCCCTTGGTAAAGGTACGGGCAATGCTGCCGGTCCCCACAATTCCCCAAGCCAATAACTCAGCCATTTTCAATCCTGAAATTAAGACAACATTTAACCGTTCCGTCCCTATTCCGATACCTGCCGGCCGGCAGGCAGGGCCACCGGGACCGGCCGATTGACGATAAATTATATCCCCACCACAAAAACACACAAGCAAAATACTGGTATCCGGGAAATCAAATACAAAGCCCCCGGTCCCCCACAAGATACGATTTTGTCTTAAAATATTGCGGACGCGCGGTATAATCCAGTGAAGTTTACCGAGGCGCGTTATGAACTTATGGCGTCATTGCGCCAGGAGATGTTGGCCGGGGGCGTTGTTGGGCGCGGCTGTAATTTTCAGCGCGGGCCTCAGCGCCGGCGTCCAGAGGCTTCGGGCCAGTCTGCTCAATACGTCTGGCCTTATGGTCTCCATCCAATCATTAACATCATCCATTCCGGACGATCGTCCGCGGATTACCGGTTCGCTGACTGCTCCGACCAATGAGAACCAGCGGTACACGCTGAATCTCTCTTCCAGCGTATCCGACGCCGTCACCGGCTGGGTTATCGACTGGGGCGACGGAACAACCACCCATTCATCCACCGGATCGAAAACCTTGTACACGCACTCTTACGCCAATGCCGCCCATTCGTACCAGATCCGCATCACCGCTCAAACCACCAACGGTCCGGTAGCGGGGGTTTCAATTTCCGTTGCGGTTTCCTATATCGCTCCGGTTCCAATTGCCGCCGGCCCGGCAAAAATTCTTGAATGGCATCCATACCCCCTGACGCTTTCCCCAACCACCGAAGCCGGTGATCCCGTACATAATTGGAGCATCAACTGGGGAGATGGAACGGCTCTTCAGAGCGTATCCGGCGCGACGCGAACCGTGCTGCATACCTTCAGCCCGGGAACAACCCAGGCGATCGTTACCGCCTCCGCCACAGACGCCAACGGCATCGGGACCGTATCGATTCCCGTTACCGTGACTCCCATATTCTGGATTCCGGTTAATCCCTTCAGGTAACCGCCGTTTAATCGCGCTGGCGGCCCATGAATTGCAGCAGAAACAGGAACAGGTTGATAAAATCCAGATAAAGCGTGAATGCGCCCATGATGGCGGCCTTCTGGTGCGCCTCGGAACCGTCCGCGCCAACCATATACATGTACTTAATCTTCTGGGTATCGTAAGCGGTCAGAGCCACGAACACCACCACGCCGATAATGGAAATGATGTAATTAAGCTGGGCGCTGCCCATGAACATGTTCACCACCATGGCGATGACAATTCCCAAAAGTCCCATGCCCGCCAGGTGTCCGATGGAGGTCAGATCGCGCTTGGTCACGTACCCGTAAAGCGCCATGGATCCGAATGTGCCGGCGGTTACAAAAAACGTGGAATAAATGGATTGGCGCGTGAAGATGAGCATCACAATAGCCAGCGTCAGGCCGATGGAGGCGCTGTACGCCAGAAACAGCAGCGTGGCCAGCGCGGCACTGATGCGATTGATGGCCAAACTCAGGCCGAACGCCAGGGCGAGCTGAACAATCATCACGAGAAGCCAGCTCTTACCTATGGCCATGACGGTCTGCGGTGAACGATCCAGCAACAAGCCGACAATGGCGCTGATTGCCAGACCAAGAGTCATCCAACCGAAAACCTTGGTGATGAAATTACGCTGTTCCAGAACGTCGGCCTGGCTGGAAGGAACCAGCGCGTCGCTGTAACCGGAACGATTCGAACCGAAAAATTGACTCATGGCACATTTGCTCCTGACCCAAATACACGCCTCTTCGCGCCGGTCGCCTGCCGCGGCTGACCGCCACGCAAGGCTGCGAATTACCGTAACTCATTATACGACAAATGAGTTCAGAAGTTTATCGCACGATCCATCCTCAGGTCCACGATGACGTTGGGCGTGGCAATTTTTCCGGGCATCCCCGGGAGTGCGGCTGCCCCAACCGCTTTTATTCCCTGGCGACTGCGCGGCGGCGTTCGGTTTAAGCCCTCGTTAGCGAAATTCGGCTGCTGCCCGGAAAAATTGCCACGCCGTTGCCGTTCCAATCGCCCTTTGACTCCGGACGCGATGGATGTTAAATATAATCTGTTCTGGGGTCTTGGGCCGACCCGGGGAGGCCGGCAACCAGAAGTTTTGCGGGAGCATCGACCATTAGCCAACATGGGTTGCGTTGCAACGATCAGATTCGCATTTCGCCCGTCCGGTTAATCAACCAGAGTAATGAGCAACTTGGCATTGTGCCGATCGTCGAGGCGCTGCGCGTGGCGCGCGAGACCGGTCTGGACCTGGTGGAGGTTTCGCCGCGGGAGCGACCGCCGGTGTGCCGCATCATGGATTACGGAAAATGGAAGTATAAACAGCGCAAAAAAGAACAGAAATCCCACGCCGGTTCCCACGTGCAGCAACTGAAGGAATTGCGGATCCGAAGCGTGAAAATCGACGTGCACGACCAGAACACCACGGCGAATAAGGCGCGCAAGTTTCTTCAG
>JAJYDU010000095.1 GCA_021790475.1 Planctomycetota bacterium | reverse complement strand
CGGAGATCACACCCGACAGGCTGCTGCTGGCGCTTTGGCCGAAGACCAACGCCGAGTTATCCGTCACATTGCCGGTCATACCCGCGGTGCTGCCGGTGAGGTCCAGCGTGCCGCTGGTGATGGTGGTCGTACCGCTGTAGGTGTTGGCGCCGGAAAGCGTCAACGTGGTTCCGGCTGTGCCACTCTCCGTAACGCTGCCGGTTCCGGAGATCACGCCCGACAGACTGCTGCTGGCGCTTTGGCCGAAGACCAACGCCGAATTATCCGTTACATTGCCAGTCATACCCGCGGTGCTGCCGGTGAGGTCCAGCGTGCCGCTGGTGATGGTGGTCGTACCGCCGTAGGTGTTGGCGCCGGAAAGCGTCAGCGTGCCACCGGCGAGATTCAGACCGCCGAGACCGCTGATAACGCCCGCGAAACTGCCACCGCTGTTAACCGTCAGATTATCCGCGGCCGCGGCCAAGTTAATTGTTCCACCCGTTCCGGCCAAGGCGGCTATGGTCTGCCCTGTGCCATTGTTGATTTGAAATGTTCCGCCGTTAACCGTCAGATTGCCGGTGCTGGCGAGCGAACCGGTCAGGTTCAACGTCCCGCTGGTGACGGTGGTCCCACCGGTGTATACGCTGGCGCCGGAAAGCGTCAACGTGGTCCCGGCTGCGCCATTCTCGGTGACGATGCCCGTGCCGGAGATCACGCCCGATAGACTGCTATTGGCGCTTTGGCCGAAGACCAATGCCGCATCATCTGTCACAGCGCCGGTCAGGCCCGAAGTGTCGCCGGTGAATTTCAGCGTACTGCCAGCCGAGATCGTTGTCGTACCGGTGTAAGTGTTGGCGCCGGAAAGCGTCAACGTGCCACCGGCGAGATTCAGACCGCCGAGACCGCTGATAACGCCCGCGAAACTGCCACCGCTGTTAACCGTCAGATTATCCGCGGCCGCGGTCAAGTTAATTGTTCCACCTGTTCCGGCTAAGGCAGCTATGGTCTGCCCCGCGCCATTGTTGATTTGAAATGTTCCGCCGTTAACCGTCAGATTGCCGGCGCTGGCGAGCGATCCGCCGGTTCCGAGTGCCAAGGTACCGCTGGTTACCGTGGTTCCGCCGGTGTAGGTGTTGGCGGCGGTGAGCGTCCAACTACCACCGGTCGCCCCAAGGGCCACATTACCTCCGCCGGGTCCATCACCAATGATACCACTGATGGTATTGGCGCCCGTGTTTGTTCCCGCCAGTGTAAGGGTATCAGTGACACCCACACCCGCAGTACCGGCGATCCCGCCGCTTACGGTCAACGTCGCGGCACTGCTCACGGCGTCGTTGCTGAAGGTGGCGCTGCCGCCCAGGAGGATCGGGGCGGAGATGGTCTGGGCGTTGACCACGGTGCTGCTGATCTGCACACTACCGAGGTTGCTGAGCGTCAGGCTAAACCCGCCACCGGCGATCGTATACGCCGCGGCGTTGGAGGTATCGAATTGGATGTTGAGGATACTGCTGTTGGCGCTGAGAGTAGGAGAGGTATCGCTAAGGATCGGCGTGAGATTGAACAGGGCGGTATCCGCTGCGCCCGGCACGGATGTGTTAGAACTCCAGTTGGTGGCGGTATTCCAGACATCGGTGGTGGTGGTGGAACCCGTGCCCGCCCAGGTATCGGTCGCGGCCCGCGCCGCCCGCGGCATGGCCAGCGTGCCGGCGACGGCCAGACTCGCCGCGGCGAGAATAAGAGTTCGCCCGGCAAGCTGGTTCCAGCGCGACTTGTCGCGCGATGATGTGGATGATTGGGATGTCGATACGATTTTGTTCTTACGATTGGTGCGATTCATGAGCATACCCCTGTGTAAGAAAACCCAAGTTCAGACCCAAGGCGAATTGTGCGCCTTCATATACCCCCGGACGATTAACTGGCGCGTCTTATAAGACGGCCCGATCCATAAGTCAAGCCATCGCGCCGGTCTTTTTGCTCGCATGCTCCTCGACCGATTGCGCCGATTGGCGCGTCTTATAAGGCGGCCCGATCCATAAGTCAAGCCATCGCGCCGGTCTTTTTGCTCGCATGCTCCTCGACCGATTGCGCTGATTGGCGCGTCTTATAAGGCGGCCCGATCCATAAGTCAAGCCATCGCGGATCAACCGGCGGCGCATGGCGTAGCAATACTTCCGGGCAGCAGCCGAATTTCGCTAATGAGGGCTTAAACCGAACGCCGCCGCGTAGTCGCCAGGGAGTAAAAGCGGCTGGGGACAGCCGCGCTCCCAGGGCTGCCCGGAAATATGGCCACGCCCGCGACGCATGAAAAGCCGATGAGGGCATCGGCTCTACATTTTTTTCCCGTGAACGGATACTTAAATAGAAACACCAGCCGCATGTTTTGTGACCGGGGTAACCTCCGCGGGTAGGATTCGAACCTACAACCAATCGGTTAACAGCCGATTGCTCTACCATTGAGCTACCGCGGAAAATATTCCGTGCCCTGCCAACGCCGAAGTCCCGGGAGCGCCCGCGACAAAGGCGCTTATACCCGGACCAAAGGTTACGTCCTTGATGATACCTGTCAAGGCACGCCGATAAAAGTTTCCTTATTGTATAGTTTGTTTGCTATACTTACCGGGGTGGATCTGTTATGCAGGTACAACGGAATCATCTTCCGGACGCCCGCCCGCTGGTAGATCATTTTCTGGCGGAGGCGACGCGGCGCCGGTCATCGGATATTCACGTGGAACCGGTGGCGGACGGCTACGAGATTAAATTCCGCATCGACGGGCTGTTGGAAACACACAAAACATTTGATAAAGAAGCGGGCGAGGCGGTGGTGAATCGCCTGATGATCATGGCCCATCTGTTGACGTATCGCCAGGACGTACCGCAGGAAGGCCGGGTTACCACTTCCATTCCGATAGCTGACGGAACTTGCGGGGCCGCATCCCACGTCCGGTTGGAGTTGCGGCTTTCCGTTGTTCCCACCCGCCACGGCATGCGCGCCGTGGTGCGGTTGCCGGCCGAACTGGTTCAACCGCGGCGATTGGCGGATTTGTCGCTGCCGCCGCCGGTACTGGCGGCGCTGGAGCTCTTCGCCCGGCAGGACAGCGGCCTGCTGGCGGTGACCGGGCCGGCCGGTTCAGGAAAAACGACCACGGTTTACGCCCTGCTGGAATATATGGTTGAACATTGCCGGGGCATCAGCATTGTGTCGCTGGAAGATCCGGTCGAACGCGACATTGCCGGAGTGACACAGATTGAGGTCACGCCCTTCGGCTCGCTTAGTTATCAAAAAGCGCTGCGCAGCATGTTGCGCCAGGACCCGCAGGTACTGGCCCTGGGTGAAATCCGCGACGCCGAGACCGCTTCGCTGGCAATGCAGGCGGCGCTGACGGGACACCGGCTGGTGTGCACGATGCACGCCGGCTCGCCGGCGATGGCGATCCGCCGGTGGTGTGAAATGGGCCTGGAGCGGCACCAGATATCCAGCGCCGTCTACGGCGTGCTGACGCAGCGATTGCTTCGCCGCCGGCGGGAGAATGATTACCGGGGTCGTGTTCCGGTGGCGCAGTTTACCGCGCTGAGCGAACCACTCCGGCAAGCGGTTCTCGCCGACGCGGACGCCGCCGCCTTGGAAACAGCGATGACCCGGCCGACGGGATTTGAGTCGCTGCGGGCTTGCGCGGCGAAACTGGTCGAACAGGGGATAACCGACCAGAGAGAAGTGTTGCGGGTTCTAGGCGAGGGATAGGGGCGTCAAGAAGGCCGGGCCGGGTAAGGAGATACCATGGCACAAGCATCGGATCGGAGTTTCGCCTATCGCGCCAGCCTTTCCGGGGGCGAACAAATAACCGGGACGCTCAATGCGGCGGACATGGATGCGGCGCGCCGGCTGTTGGAATCGTTGCGATTGCAGGTGGTGCAATTATGGCCGGCCGGCCCGGCGGCGCGCGCGGCGCCGCTGTCGGTCCAGGACCTCAAGACTTTCAATCAACAACTGGCCATGCTCATCAAAAGCGGCCTGCCGGTGGAGGCGGGGTTGCGGCTGCTCGGTTCGGAAATGGACCGCGGCCGGCTGGCCCGGGCGACCAATGCCCTTACGAGCGACCTGGAAAGCGGGCTTTCTTTACCGCAAGCCATTGAAAAAAACAAAGATCGATTTCCCGCCGATTATGCCCCGTTGGTGCAAGCCGGAATTCAAAGCAACAATCTTGCGGGCGTCTTATTGAATCTCAGTTCGCATCTGGAACTTTCGGCAAAACTGCGCGATGCGCTGCGCCGGGCGTTGTACTATCCTTTCTTTGTGTTCATCGCCATTCTGCTGGTGTTGAGCTTTCTCGGATTATTCGTTTTGCCGCAATTCCGGGAGATGTATGGGACGATAGCCCGCGGCGGGCCGCATTATTTTTCATTTCACTTACCATTCGCTACGCAAATCCTGCTGACTCTGGGCCGCCGGACGCCGCAAATTCTTACAGTCCTGATCGTTCTGATTGTAGCCGCGGCGATCTTCTGGCTGACTTTTCAACATCGCCGGTTGATGCTGCATCTGCGCGACATGGTGGCGCAGCGCGTGGCGCTCCTGGGACCGGCGGTGCGGAATCAGTTGATCGCGCGATGGATCAACGGTTTGCGGATCGGAGTGGACGCCGGCATGGATTTGCCCGCGGCCATTGAACTGGCCGGCGCAATCTCCGGTTCGCCGGCTGTTCAGGCCGACTGCCGGCAGATGATGGCGAACCTGTCCGCCGGCCGGGCGCTGGACAAAACACCGCCGTGCCGCATTCTGCCGAAAACCATTCCCGCAGCGCTGCAACTGGCGATCCAGCACAACAATCTTTCCGATACTTTGGCAACTCTCGCCGAATCCTTCCGCCGCCAGGCCGAACATCGGATTGCGGTGATTCCGGCGGCGCTTTCACCCGCGCTGCTGGTGCTGCTGGCGCTGACTGTCGGTTATGTGATCTATGCCATGGTGGCGCCGCTGATAGCGATGCTGCACGGTCTGACCAGCGCTGTGTATTAATGAGGTGGACGATGAACGGGAAGCGCCGATCATTTCGGGCGCGGAGCCAACTGCGGCGGATCGAACGGCCCGCGCAAAACGGCTGCGGAAAGAGCGTGTGGCGCAAGGAAGTTGTCCGGGGGATCGTTATTGCCTTCATCATCCTTTGTATTGCCTACGTCATCCTTGGCATTGCTGTATCCTTATTCGTACTCCAGTCCACCTGGTTCTGGGCGGCTCTGGTCTTTCTGATTCTTCCAATCGCAACGGTATGGAGATTTGCATCACGCCGGCGGGCCAATGCCATGATCGAGTACATTTACCAGGCCGTTCGGCTGGCCCATCCGCTGGCGGAATCACTGCAAATCGCCGGCGCAGCCGAAACCGGAACTTTGGCCGTGCGGTTATTGGTTATCGCGGAATTGCTGCATCGTGGCAAAACGCTTTCGGAAAGTCTCACACTGGCATCGCCGGAAATGAACCGGCGCGATATCGCCATTATCGCCGACGCCGAAAAAACCGGTCAATTGCCGGCGGCGCTGGAATATCTCAAATCGGAGCGGGCTCTTTGGTTTCCCACCGAAGAAATTAATCAGCCCTATATGGGATATCTATTGCTGCTGGCCGTGGTTATCCCTCTCTTTATTATGGGTTTATTGGCATTTATCTTGCCAAAAATGGGAAAAATATTCCATTCCTATTCCATTCCCATGCCTTTGAGTTTTCTATCGAATCCACATCTGCTCCCATGGCTCGGGCCTATCCTGTTTGTGGTCATCGCGCTGTTTGCCCTGTTGGAGGCGTCCTTTCTTTATAAGTCGCTCTCTTTCCGTGCGTACCGCCGGCGATGGACCGCCTGGTTTGGGGATTGCGTTCGCTGGTACGCGCCGATTGTACGCTCCCTGGAACGCAGCCGATCCTGGGCGACGGCAGCACAAGTATTGGCGCGGGGAATTGAACAAGGCGCGGAATTGCGAACCGTTATCACGTCGGCGGCACAAGCCGGCATCAATGGCGCCGCCCGTAAAAAATTACTCGCCTGGAAGGCGGCGTTGGAACAAGGCTCTCCCCTGGCCGCCGCCGCCCGCACCGCCCATCTGCCGCGGTTGTTTTGCGACATGCTTTCCACCGGCGACGGCGCCACACTGGTTGCGGGATTGGATTGTCTGCATGGCTGGTACCGCTGGCGCTGCACGCGACTGGCGGACATGATTCGCGGGGCTTTTATTCCGCTGTTTGTGTTGGTATCCGGCGCCGCGGTGGCGATGGTGGCGCTGATGATCTGGTTGCCTTATACATCGCTCATGCGGTTCATGGAAACGCGGGGGCCGTACTGATGCGTTCCAACCGGGCATTTGTCATGCTGGATTTACTTCTGGGCATCAGCCTGGTGCTGATATTGACCGGAGTATTCGTCCACGCCATCTGGCAGGCGAACCAGTCGGCCCGAACTCTGGCGGAGATCAGGCAATGTTCCTATACGGAACAGTCGATAATCCAGGGCTGCTTCGGCGGCGGAAATGGCGGAAAGGTACGGTTGCCGTCCGGTTTTTCGATTCACAAAGCGCCGGCGCGCCAGGCCCCGCAAGGGTTCCGTTGGGTTATAGTGACTCATAAGATGCACGGCGATGTCCTGCGTCTTTATGGTCTGATTCCGATCTCCATTGACTTGCCTGGTCGGCGGGAGCCGCGGCGATGAATTCCCGTTATCGTTCATTTTCGGCCTTTACCATCATGGAGATGGTCGTGGCACTGTCCGTGATGGGTGTATTTTTTCTGATAGCCGGGACGTTATTTGTCCAATGCGTAAAAACATTTGGAAAAATCGGACAATTCGAGAATCGTCAGATCGCCTGGCGGCGGATAACCAGGGAACTCGGCCGCGACGTATGGATCGCCCGGCGAATCAGATTCAAGGGAACACACGAATTAATTTGCCGGATCGGTCCGAACATCCGTGTGACCTGGCGTATTGGGCGCAACGGCGACATCAGCCGCGTTCCGCGGCGCGGAAGGGGGGCGGGCGAGTCAAATCATTGGCCGGGTATGGGAGCGGGGGTGTACTTCAAGCCTGGTGCGTATGCGGTGAAATTGTGCCGCCGGCAACAAAAAGGGAAGCGGATGATTTTATTGCCGGCTGAAATGAGATTGGCCGAGGCGATTTCGCGGAGGCGGCGGTAATGATGCGGTTGCGAATAAACCATAAATCCCGCCGGGGTTTCGCCATCATCACCGCACTGGTGCTCCTGGTGCTGATCGCGGCCTGTTTGTTGATTCTCGCCGATGTGTTCATGGGCGACATGCGGGCAACACGGCAGATTCGCCGCCGGGTGCAGATGCAAGAGTTGCTCACCGCCGGCACAATCGACGTTTTGGCGCATGCCCGCCGTTGGGGTCGGCAAGTTTCGCCCGTGAACTGGCGGATGCCGCTTGCGAAATTCCCGGTGGCGGATGCCGCCGTGCGGGTTCGCGTCGAACCATTGGCCCAGGACCGAGTGCGGGTCCAGATGAACGTGTTGTTGGGACGTATGCATCGTCGCCAGATTATCACACTTCGGCGCCAGGATCGCCGGTGGAACGTCACGGCTGTCTCTCCGCCGCGTCGGGAGCCGCTGCCCAAGCGGCTCTAAGAGTTGTAAAATCATGGCGTGGCCAACTACCAGACGGATGAAGCGCTGTGCCGGCGCGTGCTCGACTTTTCTTAAACCAGTCAAGTGGTCACGCTGCTCGCTCGCCGGCCCGCAGGGGCGGCGGGCGGTCGTCGCGTACATGAAATGTGCCTTGACCGAAACCGGCTACCAGTCTCGGCTGGCCGGCTGTCTGGAGTGCCAGGCGGCGGCGCGGGCAGTTTCGGACGATTTTTCCGCGATCCGTCCCGCCGAAATACAAAGAATTCAACCGCAGGTTCAGATCGCCGGGTTTTGACGGGGCCAAGTCGGAACAGTGAACCTGGCAACGGCGGGGGATCGCGATATATTTTCGGGGTAAGCAAACCGCCGGAGGGGGCGTTATCGCATCCGCAATTCGCGGAAGCAAGCCGATGGCACGGAAGAAGGCGAGCCGCCGGGTTTATCCCGGCGGCCGGCCACGCGGATGAACCGCGTGGCTCGCTTCGTGGGAAACGTGATCTCGCAAGGATTAGCCGGATATTTCATCATTTTTAACTGACGACAGCTTGCGCGCAGGCCTTGCACCGTGTAAAATCAAGTGTGTTGATACAACTTTTTGATTTTGCAGGGAGGACAGTTCCCGGCCCAACGGGCCGTACCGTCGCACGGTGGGCCAGCAACTTCCGGCATAAGCCGGAAGGCCGGCCGGTTTATACGCGCGCGTCTTGATCCGCGGCGTGCCTCCGGATCCGCCGAAAATGGGGACTCGAGCGGTTTGCGGGGTTGTCGCCATAAACTATACTGGGGTATAGTATAAGAACGCAAAAATATGGAGGATCAACGATGTCCCACCTGATTACCAACCAGGCCAAGCTTGTCGCCCGGGTCCGCCGGATCCGCGGGCAGGTCGAGGCCATCGAAACGGCCCTGCGGCAGGAACGCGAATGCGCCGCCATGCTGCAGATGATCGCCGCGTGCCGGGGAGCCATCGACGGGCTGATGTCCGAAGTGATTGAGGGGTACATTCGTATGCATGTGATCGATCCCAGCCACAAGCCGACGCCGGCCCAGCTGGCGGCGGCCCAGGAACTGATAGATGTTCTCAAGAGCTATATGAAATGACCATTCCGGAAAAAAATCGCGCCAGGGACGCCGCGGGCCGCCCACCCGAGGCGCGCCGGAAGAAACATGCCGCGCCCGGTTCCGCACCGTCCGACCACGAACCCCATCTGGAACCGTTGGAGTTGGCGCGGATTGCGCTGGTGGCGGCGGCAATTGTACTGGTGTGGCTGCGGATATGGGAACCACTGGAGAAAATCAGCCTGATCGGCCTGGCGGCGGCGCTGATCGGCGGATGGCCGATCTTCAAGGAGGCGCTTTCCAACCTGCTGGCGCGCCGCATGACGATGCAGCTTTCGATGACGATTGCCCTGGCGGCGGCGCTGGCCATTGGGCAATTCCTCACCGCGCTGGTGATCTTGTTCTTTGTTCTGGCGGCGGAAGTGATCGAAAGTCGCACGGTAGGCCGGGGCCGCCAGGCCATTGGCCGGCTCATGGAGCTGTTGCCGCGACGCGCGGAAGCGCGCCGCCAGGGCGCCGGGCGGGAAGTATCGGTGGACGAGATACAAATCGGCGATGTGGTCCTGGTGCGGCCCGGCGGCCGCATACCGATCGATGGCGTGGTGGTTGCGGGTGGATCGGCGGTGGATCAGTCGGCGATAACGGGTGAATCAATGCCGGTGGAAAAGGTAGCCGGCGCCGCCGTTTATGCCGGGACGGTCAACCAGTCCGGCGTGCTGGAAGTACGGGTGACGGGAATCGGACCGGATACGGCCTTTGGCAAAATTGTGCATGCCGTGGAAGAAGCGGAAAAATACCGGGCGAAAATCCAGAAAACGGCGGATCGCCTGGCGGGCTATCTTGTGTACTTCGCCATCGGCTGCGCTCTGCTGACCCTTCTGGTCACGCACAACATCGTTTCGACTATTTCCGTGGTGATTGTGGCCGGCGCCTGCGGCGTGGCGGCGGGAACGCCGCTGGCGATTCTTGGCGCGATCGGCCGGGCCGCGCGCCAGGGCGCGATCATCAAGGGCGGAATTTACCTCGAAACCCTCTGGCGGGTAAACACCGTGGTGCTGGACAAAACCGGTACGCTGACGTTGGGCCAGACGCGGGTGATGGCGGTGGAAACGGTTCGTGGCGTGCGCGAACAACAGGTGCTGGAAGCCGCGGCCATCGCCGAAGCCCGGTCCGAGCATCCCCTGGCCCGCGCCAAGA
>JAJYDU010000094.1 GCA_021790475.1 Planctomycetota bacterium | reverse complement strand
ACGCATTCCGCAGAGGTGTCGGACGCGTTAATGGCCGCCGCGATAAAATGGGATTCATGTTTGATCATGATGACGTACTGGGGAACAAGGCCGCATGATTTATTCTGCGTTCCTACTTAGCGTTGTAGGATTAACTGGAGATGAAAAAAGTGGAGGATTGACACCGCGTCGGCGGCGGGCGTAGCATAAGTTTACGGAAGCAACCGGTTTACCGGGGGCGTAGCTCAATTGGTTAGAGCATCGGATTGTCGATCCGAAGGTTGCGGGTTCGATCCCCGTCGCCCTCGCTTAACGCTGGTCAAACGCCGCTGAACGTAAAGGGCGGATACGGTTGCAAACTCAATGAGGCTGCCGAAATGAATTGTTCCCGCAGGTTTTTATCGACATGTTTGCAGTTGTTCTGGTTTTCCCTGGTCGTGGCGGCAGCGCCGGCGGCTGGCGCCGCGAAACTGGGGGACGTGTTTGTGATTCCTTTGGAGAATCACAACTTTACACAGCCGCGGCCTCAGGCCCCGTCGTCGGAGCAATTGCTGGGGAATCCAGCGGCGCCTTATCTCAACAGCCTGGTGACACCGGGGAACGCCAACGCGCGACAGACATCGTACGCGAGCAATTATCATAACATTCCGGGACTGCATCCTTCGGCGCCCAATTACATCTGGGCGGAAGCGGGCAACAATTTTGGCGTGAAGAACGACCATCCACCGTTCGGCCGGGGAGGAAGCAACCGGAACACGCTGAACCTGTCGGGCCAGTTGCAGAACGCGGGCATATTATGGATGTCCTACCAGGAGGATATCGACATTAACACCAGCAACAACACTCCGCTGCCGCGGAACCTGTGGACGGTTCCGTTGAACGCACAAAGCGGAGCGTTTATCCACGGCGTCAACGCCTACAACGGCAGCCACCAGTACTTTTTCAAACCGAAACATGACGGGCAATTGTATTTCACGGACACCAACGGTGGTGATAACGCGAGCACGTCGAACCCGGAAATTTCCCACTATGCCCCGCTGCAGCAACTGGCGACGGATCTGGCGCGCCATACGGTGGGGCGCTACAACTGGATCACGCCGGATCTATACAACGATATGCATTCCTCGTTGGGGAGCTTTACCTACCATGGGGTTCGTTACACGGGGGATCAGGCGGCGGTGGCGGAGGGGGATAACTTCCTCTCGATCATTATTCCGGAAATCATGGCGTCGTCGGCCTATCGGCACAATGGGGTGATCGTGATCTGGACGGATGAAACGGCGGCGCGTCATCCGGACACCGCAAGTCACACGCTGCCGGAGATCGTCATCTCGCCGCTGGCCAAGGGCAACGCCTATGACAGCAAGGTGTATTACACGCATTCTTCGGATTTGAAGACATGGGAAGAGCTTTTCGGGTTGCCTCTTCTGAATGGAGCCGGCGCCCCCGGCGTCCATGACCTTTCCGATATGTTTGTCCGCGGCGCGATTCCGTCGGCCAAAGTAAAGCTGGCGCATAAGGCCATTCTCCGCCCGGGCACGCCGTCCATATCCCGCAGATGAAATTAACATCATGTTGGGGCGAGGGGCCAGGCGCGTTGGGATGGATTGCCATCCCGGCGAAAGTTATATATTAAGATATAGATATTTATTGCAGCACCTCCTCCGGCAACAGGTCGCCGACGGGAGCGGGCGCCGGCAGGGATGGACATTCCCGGTCTATAACCGGACTTTTCTCAAGAATCACCGGGTCGCGGACGTGGTTGTACAGTTGATCAAGAATGCGCGTGCTGATGCGCACGCGCAAAGCCGCCCGCCCCGGATGCGAGTCGTAATCGCGTGCCTGCACGCCGGCGAATTTTTCGAGAAAGGTGATGCCCCGGGCATCGCTCAGCGGCACGCTGATGGTCGCCTGCAACGTGTGCCCGAGCATGTGCTCGAGTACCGTCTCGGCCAGCCGGCCCAGCCCCGCGCCCCGGCGCGCGCTCACCGGCAGGGCTGCGGGAAATTTCAGCCGCCAGAACGCCAGTTCATCGGGTGATTCCACCGCGTCAATCTTATTCAATAACAGGAAGGCCGGCTGGCCGCCGCAGCCGATGTCCATTAGAACCCGCCGTACGCTTTGCAATTGCCGCAATGCGTGTGGATGCGCCGCGTCCAGCACCAGCAGCAACAGATCGGCGCGGGTGGCTTCCTCCAGCGTGGCCTTGAATGAGGCCACAAGATGATGCGGCAGATCGCGGACGAATCCGACTGTATCGGAAAGCAGGGCACAATGGGCCGCGCCCAGCCGCCAAGTGCGTGTTTTCGTGTCCAGCGTGGCAAAGAGCTTGTCTTGTACAAAGGCGCCGGCGCCGGTAAGGGTGTTGAACATGGTGCTTTTGCCGGCGTTGGTATAGCCGACCAGACTGACCGTGAAATGCCGCTGCTTACGCACGCTGACTTCGCACGTCTTGCGTTGTTGCACCTGGCGAAGTTGTTCTTTGATATCGGCGATGCGCCGGCGGACCAGACGGCGGTCAATTTCCAATTGCATTTCGCCCGGCCCGCGCGCCCCCACGCCCGCGCCGGCGCCGGCCCCGATGCGTTCCAGGTGGCTCCACATGTGTCGCAAACGCGGATAGGTGTATTCCAGTTGCGCCAGAGCCACCTGAAGCTGGGCTTCGTGCGTGCGCGCCCGCGTAGCGAAAATGTCAAGAATTAATTCGCTGCGATCGAGGATTTTGCATTGGATGACTTTCTCCAGGTCGCGAAGCTGATGGGGCGACATGTCGTTGTCAAAAATAACCACGTCGGCGTCGCGCGTCTGGACCAGAAGGGCTATTTCCTCGGCCTTGCCGCGGCCGATATACGTGCCCGGTTCGATTGTCGCACGGCGCTGGATCACCTGCTCCACAACGGTAGCGCCGGCGGTATGAGCCAGGCTGGCCAGTTCCGCCAGCGGATCGCGCTCGGCGGGGTCGGAATCCGATCCGAGCACTCCCACGAGAATGGCTTTTTCGCTGCGAACGGAAAGATTTACCCGGCGGTCTTGTGTCAAATCCGCAAAGCCTTTCAAGAGCGGTAGTTTCGTTCATGCCATTATACTGCGCGCCATGAGCGATGCGAGAGCCGCGCGCCTTTGTCATTCTTGTGGGCCGGCGGCAAGTTTTCGTAGTATAATGATGCCATGAAACCGATGGTTCGGAAATTCAACTCACATGCCGAAGCGGACGAAGCGGACTGGATATGGCGCCGGGGGCTGTCGCCGCAGCAGCGACTGGACATTTTACTGGATTTGCTGGCCGCACAGAGGGGAACCGATGAAGCTGCCAACCGATTTGAACGCGTTTATCGAATCGTTAAACGCGGCCGGCGTTAAGTACCTGATCGTGGGCGGTTATGCGGTTGGTTTCCACGGCTGGCCGCGGTTCACGGGCGATATTGACTTCTTCGTCGAACCCAGTGAAGAAAACGCCCGGCGAATTATCGAAGCCTTGCGACGGTTTGGTTTTGGTTCGATGGACCTCTCGCCCCGGGACTTCACCCAATCCGGTATCGTCGTCCAGCTTGGTTTTCCCCCGAATCGCATCGATCTGATGACGTCGATCGACGGTGTTGATTTTTCTGCCGCGTGGAAGGACCGGGTGGCGGCGAATATAGATCAACTGCCGACAAATTTCATAAGCCGCGAACACCTGTTGGCGAACAAGAGAGCCGTCGGACGGCCAAAGGATCTGGCGGATGCCGGGGAAATATAAAATTCCGGCGGCGTTTCCAGACGGACATCCAGTTCCCCCTCCAGATGCGCCGAAATCGCCGGCGGACGGCGGCAAAATCTTTTTGATTCCACAGTCCCAACCTGCCATATTCGTTGCACGTGAGAACGTAATCCACCCCGGCTAACTGGCGTTTTACACGCGCCAGCTCAATCGGTGTGGGTATGCCCGGTTCGGGAAACCAACTCAGAGGCATAATCATTCCGGGGGGCATCCACGGGAGATAGCCATTGAACAACGCCAACGCAGGACGACCAGAAATCATAGCCGTCACGTGGCGCCATTCGGCCAACTGCCTCGGATAGGCCCACAAACCGCCGGTTTGCCGGCTGCGGACTTTTGTTTGCCATCCATTGATTGCCGTCGTCGCGTACTTCGCCTGGCTTAGCAGCGCCAGCAAACATAGAGCCATCGCCCAGCGCCAATGGGTATGAGGATTTTTCGGGGTGGTACAATCTCCGCTATTGGGATGGCATTCGGCCGGATAGCGTTTTCTGCGCCCCTGATCCTTATGGACGGGGATATCCGCATTTCCAGGCTCCCCCGAAAAATTGGCGCCCCGGCGCCAACCCGGCCGGCAGAGCCGCGGTGGAATCAGCAGAACCGCGACGAAAAGGACCGGCAGATACGAATAATACTGCCAGGAATTGGTCCATCCATAAAAGCCAAGTACGAATGTTACCTGCATAACGGCGATGGAAATGAGCGTCTCGGCGCCGCGATGGGGCATTCCCAGCCTGAGCTGGCGGATCAGGCCGGCGCCGAACCATATCAATAAGGCCATGCACAAGAGCCATAAACCGGCGGGCGTAACCAGGTAATAAACGAAAGAGTGTCGTAGCGGAGACCAGAACTTCAGCCCGCTGTTGCGGAAAAAACCGAAGTGTGTGTCCTGATAGGTTCGCAAACCGGTCAACGGTACGATGGTCAACAGCAGGGACTTGAGGCCGAACCACCAGGTCATGACCGTGGCCATGATCGTGCCAGTCGCTATCGCCGGCCTGGTGCGGCGCAGAAGATACAACCACCCCGCGCCGCGTCTGCGCCAGTCCCAGAGCGTCCATAGTACCAGCACCAGACCGTACATATACGCCATGCTCGGTTTAACAAACAGGCACGCGGTGCAACAGGCCAGAGACCATTCGCGGCGGCCCGCCGCCTCTTCGGCGATTGCCCAGAGCAACAGCAAGGCTTCCAACGGATGTGTTAGCGTGAGATAGCAGGGCATAATGGCCACGGGCAAAGCGCAGAGCAGAAATGCGATGGCCCATCCCCGGAATCGCATGGCCATGGCGAAGCGGGCGATCGCCAGCGCCATGAACAATTTGAGTATTCCCATCATGATCAGAAAGGCCGCCGGCGTTCGTCCCAGCAGAACAAAGCCCCAGTGCGCCAGCGCCAGGGAGGCCAGGCCGTGCGTGTAGCCGAAGTCGATCGCCGGCTTCATGCCTAACGAGATCAGTTCATCGCCCTTAAGCACGGCGCCGGGATCATAAAAGCTGAAAAAGGACCAGTCCGCGATCACGGGAAGCTCGGCTAGCATCAGCAGCACAAGCAGTGCGGCTATGGCCACACTTAAGAAAAGCCAGAGTGTACGGCGGGACGCCCATCGCGGGCGGTCCCCGCCGCCAACTCGCGGCAGGCATTGTTGCATGGGAGAAATCATCCGGAGAATTGTACAGGATGGATCAGCTCTTAGGATAAACGGGGAATAAGTCATACCTGAAATTTTTCGGCATTGTGACCGCTTACTTTATCTGTTACCATCCAAATTTGACGAAGCGCGTGTGCTGGATTTGGTAAGCAATGGATATTCGGCAATTGATTCTGCCGGCGGGCGTTGGTCTTTCTCATTTGCGGGTTTATACGGAACCTGGACCGGACGGAGTCTGCGGCGGCAGTCCGCATTTTCATACGGTTTGTTCCGAGATGTATTACGTACTAAGCGGCGAAGGCGCCCTCGAACTGCTTTGTGCGAACGGCTACGAACATATCGCCCTGGCGCCCGGACGAGTGGTATTTTTTTGGCCGGGAATGATTCACCGCCTGCATAATCTGGGAAAGAATCTGGAAATTCTGATTATCATGCAAAACGGAGGATTGGCGGAGCGCGGCGACTTTATTTTAACTTTCTCCGAGAAAATTATGACCGACGACAACGCCTATGCCGCTGCGATCAGGGTAAGCAGCCATGCGGACGCCATAGAGCGGCGGAATCTGGCGGTCGAGGGTTTTCTTCCGCTGCGCCAGGCAATGCTCGACGCGCCGGAACAGGGCCGGGAAATGCTCCGGCGGTTCTACCGACACGCCCGGCGAATTCTTACGCCCAAGGCGGCCAGTTTTGAATGGGTCCTCAAAAGCGGCGCGCTATGGGACTTGAAAGAAAGTCAGGATGCGGTCGATTTTATCCGCGACGGACGCCTGGAATACCTGGAAAAATCGCGGTGGTCTCAAATATATCCGATGAACGATTCCCCCAAGCCCGGCCTGTGCGGCGACCTTCGCCCCTATGCGGTGGATGAAGAATTTCTGGCCGAAGGCTTGCGCGTGGCGTAGGTTTGATTACATGATGAAAACGAATCCTGTAATGGCTGTTGTCGGCGCGACCGGCGCGGTGGGCGTGGAATTTCTGAACTCTCTGGAACAGCGAAAATTTCCCCTGGCGGAACTGCGGCTTTTCGCCTCGGCGAAATCCGCCGGCAAGACCATGCCGTTCCGGGGCGCCTTGCTGACGGTTCGCGAACTTACGGACCAGAGTTTCCACGGCGTGGATATGGCGCTGTTTTCCGCTGGTGGAGCAATCAGCAGAAAGTTCGCGCCTCTGGCCGTGGCGGCTGGCGCCGTGGTGGTGGACAACAGCTCGGCGTTCCGCATGGATCCGGAAGTGCCGCTGGTGATTCCGGAGATCAATCCTGAAATGATAGGCCGAAATCGGGGTATTATCGCCAATCCCAACTGTTCGACAATTATCGCGCTGGTGCCATTGTGGCCGATCCACCGGGTGAACCGGATTCGCCGGCTGATCGTGGCGACCTACCAGGCCGCCAGCGGCGCCGGCGCCGCGGCCATGCAGGAATTGCTTCGCGCCACGCAAGCGGCGTTGGAAGGGCGCGACCACATCCCCACGGTGCTGCCGCACCCTTATGCTTTTAATGTGTTCAGCCACAATGCGGCCGTGGATCCGCAAACCGGTTATAACGAGGAAGAGCTTAAAATGGTCCGGGAGACGCGCAAGATATTTAATGATCCGGACATCCGCATCTCCGCCACCTGTGTTCGCGTGCCGGTGTTAAGGGCGCATTGCGAAGCTTTGCATATTGAGTGTTCCGATCCAATCGACTCCGGGCGGGTTAGCGAACTGTTAAGCGGCGCCGCGGGCGTAAGGGTGGTCGACGATCGTGATCGAAATTATTTTCCCATGCCCCGCGACGCTTCCGGCCAGGGAGACGTTCTGGTGGGCAGAATCCGCCAGGATATCAGCGATCCCTCCGGCCGGTCGATCGCCATGTTCGTGGCCGGGGATCAGCTTCTCAAGGGCGCCGCGCTCAATGCCGTACAAATTGCGGAGAGGCTGCTGGCGTAAAGCGCAATGCCGTTGGTTCGTTATAAACTCACCCTCGCCTATGACGGCACGGCGTATTGCGGCTGGCAGAGGCAGCCCGATCCGATCCCCACCGTGCAGCGAACCGTGGAGATAGCCGCCGGTCAAATTGTGAATCATCCCGTGGTAATCGCCGGTTCCTCACGGACGGATACGGGTGTGCACGCCCGCGGCCAGGTGGCGCAGATGGATACCGAGTGCCGCCTGGCGCCTCAGCGAATGCGCCTGGCGATCAACAGCCGGCTGCCCCCCGACATCCTGATCCGGGAGCTGGTTCCCGCCCCGTCCGATTTTGATGTGGCGCGGGCGTGGCGCAAGCGGTATCGTTACCTGATATGGTGCGATCGTGAGCGGCCCCTGTTCTATCGACATTTTGTGTACCACCATTGGCGCAAGGTGGATTTGGCGGCCATGGGGGATGCTTGCCGGCGATTGGAAGGCGAGCATGATTTTGCCGCCTTTTGCAGCCGGAGTCCCGCGGACGATCGGGTCCGCAATACCGTCCGCACCATCACGCACTGTGGAATTCACAGCCGCGGCCCCCTGGTTATTTTCAGCGTCGAAGGCAACGGATTCCTTTATCACATGGTTCGCACGATGGTGGGAACCGTTCTGGAGGTGGGACGCGCTCGCTGGAAGCCGGAGCAAATCACCCGGATACTGGAATCCGCGGATCGCGCGCAGGCGGGTCCCTGCGCCCCGGCAAGCGGCCTGTGCCTGCAATGGATTCGCTTCGCCGGCCCGGGAGAATCACATTGAAAATAGTCCATGTGATTACGCGATTGATCGTCGGCGGCGCGCAGGAGAACACCCTTCTAACCTGCGAAGGCCTGCGGCGCCGCGGTCAGGAGGTGATTCTGATTACGGGTCCGAGTCCGGGACCGGAAGGCTCGCTGCTGCCGCGGGCCAAATCCGGCGGCTATGAGGTAATGGAACTGCCGGCTCTGCGGCGTAATCCCCACCCCGCGGCCGACTGGTCGGCGTATGGAGAACTGCGGCGGAGCTTCGCCCGGTTAAAACCGGACGTGGTGCACACCCATTCCAGCAAGGCTGGCATTCTTGGCCGGGCCGCCGCCTGGAAGCAGCACGTACCGGTTATCGTCCATACCATGCACGGTCTGGCATTTCATCCGTATCAGGGACGCCTCATCAATACGGGATGGATTCTTCTGGAACGCTGGGCGGCGTGCCGCTGCCATGCGATTGTGGCGGTGGCCGACGCCATGACCCGCCAGGCGCTGCGGGAAGGTATCGGTCGTCCGGAACAGTTCATCACCATTTACAGCGGCATGGAGATTGACAAATTCGCACTGCGGCCGGAAGCGCGGCAACTTGCCCGGGAAAAATTGGGCATCGGTCCCGAAAAGATCGTCGTCGGCACCATTGCCCGTCTTCAGCCGCTCAAAGGGCACTCCGATATTCTGAAAATCGCCCCCCGTGTGCTGGCGTGCGAACCGAATTTGCATTTTCTATGGATCGGCGACGGCGTATTTAACGACCGCTTTCGGAGCGAAATCCGCAGCCGCAACTGGTCGGACCGATTCACACTTACCGGACTGGTCTCGCCGGAACAGGTGGCGGAACTGATCCCGGCGATGGATATACTGTTACATCCGAGTTACCGCGAGGGGCTTCCCCGCGCGGTCCCGCAGGCGCTGCTGGCGGGCGTTCCAGCCATTGTATACGACTGCGATGGCGCGGCGGAAATCTGCCTCCATTCCCGGACCGGCGTCTTGATCCAGCCGGGCGCAACCGCCGCCATGGGCGATGCCGTTCTGGAACTCGCCGGCGATGCCGCCAAACGCCGCCGCTTGGGTCAGGCGGGCCGGGAGTTTGCGGCAAGCCTGTTCGACGCCAATATCATGGTGGCCAAACTGGAGACTCTTTATGAAAAACTCCATGCAAAATTTGGCAAAGAATAATCTCGATAAAGCAGGTTCTGCCGGGAAACGGGCCATGCTGCCGCTGCCGAGCCCGTTACCGGCTCTTGCGATTCTGCTACCCCTGTTGGGCGTATCGCCGCCAACCCATGCCGCGACCATGAATCCTCCACAAAGGCAAAAGTTCCAGTCTTACGCAAGCGGGAAAATTCACGCCGTGTTTCACACGTTAAACCATAGCGACAATTTCACCGCCGCCCGCCAGTCGTTGGATAACCTTTTCGAGACCGTGATCGGTTATGACCACACCACCCATTTGCAAGTCATCCGGCGAGCTGATTTTGCCCGGCGGCTGGTCAACCAGCTCGCCAATGTCAAGAATAGCAACAAGCGGCGGACGCTGCTGCGATGGCTGCTGGCCAACCATGCCCTGGCCGGTACCCTGGTGTTCCTGGTCAAACCGCACCAGCAAAATATAGCGGCGGTATACAATCTGCTTTACCGGATGCACAAGGAGCTTGGCCAAGAGGCGGCGGCGTACCCGAACCTGACCGCGGCGATTTGCGCCGTGCTCTACCGGCCGCTGGTCATGCACATCAACGAGAACACGGCGCGGTCGCCGGATCCCGTCGCGCTGTTCAAGTATTACGTCAAGTATCAGCGCGAGATGCTTTTCGGAATCCGCCACGTTCCGGCGCGGCTGCTGATTCATGTGGTTGATTCGGATTCG
>JAJYDU010000093.1 GCA_021790475.1 Planctomycetota bacterium | reverse complement strand
GCACTTCAGCGCGTTGTGGGACCACGGCCACATCAAGTTCTGGTCGCAGCGAACGCTCCGGGAGCTACTACACGGCGCAGGCTTTACCAAGGTCCGGTTCCTCCGAGTCGGCATGTTGTGAGACAACCTTCCCATCGGGATCTGGTCGCAGCAACCGTTCCGAGAGATGCTACAAAGCGCGGGCCTTGCCGGGTTCGGGTACCTTCGGGTCGGCAGACTACTTCCCGCACTGGCCTGCTCGATGGCCGCCCTGGCGCGAAAATAAGCCTCAGGCGGTCATTGTAAGGCCCCGGTTTCCGCCAGCGCGGTCATTGGCCATCTTGGCTGGCCATGTTGCCGGCGGCGGCAAGAAGGTCCGCTTTGGCCTGCCGGGTAAGGACGGCCACGCGGCCAGAAGCGCGCGCAATTGTGAATCTTCGGTGAAATCGCCGGGAACCGCGGCGCTTTTCGCAGCGTTTTGATTTTCGAAAAGCGGTTTTATTAAGCTCTTTGATGATGGTTCGGCCCCCGGCTGGATTATGGCCGCTCGGACGGTTAATTTAAGAAAAAGCGGGTGGTTTTCCGTTATTGATCCTGTCCGGACAGGGTCTTGTATAGGGGATTACCTTATGCTGATTTCAGCATTTACCCGATATAATCGGGTTTTGCCGGTGAGTATTGTAAAAGTGGTGTGATGAGAGTCGCGGTGATTGTGAAAAATTTCACTATATCCGCGGCCGGAAACTTTTTCGGATCATCACCCTTGGGATGGATTTGGTTATGGGTGTCGCAAAAACATCAAAAACCACCGTTCGCAAGCGATGGATCGTCCAAGGTCAGGTTCAGGGAGTCGGCTTTCGACCATTCGTGTATCGCCTGGCGCAACGCGGTCATCTCACCGGCTTTATCCGCAACGACAGCGGCGGTGTCATCATCGAAGTTCAGGGCAACCCGGAAGACATCCGCCGTTTTGACGACGGTTTGCATACCCAAATGCCGCCCCTGTCCCATATTGACCGGATGTTGGAGCAACAGGCCGTCTGCCGGGATGATGAAACCGATTTCCGCATCCAGCCGAGCGACGGTTCGGGCGTCGCCCGCGCCGCGGTTACCGTGGACAGTGCGGTATGCCGCGATTGTTTGACGGAATTTTTCGATTCCGCGAATCGCCGCTATCGTTATGCGTTGATCAACTGCACCAATTGTGGTCCGCGGTACACCATCATCCAGCGCATACCTTATGACCGTCCCAATACCACCATGGCGGAATTTCAGATGTGCGGGGCCTGCCAGGCTGAGTACGATAATCCCGACGATCGGCGTTTTCACGCCCAACCCATCGCCTGCCATGATTGCGGACCCACCGTGTGCCTGGAGGCGTCCGGCGGCCAGAGATTGCCGGGCGATCCGATCCGGCAGGCCGCCGAGTTGCTGGCCTGCGGCAAGATCGTGGCGATCAAGGGACTGGGCGGTTTTCACCTGGCGGTTCGCGCCGACAGCGCCGCGGCGGTGGAGCGTCTGCGGCGGTTGAAACATCGCGACGCCAAGCCGTTCGCCCTGATGTGCCAGTCCGAAACGGCCAGCCGCCGGCTGGTTAAACTAAGCCCGGCCGGGCGCGAGCTGCTGCAATCGCCCCGCGCGCCGATTCTCCTGGCGCCCCGGCGGGAAGAGGCGCGCATCGCCGCGGCGGTGGCGCCCAACAACAACCGCCTGGGGGTCATGCTCGCATATACGCCCATCCATCATCTGCTGCTGGCGGAACTGGAAAAAGTGGAGGCGGCGCTGCCGGCTCTGGTCATGACCAGCGGCAACCAGAGCGATGAACCGCTGGTCATCGACCATACACAGGCGCGGGTTCGCCTGGGTCCCCTGTGCGACGCGCTGCTGCTGCATGATCGACCGATCGAGCGTTGCGTGGACGACTCGGTGATTCTGGACATGGGGCCGGGGCACGCGCCGCTGCCCATTCGCCGGTCGCGCGGTTTTGTCCCGGCCCCGCTCCCGCTGCCGATCCCGGCGCCGGACAACGGTTTGTGCGTGGGCGGCGAGTTGAAAAACACCGTGGCGGTGGTACGCGGCGCGGAGGTTATCCTCAGCCAGCATCTGGGCGATTTGACCCATCCGCTGGCCCTGGACTATTTCCAGAAGGCCATCGCGGACCTGTGCGTTCTGTTCGACGCCCCGCCGCGCTGGATCGCCCATGACCCGCACCCCATGTACATAAGCACCGCGTACGGCGCCCGGCTGGCGCAAAATGAACACATAGACATGATTCCCGTACAACACCAGCACGCCCACGCGGCCGCGGCGCTGGCCGAGCACGGCTTGACCGGTCCGGTCCTGGCGGTTCTCTGCGATGGCACGGGCCTGGGTCCGGATGGCGCCGCCTGGGGCGGCGAACTGCTGCTGGCCGATCTGGCGGGTTTCCGCCGCCTGGCATCCCTGCAACCGCTGCAACTGCCGGGGGGCGACGCGGCGGCGCGCGACATTCGCCGCTGCGGACTGGCCATTCTGTTCCAGGCCCTGGGCGAAGCCGGGATCGAGCATCCGGCGGCGGCGCGGCTGGTTCCCGATCCGGTGGAACGCAAAATGTTCTCCCTGATGTTGCAGCGCGGTACGCAGTGCACGGCCAGCAGCGGCGTCGGCCGTCTTTTCGACGGTCTGGCCGCCCTGCTGGGTCTGGCCAACTACAACCAATTTGAAGCCCAGGCGGCGCTGGCCGTGGAAGCCGCGGCGGAGAGGGCCGGCGAGAACAACATGACCAGCCTGACAAGAACCTATATGCTACGCCAAGACAACGAGGAGATTCGGATCGATCTGGGCGAGTTCTGGCGGCGGCTGCTGGCGGCCCAGGCGGATGGCGCGCCGGTTTGCGAGTTGGCGTGGGCTTTTCACGAAACCCTGGCCCTGGCCTGGGACGCCGTGGTGGCGGAACAGGCGCGGCGAACCGGCGTCAAGATGGCGGCGCTTTCCGGCGGCGTATTCTGCAACCAGCGGTTCACGCTGCGGCTGGCCAATCTGTTGCGCCGGCGCGGCTTGAAAGTATTGTGCCATCAGTTGACGCCGCCGAACGACGGCGGTCTTTCGCTGGGGCAGGGGGCCGTGGCCGCGGCGCGGCGCGCGGGAATGGTTTCGGCGGTGCTTTGAACCGCCGGGGAGTTGATGCGATGTGCCTTGCCATACCGGCGAAACTTATTGAGCTAAAGGGCGATCAGGGCGTGGTGGATTTACACGCAACCCGTCTGCCCGTGAACACGCTTCTGATCCCCGAGGCCAAAGTCGGCGACTGGCTGCTGGTGCACGCCGGTTTCGCCATCCAGCGGATTGACAGCCGCGCGGCGGCCCAAACGTGGGCGGCCTTGCGCGACCTGGCGGAGGCGGCGGAAGAATCCCCACCGGCCGGCGCCGCGGACCGCCCGGACGCCGCGCCACGCGCTACGGGAGAAACGCCATGACCCGCTCTGAAAAAGAGACCGCGTCCATTCTTCATCGTCTGCGGAATTCCGCCGCGGCCTGCCGGCGCCCCCTGGCGTTCATGGAAGTGTGCGGCACGCATACCATGAGCGCGTTCCGCTGCGGCCTGGCCAGCGTACTGCCGGAGAATGTCCGGCTGATCAGCGGTCCGGGCTGCCCGGTGTGCGTAACCGCCCAGGGCGATATCGATCGGATGATTGAACTGGCCCGGAACCCGGAAGTAATATTATGCACTTATGGCGATATGATGCGTGTTCCCGGCCGGCGCGGCAGCCTGGAGGCGGCGCGCCGGGATGGGGCGCGCGTACAGATTGTTTACAGCAGCCTGGACGCCGTGGCCCGCGCCCGGGCCGAACCGGCGCGGCAGGTCGTGTTCGCCGCCGTCGGATTCGAGACCACCGCGCCGGCCACCGCCGTCGCCCTGCTCGCGGCGCGGCGGCTGAACCTGGCGAACTTCACCGTGCTGGCGAGCCACAAGCGGATTATTCCCGCGATGCGGGCGCTGCTCTCGGGAGCGCCGCGCCGCGGCCTGGGCCTGGATGGATTTCTGTGTCCGGGGCACGTGTCGGTGATTATCGGGCAACAGGCGTACGAACCGCTCGTGCGGGAATTCCAGGTGGCGTGCGTGATCGGCGGTTTCGAGCCGGTGCAGATACTCCGGGCATTGGCCGACCTGGTCGATCTGGCCCGCGATCATCGCGCCGCGCTGATCAACCAGTATCCCGAAGCGGTCACGCCGGAAGGAAACCGGGCGGCCCGGAAGCTGCTGGATACGGTTTTTCAAGCCGGTCCGGCCCGCTGGCGCGGCTTGGGCGAGATTCCGCAAAGCGGAATGATCATACGTGCAAGTTTTGCCCGGTTCGATGCCCGGCGGGTGTTCCAACTCTCCGAACAGGCCGAACGTGAGCCGGCTTCCTGCCTGTGCGGAAAAGTGATCGGCGGCCTGG
Organism: Planctomycetota bacterium; assembly: GCA_021790475.1. Taxonomy (GTDB): domain Bacteria; phylum Planctomycetota; class Phycisphaerae; order WQYP01; family WQYP01; genus JAKBMM01. The sequence continues at coordinate 5,648 of JAJYDU010000093.1, read as the reverse complement.
CCCTTCCTACCGATTGCAAACTCTTCGGACGAGGCTGCACGCCCATTTCGCCCATCGGACCGTGCATGGTCAGCTCCGAAGGAACATGCGCCGCCTGGTTCAAATATGGGCCGCGCGACGCCGGCGGATCGCCCGGACGGCAACCTTTGCAGGAGGCCAACGCATGACCCCTCTGATCTCCCGCGTCAACAATGCCGCCGCCGCGCCGCTGCCGGCGCATTTCGAGCACATCGCGCTGGCCCATGGCGGAGGCGGACAACTCACCGACGCCCTGATCGCCCAGGCCATGTTGCCGCGATTGAACAATCCCATCCTCGCCGAACGGCTTGATGCGGGCCTGCTCGGGCGCAACGGGGAAAGCCTGGCTCTTACCATCGACAGCTACGTGGTGCAGCCGCTGTTTTTCCCGGGTGGAGACATCGGCCGCCTGGCCGTGTCCGGTACCGTCAATGACCTGGCGGTGTGCGGCGCCGAACCGCTGGGGCTGGCGCTGAGCATCATTCTCGCCGAGGGACTGGAGCGAAAAGTTCTCGAGCGGGTGCTCGACTCCATTGCCGCAACCGCCCGGGAGGCCGGCGTACAGGTTATCACCGGCGACACCAAAGTGGTCGGTCGCGGCCACGCGGACGGCATGTATCTGACGACCGCCGGAATCGGCTGCGTGCCCGGCTCTCGAAACCTGCATCCCCGTCAGGTGGTTCCCGGCGATGTGCTGATCATCAACGGAAGCATCGGCGAACACGGCCTGGCTGTCATGCTGGAACGGGACATGCCGGAAGTAAAAAGCGTGCTTTGCAGCGACGCGGCCCCTCTGAACGGGATGATCGGCGACGTGCTGCGCCAGGCTCCGGGAATCAAGTTCATGCGTGATCCGACGCGCGGCGGCCTGGCCGGCGCGGCCGCCGACCTGGCGGCCCAGTGCGGCCGGCATGTGGTATTGCAGGAATCGGACATCCCCATCCGCCCGGAGGCCCGCCATGCCGCCGATATGCTCGGCCTGGATCCACTGGACGTGGCCAACGAAGGCAAGGTCCTCCTGGTCGTGCGACCCGAAGAGGCCGAAATCGCACTGGCGGCCCTGCGATCGCATACGCAGGGGCGCGACGCCTGCGTGATCGGCCATGTCGACGCCGCGGCGGACGGAATTTGCGAATTGCATACAACCATAGGCGGCCGCCGCATCGTCCAGAAACCCTACGGCGAGCAGTTGCCCAGGATTTGTTGAAAGGTCCAAGGAGACAGACTCATGTCGCAGACCAGCGCCGGCGATCAAAAATACTTCCTGCCGCGGGCGGGGTTGGAGCCGCTTGTGGGCATTCTGCGGCAGCGCGGTTATACCGTACTGGCTCCGACGCGGCGCGACGAAATCATTGCCCTGGCGCCGGTGGAGTCCGCCGACCAGATCGCCCGCGGCGTGCACGATCATCAGGACGGCGGCCGCTACCGCCTGACGCAAGCCGATCCGGAGGTCATGTTCGAGTACGGTCCCGGGGCGGACTCTCCCAAGCGTTATCTGTTCCCTCCGGAGCTGCCTCTGGTGGAATTGCGGGTGCGGGGCAACCGTTTCATACCCACGTCCCAACCGCCGGCCATAGCCCAATATGCCTTCCTGGGCATACGCGCGTGCGAGCTGGCGGCCATCAAGGTGCAGGATCGGGTCTTCGGCCTGGAGGGGCAGGACACGCTGTGCGCCGACGCCGCGGAGTATTACCGCCGCACGCGGCGCCGGGCGCTGTTGATCGCCGTGAATTGCACGCGTCCTGGTGGAACATGTTTTTGCGCTTCGATGGGAACCGGTCCCGCCGCCACGGAAGGGTTCGACCTGAGCCTGACGGAGCTGCGCGACGGCTTTCTATTGACGGTGGGAAGCCAGGCCGGCGCCGCGTTGGGCGCGGAGCTTGATCTTCGCGCGCCCACGAGCGCCGAAGAAGGACTCGCCGAGATGAAACTCGCCGCCGCGCGCGCGCACATGCCGCGTCATCTGGATACGCGCGGCCTCAAAGAGCGGCTGGAACAGACCATCGACGATCCGAATTGGGAACGGGTCGCCGCGCGCTGCCTGTCCTGCGGCAACTGCACGATGGTCTGCCCCACCTGTTTCTGTTTTACCGTCAGTGATTCCAGCGGCCTGACCGACGGCGTCTACGGGCGCACGCGGCGGTGGGAATCCTGTTTCTCGCACCAGTTCAGTTACGTCGCCGGCAGCGGGCCCGTGCGCAGCACCATCGCGGCGCGGTATCGCCACTGGCTGCGACACAAGCTCTGCACCTGGCAGGACCAGTTCGGCGTGAGCGGTTGCGTCGGCTGCGGGCGGTGCATCACCTGGTGTCCCGTGGGCATTGATCTGACCGAAGAGGCGCAGCGCCTGGGGCGGCATGTTCCCGGCGCGGGCGCCGTCCCGATCCCGAAAGCCGGCGGGACCAAGGAGGCTTTGCCATGATTCAGCACGTTGCGGATATGGATTATCGCCCGCCGCCGGGCATGGGTGGTTGGCTGCCCGTGGAAGCGACCATCGTGAATATCCAGCCGGAAAATTTCAATACCCGCACGTTCACCCTGCGGTTCGTGGATGAAAGCCTCTGTGAAAGCTACCGCTTTGAGCCGGGGCAGTTCAACATGCTTTTTGTGCCGGGAGTGGGCGAAGCGGCCATTTCGATCAGTTCCAGCCCTTACCAGATCGGCGCGCTGGATCACACCATACGCATGGTCGGCGCCGTCACGCGGGGCATCGACCGGATCGGCGTCGGCGGTATCGTCGGCGTACGCGGTCCCTTCGGCCGCGGCTGGCCGCTGCATAAACTCGCCGGCAAGGATGTCATTATTGTCGGCGGCGGCATCGGTCTGGCGCCGCTCCGCCCGCTGATCCACTGGCTGCTGCGCCATCGCGAGCAGTGCCGGCGCGTGGTGCTGCTGTACGGCTGCCGCTCGCCGGAGGATCGCCTCTATGCCGCCGAACTCGAGGCCTGGTCGGGACGCAGCGACCTGGATGTTCTGGTAACCGTCGACAACGCCGACGAGCACTGGACGGGACCGGTCGGAGTGGTCACCAACCTGCTGCGGCGCATCAAGGTCAACGCCGAGCAGACGGTGGTTTTTGTCTGCGGGCCGCGCGTTCTCAACCGGGCGGCCGCCTGGAACTTTCTGCAGCTGCATGTGCCGCCGGCCCAGGTTTATGTGAGCCTGGAGCGCAACATGAACTGCGGTTTCGGCCGTTGCGGCCACTGCCAGTACGGCAAACATTTTGTATGCCGCGACGGCCCCGTCTTCTGCTTCGCCGACATCGCCGACATTTTCGCCAAGGAGGAGATCTGATCATGTTGGCAAAAAGCCCCATACCCAAAGTCCCGCCCAAGTCCCGCCTGGCGGTATTTAAGTTTTCCAGTTGCGACGGGTGCCAGTTATCGCTGCTGAACCTGGAAGAGCACCTGCTGGAACTTGTCGACGCCGTGGAGGTGGCCTATTTCCTGGAAGCGCGCCGCCGCGAATTGCCTCCGCCCTACGACGTGGGCCTGGTGGAAGGAAGCATTTCCACGCCGCACGAAGCGCAGCGCATCCGCCAGGTCCGCCGCGACTGCCGTTACCTGGTCGCCATCGGAGCGTGCGCCAGTTCCGGCGGCATCCAGGCTCTGCGCAACTGGGCCGACATCGGCGATTTTGTCGGCGCGGTATATCCGAATCCCCAGTACATACGAACGCTGGACACCGCCACGCCCATTGCCGCCCACGTGTTTGTCGATTTCGAACTGCGCGGCTGCCCGGTGAACCACGCACAACTGCTGGAACTGGTGTCCGCGCTTCTGGTCGGCCGGCGGCCCAACGTGCCCACCTCCAGCCTGTGCCTGGAGTGCAAACGCCGCGGCCTGCCCTGCGTGCTGGTAACGCACGGCCAGCCCTGCCTGGGACCGGCCGTGCAGGCCGGCTGCGGCGCGCTATGCCCCGCCTGCAACCGCGGCTGCTACGGCTGTTTTGGTCCCATGGAGCAGCCGAATTTGAATTCCCTGGGCGATCGCTTCCTGGAACTTGGAGCAAGCCATCGCCAGATCAAACATCTGCTGCGAATGTTCAACGCTTACCTGGAACCATTTAAACAAGCGAGCGACCATCATGAACGCCTCGAACAGCAAAAGTAATCCGGGAACCCGTACCATCCGCGTCGGCGCGCTGGCCCGCGTGGAAGGCGAGGGCGCCCTGCATGTGGCGATGAAAGACGGCCGCGTGGAGGAAGTCCGCCTGGACATTTACGAACCGCCGCGTTTTTTTGAAGCTTTTCTCCGCGGGCGGGACTTCCGCGAAGTACCCGACATTACCGCCCGCATCTGCGGAATCTGCCCGGTGGCTTACCAGATGGGCGCCTGTCACGCCCTGGAAAAAGCCCTCGGCGCCTTTGACCAGGTAACGCCCGATATCCGCACGCTGCGCAACCTGCTCTATTGCGGCGAATGGATCGAAAGTCACGTCCTGCACATGTTCATGCTGCATCTGCCCGATTTTCTCGGCTATGAAAGCGTGATCAGCATGGCGGCCGATCACGCGCCCACCGTGCGACAGGCGCTGCGTCTGAAAAAATTCGGCAACGATCTGCTGACGCTTCTCGGGGGGCGGGCGATTCACCCCGTGGGCGTGTGCGTCGGCGGTTTCTACAAAACGCCGGATCCGACCCGCGCGGCGGAGTTGGCTTCGGAAGCCCGCGCCTGCCTGGACATCATGAGCGAACTGACGCTTTTCCTGGCTTCGCAGGTGCGGTATCCCGACCTGGAGCGCGATTACGAATTTGTGGCCCTGTGCCCGGATGACGAATACCCGATGAATCTCGGCCGTATCCGCAGCAACAAGGGTCTGGATGTGGATCAGGAACGGTTCGGCGACGCCATTGAGGAACGCCAGGTTCCCCACAGCAACGCGCTGCACAGCGTAATCAAGGGGCGGGACGCCTACCTGGTCGGTCCGCTGGCGCGATTGAACCTCAACGCGGAAAAACTGCATCCCCGCGCCCGGGAACTGCTCCCCCAGGTCCGCCGCTCCCTCGGCCAGGACCTGCCCTGGCGAAATAATTTTCTTAGCCTGCCCGCCCGCGCGCTGGAAACCGTGCACGCGCTGGGACGGGCGGCGGACATTCTGGCCGCCTATAAGCCCCTGGCCCACCCCAGCATCCTACCGGCGCCGCGTCCGGGCGTCGGCGGGCACGGAACCGAGGCGCCGCGCGGCATCTGCTGGCATCAATATCATACCCATGCCGACGGCTCCATCGCCGCCGCCCGCATTATCCCGCCCACCAGTCAGAATCAGCGCTGCCTCGAGCAGGACCTGCGCGAATTGGCCGGCCGGTTGGCGGCGCTGCCGGACGATCAACTGGCGCTTCGTTGCGAACAGATGATTCGCAATTACGACCCGTGCATCAGCTGCTCGGTGCATTTTCTCAAGTTCGGCCGAACCTGGACGCCGCGTGCCGGCATTCCGGCCGCACCAACGCGTGAGGACAGCGCATGAGCCTTGAGCCGCGCACCATTCTTGTCGCCGCCTGTGGCAATCCCTGGGCCGCCGACGACTCATTTGGCCCGTGCGTGGCCCGTTGTCTCAACCAGTTTCAACTCGCCGGCGTGGAAGTGGTGGACCTGGCGATGCGCCCCGCCGGTCTGCTGGACCTGCTC
>JAJYDU010000092.1 GCA_021790475.1 Planctomycetota bacterium | reverse complement strand
GGATTTTCACAGGGCACGTTTTCGAATCCGACGGGCAAACACGGGATCACCGACACGAGTCCTCTGAACGTAACCAACCCCTGGACGGGCGTTTCGACGTATACTTCGCTGGTGTATCCGGCGCATCCGTTTACCACCATCAACAATCGCAACCGGATATCAGAGTCCATATTGGGCAGCGACGTGACGGTGAGCAATGCGCAGCCGCCGCCGCTGTCGTGGCTATTCCAACCCAATAACATCGGCGTACCGGGAATTGTGCCCCTGTCGAACTATGTAGGGCAAAACGGCGTGCGGGGGGCGAATATTCTCTACAACGACGGCTCGGTTCACTGGGAAGGCCCGTCCGGCCTGCATTGCAACTACGACGGCGGGTCGCAATTTTTCTGGGAGTAACCAATTTCAATGGAGATCGGGACCATCCCCTTCACCTCATAATGGCCGGCATTCAATGCGAGATTGATTCCGATGTGCCGGGACGGATATCGGCTTATTTGTGCGCGCGCACGCATAGGCAGGTGCAGGCGGGAGCGCCGGGGAGATCGGGACGACAAACCGCGGCTGTCCCACGATTCCGGCGCACCAAGACTCCTTGCTGGCGAATCTTGCCAAAAAATACGGCCACGCCAGACAAAGTGACATTTCAATTTTGGCTTGACATCATCGCGCTTGTCCGGTTGTTCCGCACAACGTCGTCAGCGCCGTCCGCCAGGCGTTTCTTTCTTCCCCGAGCGGCTCCCCGGTCCGCTGGTAGTCATGTTTGGCGACGGTTAACGCCATTTGCTCTAATAAGTGTTGATATTTCCGCTCCACATGCAGGGCGAACACTTGTTGGAATATGGTCCGGTGGCGTGTGAGATAGGCCAATGTTTGCAAATGAGTTACACACAACAGCACGGGACCGGACCAGCGCGCCTGCAATTGATCGTCCGCCAGATTGTCGGCCAGTTGCAGGATGATGCGCCGTTGCGCGGCCCGGCCGAGCCGGCAGAAATGACAGGGCGCCGCGCTGCGGCCGGCGGCGCCGGTCCCGGCCTTGCCGCTTTCCTTGAGCCGGTCCAGGGCGGCCGCCAGCCAATCGCCGACAAGAATACTGCCGGCCAGGGCGTCGGATTTTTCCGCAAGCAGCTCGCCATGCGCCGGGCACAGGCCGCCGTCGGCGCGCATCCGGCGCCGCAGTTCCGGATCGTTGACGGACTCGTACAGGAAATGCTCCATTTCCCGTATGATTTCCGCTTGTGCCATGCGGCAAACCGGGCAGCCGGGCTGTTCCATAAACTCCAGCAATTTAAAAAACCCGATGTGATGGTCCGCGGGAGGACCGGTGGGGCGTTGGTCAGTCATGGCGATCAACCATCTCGAGGGGGCGTGCCCTGTTCCGCGTCAGGTCAGCTCCCGGTTGCGGAACAGCGCGATCGCCAGACTCAAAGATGCTCCAATATAGAATAACCCATACAGCGTGGCCAGTCCCACGTAACGCCAGATTTGAGAATAAGTCGGCGCGCCCTTGACGTAATGACCGCCAATCGTGATGTGGCGGTAGACCAGGCACTGGTTGATGTCAAAGTTGCTCAGGTAGGGAAGCAGATAGCTGGCGCTGTTGGCGATGCTTTGCCACGGCGCGCCCAGGTGCAGCAGCGGCACAAAGCGCGTCAGATTTGCGCCGATGTACAGGGCGACGATGGCCGTCATGTTCAGGGCCAGGCCGAAGCGCGTGGCGATCGCCGTACTGATGGCCGCCAGCGTGCCCAGCTCCATGAACTGCAGTACGAAGGCAGGGATCATGGCGAGAATAGCCTCCTTGTTCTCCCAGAACAAAAGCTGCCGGCCGGCAATGCTCGCCACGTCGATGGCAATTCGTTGATCGGAAAAATAACGCACCCAGGCGGCGGCGGCGGCGGCTATGGTGGTCACGGCCATGGTGACGAAGATCAGGCAGAGCACTCCGAGATACTTGCCGAGAACCACCTGCCAGCGGGCGATGGGTTTGCTCATCAGCGTAAGCATGGTGCGATTTTCGATTTCCTCATCGATCACCTTTCCGGTGGCGAACACCATGATCACCAGGATGAACATGAGAACGAAGGACAGGGCGACGTCGCGGTACATTTTTGTGTCTTCGCCGAAGGTGTCGAAGGGAACAAAAGCCGTAATGATAACTGCCGCCAGGCACAACGCCAGAACGATAAGCGTAAAAGGCTGGAGCAGCGCCTCGTGGTAGGTCACGCGGGTCACGGCGCCTACGCGGCTCATGTTAAGGAAGGGAAGTATTACGTATTCCATCAGACCCACCACGGCGACGGCCGAGGTAAGTGCGGTGAACAAGGCGACCCAAAAACGCATGGAATTGGCCATGCCGGCGATTTCATTGGCGTAGTTGGAGGCTACGCCATGGTTGTTCTTGCCGGCATGGGAGGCTATGGCGACGGTTCGGTAGGCCTCCTGAACAAGGTGCTGCCGCCAGGCATAAGTGGCTACGGTCAACGCCGTCAGGGTGACCAGTGTGATCACGTAAATCCAGGTCATTTTGCGCACGTAAAACGATCCTTTCATGCCGCCCGGATCAAGGAGCCGCAACGGCGGCCGCTCCGCCAGGCGGTGGTGTGGAAAATGCCGATGACGCCACGTCTCGTCGCGGCATGGGCACATCGGGATGGTCTTCCGGTACGCCGGGACCGGGAGTTACCAGGCGATACGCACGGGCGGCTCCATGCCGGTGGGCGGTTCCACATTTTCCCGCGCACCGGTAATGTAACCGCGGAAATGCGAGCGTATATCCTCCAGCAAAATATTGATGCTCGCGGGCGGTCCTTCCAGGATCAACTCAACTCGGCCGTCGGGCAGGTTCCGTATGGTGCCGGCCAGTGGGCGGCGGTGGGCCAGATTCACCACCGTCTGACGGAAACCCACGCCCTGCACGCGTCCGACAAATAGTACCGTCTTTCGCTGCACGCTCATGATTCGGCCACCAGGAGAGCCTCTCGATGTTACTTGAGTTTATGGAATCGGGCTTGCTCCGGCAACCTGAGGATATCTTTTTTTTAACATCCGCGCCGTATTTTCGCCTGCGGGGGTTACGAACATAACGGGTTGGCGGCGACAAGGCGGCGATAGCGGGCCAGGGCCATAAGCGGGAAATAGAGCCGGTAAAGGTGGTACTTAAGATAGAAAACGCGTGGGAAACCGGTACCGGTGAACCAGGGTTCATCCCAATCGCCTTGTGGATTCTGATTTTCGATAAGCCATTGGATCGCCCGCCGCACGGAGGGGTCTTCAGCGCCGGCGACGGCGGCCGAGGCGGCCTGACGATGTCGCGCGAGGGCGGTTGGGACGAGTTCGATGAATTCTTCTTGAGCCGGGCGTTCTCCGCTTCCAGTTCCATCACCCGGTTTTCCAAGGCGACCGCGCGCTTTTCCAACTCCGCGATCCGCGCCAACAGCGGTCCCTTCGCCTTTGCGATTAACTCATTGACTTGGATTTGACTGTACTGGCGTTCCATCCGCCATCTTGTACCACCTTTGCCCCGAGCGCGCCAGCCCATATATTGTGGTGGGTTGTCGCCACAAGCCGTGAACGGTTACATTTTATTGAGGAGAATTGATTTGCTTTTTTTAGGGGGGGGTATACTTTATCCATGGTTAGGCTCGTGGTGAGTCTGACGCCGACCAAAACGCCATGAACGGTTACTCCGTACGGGAGGTAAATAGAAACATGGACTCAAGGGTTTTCACCTTCAGTGTGCTTGGGCCGTCGCAGGGATATTTCCCAACATATCGGGTATCGATGGCGATTTCGGCTTCCTTCCGCTGGATTCGCGTACGACGTGGGAGGAGTGAAGCTGGGCTATTGCGATCCGTGTTCAGGCACTTCGGGGTCGCCGGTACGTGTTTACTCTTCGCACTGTCGTCCGCAACAGCGGCACCACAAAAGCAATTTATTCGCGTAGCCAAACGGCATGGCATCTGGTGGCTGATCAGCCCGTCCGGGCACCGGTTTATCTGTAAAGCCGTCGATAGTATAGAATGGTTTCCCACGCCAAAGGATAGTGAGGCGTACCGGGCGGCCATGCGATCGCCTAATTTTGCCCATCTTCTTCGCTGGGGCGAAGGCCTGCCGGACCACTGCGTTTCGGCCAAGCAACGCGCCGTTGCGCAACTGCTGCACTGGGGCTTCAACACCGTCGGGGCTTGGTCCGCCAGCCTACTCAATGTATCCATGCACGGGCACGGGATGTATGCCACCCCCGTGCTTTCCTTGGGGCAGGGCTTTATACGGGATAATAAGTACTGTCAGAAATTCCCGGATGTTTTTAGCCCCATGTTCAGGGCGTCAGCCTATCGGTCCGCCAAAATCCAATGTTCTCCCTTGAAAAATAACCACAAAATCATTGGCTGGTACAGCGACAACGAACTACGCTGGGGTGCGGATTGGCGCGGGAAAAATGAGTTGCTGACCGTATTTCTCGACTATCCGATTGCATCGCCCGGACACCAAGCGGCGGTGGCGTTTCTTCGCCGGCGCTACCATAGCTTCGGCGGTATCGTCGCTTTCGATAGGACTTGGAAACAGCATTTCGCATCGTGGAAATCCCTAGGCCGCGCCGGGCACGTAATCCAGCCGTACTTTCTGCCGCTTATGGCACCGTCGTGGCCCCCACGCCGGTCAGTTGCGGAAGAGGTGCTGGCGGACAGGGGACACCCTGACCGCGCAAGATTTGTTGCGGACTGTTACGCATTTTTAGGGAAAGTTGCCAGGCGGTACTTCCATACCAGCCGCGACGCCATTAGGGCGGCGGCCCCCAATCACCTGTATCTCGGTGCCAAGGACGATTACGTGCCGCCGCCACCGGTGCTAAAGGCCGAAAGCCGCTATTGCGATGTGCTGAGCATTGACCTGTACGGCCTCCACGTCGATCGGAAACTGCTACAGGTTGTTGGTGGAAAGATAGGCGATGTGGGGCCCAGCGCGCAGGGAGGCGTCCTGCGGCAGCTACGGCAACTACCCAGAGGAAAGCCCTTTATTATTGGCGAGTTTAGTTTTCGCGCCCGCGACAGCGGACTGCCGAATACAAACTGGGCCGGGCCGCTGTTCAACACCCAGCGGCAGCGTGCCGCGGCGATGACAGCCTACGTCCATGCAGTCTTGGGAATGCCTGACTGCGTGGGCTACTGCTGGTATGAGTACGTTGATGAGCCCAGTAACGCACCGGGGCACCACAACGGCGAAAACTCGAATTATGGCCTGCTGACACGTTATGACAAACCATATATTCCATTGGTTCAGGCATTTACCCGTGTTAATGCGAGGGCAGTGAGCATTCATGAATCATCCTTGAAATAGATTTTTGACTTAACCAAGTTTTATTACAAGAAGGCGTTCCCAAATGGAAGAAACGATAGAATCACGAACAGTAACGCGGCGGCGGATGCTGCTGCAGGTCGCCGCCTTAGCTATTCTGATTGCCCGCCGCACCGCAGTGGTCGGCAAAACTGCCGGCCGCAGCGGAGTAACTGCGGTACCCCTTCCGGCCACGCCGCAAGACCTGACGCTATTTACCGTTAACGAATTCGGCAGCACGGCGGATGCCAGCAGGCTTTCAATGGCGGTGCCTTCGCAGAGTTGGGAGCGTGCCTGGTTTAAGTGGGGCAACGCGCCGGACTGGCGGGTTATGGCCGGCGATGTGCAAAAGGCGCATCAGGTCGGCGCGTTATTTGGCGGCGGTACCACTTGCTCCGCCTTGTATCCGCATGAAAACGGCATCACCACCGCGCAGTTCATGGATATGGCCACCCGTGATCCCCATGGAAAACTGTTTCTGGTCAGCAACAGTTATTATCACGGTTCCGTTGTCTGCCCCGCATACCGGCGTTACGTGCTTAAATGGGCCAAACTTCAGATTGATGCCGGGGTCGATACGCTGTTTATGGATGAAGTCAACGGGGCCTATTGTGATCTGGAAGGTTATGATTCTTACGGCTTGGCCGCGTTCCGCCGCTATTTGATTCGCCGCTTCGTCAGGCATGATCACTGGGCTATCCAAGACCCGCGCTGGAAATCACAGTTTGGCATTGATCTGGCTGATCCGAGGGAATGCCCCGATCACACCATTCGGACCTTTGATTACGCCGCTTATCTGCGCAAAAACCACTGGGCCGATCAGCCCGGCCAATTATCCAATCCATTGGCCGACATCTGGGGAACGGCTGGCGACTGGGGACTTCAAGCCATTACCGGCGATACTTATTGTGCCTGGCGCAATAATTCGGTCTGGCATTACTGGGTTACACATATCCGCGCCTACGCCGCCAAACAACATCGTCGGGTGTGGATCGCCGCCAATGGCTTGAATCGTTGGGTGGACTATCAAATCGGCGGCGGCGTGAAAATGAATTTCCCGCGTGGTTTCAACGGGCAACTTGATTGCACTTCGTCTTACCTGGCTGATTGGCGTTCATACTTCACGAGAAGCAAGGTACTCCTCAACGGTAAAGAGGTTCCCATCATGGTTTTCCATGATTGGGACGTCGGAATGCCCTGGATGGATAAGTTGACCGATGCCGAACGCGTGGCTTGGCTCCAGGCGTATGCCCCGGAAGTGTTTGCCGCCGGACTGTTTTTTGCCTATCCCGTGCTCGGCCCTTTCGGTTGTAATGCGGCCACCAACGGCACGCTGGAGGTTATTCAAAAGCAGGCGCGGTTTGTCAAAATGGTGTCACCCTTGCTCCGCGGTGTTGTCTGGCAGGACCCCCGCGCGGCCACCTATACCGGCAACGCGGAAATAACCATTCAAGGCCAACCGAGCGAACACCGATTGATCGCCCATCTGATTAACCGCAAATATATGGCCATGACGCCGGTCAATCAAACCGGCCAGATTCTGCGGATTGCGTCAGCGACACGCCCAAAGGCAATTCGGATACATAACGCGGACACCGGAACTGTGACGACGGCAAAATGGAGTTACGATCCACATGCGCGGTTAAATGGCCACCGGACTGCTGGGGTGTTGCGGATCACAGTGCCATCGTTGTTAACATGGAATATTGTGGAAATAAGCCTGCTGGCGTAACATGGGAATTAATTTTTGCATAGAATCGATTATTGGTGGTCTTTCATTTATGACTTTACAGAACGCGAAGCTCAACACATTATCGGTTGCTTTGGACGTTATTCTGACGCTGGCAATGACCTTCGGCCTCACCATCGGGGCGGTGTCGGGGGCGGCGTCTGACCATACCGGTGAGGTCACGGATGATCATGCCCGGTTCACCGTCATTACTCCCACACTGCTGCGGCTGGAATTCAGCCGCGATGGAAGATTCATTAACCGCCGGTCTTATTTTGCGTGGCACCGCCATGTCAAACCGCCACAATTTAAGGTGAAGAAACAAGCGGGAAAACTGGTCATTAGAACCGCACGGATGGAACTACTCTGGCGTGGCGGCAACGATGGTCTTACACGGCGGAATCTTTCCATCCGGTTCCGCGACGGCAAAGGCAATTGGGGAACTTGGAATCCCGGCGAGAAGCAGGTCGGCAACCTTGGCGGAACGCTGCGCTCATTGGATATCCACAGGGCCAGCGATGGCCATTGGGGCTATCATGCTCTTGGCGGGGCACCGCGCTCGGAGGCAACACTGCTTTGTGATGGATTGCTTTCGCGTGGCGGCTGGTACCTGCTCAAAGACCGGACGCCGTTGCTCGGCAACAGTCCGCACCCTTGGATTCGGGCCGGACTCGGGCAGGCGGAGACCGACTGGTACTTTTTTGGCTATGGCCATAATTACCCGTTGGCGCTGCGGGACCTGACCACCGTGAGCGGGCGGGTTCCCATTCCGCCGCGTTATATGCTGGGATCATGGCGGTCGCGTTACTGGAGTTTTACCGCCAGGCAGATACGGCAACTCGTGCTGGAGTATAATGCCCACCGCTTTCCACTGGACGTGATGGTGTTGGATATGGGCTGGCACACCACGCCCCATTGGGGATCTTATAATTGGAATCACAAACTATTTCCACACCCCGCGCGCCTTCTCGCATGGCTGCATAAGCAAGGCCTGCATGTGACGATAAACATCCATCCCGGCAATGGGATCGGCCCATGGGACAGTTGTTATAGGGCGTTTTGCAAGGCAATGGTAGTACCTCCAGACGGGAGGGCTGTTCCTTTCCAGCCGGAATCACGAGAATTCATGCGGAATTATCTTGCGCTTGCCTTGCGGTCCCTGCAGAAACAGGGGGTTGACTTCTGGTGGCTCGACTACGCCGGTCCCTCGCTGGGATGGCTGAACAAGTTCTATTTCGACAGTGTTGCGCGCGGTGATTTGCGGGGCGCTTCGTTTAGCCGCTGGGGTGGCTGGGGGGACCAACGTTACCCGGTGAGTTTTTCCGGCGACGCCTTCTCCCGCTGGCGGGTTCTCAAATTCGAGGTTCCATTCACCATCGTCGGCGGCAATGTTGGAGCTTTTTACTGGTCGAACGATATCGGTGGTTTTGTGGCGGGCCCCACGCCTGAACTGTTCACGCGATGGGTCCAGTTCGGGGTTTTAAGTCCGGTCTTTCGCACCCACGCCAGCCTAGTTCCAATCGGTAACCACCGCCGGCCTTGGTACTATGGGCAACATGCGGAACATGCGATGCGCGTCGCCTATGATCTTCGTTCGCGGCTCTTTCCCTATATTTACACCTGTGCCTGGTCGGCGTGGAAAAACTCGTTGCCACTGGTTCGCCCACTTTATCTGGAACACCCATATTCGCCGGAGGCGTACACGCATCCCGAAGAGTATTTTTTCGGGCGGTCACTGCTGGTCAGCCCGATTGTATCACGCGGTAACGGACCGGCGGACATCGCTTCTACCAACATGTGGTTTCCGAAGGGACTATGGTGGAATCTGCTTACCCACACGAGCGTCAGGGGATCCTCCAGCCACCGTATATTTGCGACGCTTGACCAGATTCCCGTTTTCGCCAGAGGCGGTGTGCCGTTACCGATGCAACGGTGTACGATGCGAATGGCGGAGTCACCGCCGAATCCGTTGGTCGTATGCGTGTTCCCAGGCCCGGACGGCCATAGTAACTTCTATGAGGATGATGGGATTACCACGGGATACCGCCATGGTCAATACGCCACAACCCGCTTGGCTTACATCCATCGTGGGCCGGAGACGGTTGAAGTGCAGATTGGCCCTACCTTAGGAAGCTACAAAGGACAGGCGGACACCCGGGGGTTGGAGATTCGGCTGCCGGTAACGGCCCGGCCCGCGGAGGTGCGAGTCAATGGGCACTCCCTCGCAGCCGCACCACTCGGCGATCCGGGGTTCTCGTATAACCCGGTTCATTTAACCACGCAGGTGAATCTGGCACCGATTTCCATCCGGAAAAAGACGACCATCGACATAACTTTCCAAGCTCCGGAACGGATGCGATCGCTGCTTGCAATAATCGTTAATGAAGGCCAGATCATCACCTGCGCACTGGCCGGTACCGCTGGGAACCAGGATACATGGAAAGCCCAGCTCCAAGAGATCCATTTTCGTCTCAATGTTCTGCGGGCGCTGGCTGCGGATAGCGGTCCCGGTACTTCCGCAACGAAACAGCTCACCAAATTCAACGCCCTGCGTTCCCAAGTATCCGCAATCACAGCCGCCCTCCCCAAGGTGCATGGCGATGCCAGCCGAATTGCCCGGCAGGTTCTACTACAGAAAATACCCACGCGTGGAAAATGACGCAAAATGGGATTGTGACGTTGATGTTCATGGTACGGCTTATTTGCAACCACACACGGGACATTAAACGAAGCTGTCCCATCCGTAGTTGAAGGTTGGGAAGCGGCTGATTTCCCCTGAGTTCAACATTGGGACACCCGATCAAATGAAGAGGTCTCGGAGTCGCCGTTGCTCGGCATCCATCTGGAGCAGGGTCCGTCGGGGTTCCGGGTCGCTGGGCAGGCGGAAGGTCATCTCGTACATGGTCTGAGTCAATTCGGCAGCGCGTTGCGGGCTGATGGGGATATGGGCGAGACACAAGCGGCGTTCCAGTTCCTTGTAGCGGATGGGGTGTAACTCTTATTGTTGGCGGTTTTGGGTTAAGATTAAAGGCGGAAAGCCGCTATTGTGGCGGCCAAGGCCAAGGATGTGGTAACGAATCAAGGAGGATTCACAATGATCCGACAAATCGAAATCAATAGCGAAGAGGAATGGCTGGTGGCGCAGCGTGCGGTGGAG
>JAJYDU010000002.1 GCA_021790475.1 Planctomycetota bacterium | reverse complement strand
TGGGAGAACCGGTCGCCGAACCGGAACCGGATATTGTTCTGCCCTCCATTACGCCGTCTAAAACGCCGCCCGCGGCGCCGGCTCCATCTCCGGTGGAGGCTTCCATAGACGCCTGACAAACGGTGCAGGTGCGACCGGGGCAGCCCTTTCCATACCGCGTGCGACGCGGTGTGTGAGTGTCAAATTCACCGCGGTAAACCGGCGCCATGTGGCGGCATGAAAGATTCGGCGTGTTATCCGGCTCGGGGGTGGACCTGCCTGTCTACCGCCGGCAGGCAGGCAGGTCTACCTTTGAGCTATTGACCTTCCCGCCAGGCGCGGACCCGACCTTTCTTCAAACACTTTAAGCTCCGCTGATTACGCGGATACATAACAGAGTCACATAAAGATTCTGTCCGGTTAAGCTCTGCGGGATGAGATCGTTCGCTTGATTGAGGCTGAGGCGCCACGCACTTTCATCGGAATATCACGTTACTGAAGTTCACCAGCAACGACAATGGGCGCTTAATTTTCGTGGAATGGATACAGCTGCGTCTTGAAACAATCGCCATCGCCGCCGACAATCAACACCAAGGGTAAAGTTTGCGGTAATGATACCGATTACACCGTCGCCTGCGGGAAAATAATGACTCAGACCCGTGCGTTGCAGAAAACATCCAACACGCCCCTGCTCAAAGACTTCCCACCGCTCGTACGCAACAGAAACTTCCTGCTGTTATGGCTGGCTTACGTGGTTTCGGTGCTCGGCGATCGCATCCATTTTCTGGTGATGCTCCAACTGCTCTGCGTGGTCATTCTCAAGCTCAAGACCTACGGCGCCCAGCAGAACGCCCAACTGAACCTGGCTATGTTTTTGCCGTTTCTGCTGCTGGCGCCGCTGGGCGGAGTCGTGTCGGACCGGCTGCCGCGCCGCTGGGTGATGATCTCCTGCGATCTGGCCCGCGTGGCGATTGTGATTGTCGCGCGAACCGTGCTGCTGGTGGCGGCGTACCGCGGCGAGATGCCGGTGGGCGATCTGCTGTTGATGCTCTTCGGTTCCGAACTGCTGCTCTCGAGCTTCGGGGAACTGTTTTCCCCGGCGCGGGCGGCGATTCTTCCCAATCTTGTGCACCCCACCGAGCTGCTCCAGGCCAACTCCATCATTTCCGTCGTCGGCACCATTTTCACGCTGATCGGTTTTGTTCTCGGGTCGCTGCTGATCATCTGGCATCTCGATTACGCCATGTACGCGGACGCGGCGACTTACATTCTATCAGCTACATTTGTATATTCTATGCGCATGGCGCCGGGCATGGACCGTCCCGCGCCGGCGCGCCACGGTCCCGGCCTGTGGGCCGAATTGAATGGAGCGATCAAGTATCTGGGCGGCCATGTTCGACCATTCCAGGCGATTCTCCTGGAACTGGCCTTCACCACGTCCAGCGCGGTGGTACTCAACTGCCTGCCAGCCATCGTCACCAGGCAGTTTCATCTGCCTGATAAATACTTCGGATGGTTTATGGGCATAGCCGGCGGCGGCATGATCCTTGGCGCCGCCGCCGTGAGCCGCGCGCGGCGCGGCATACCCAAGGAAGTGGGCATCGGCTGGGCCACGGTGATGATCGGACTGGGGCTTGTTCTGGGACACTTTGCGCCCACCTGGCCGGTACTGCTGGCGGCATTAATCGTGGCGGCCGCGTTTGGGGCGGTTATGTTCATCAGCGTCGATACTCTGCTCCAGCGACTGCTCCCCGATTATGTCCGTGGCCGCATCATGGGCGCGCGCGATTTGATCACCACCTTCGGTCTGCTGGCGCCGACCGTTCCCCTGGCGATCTGGCCCCATATCGATGCCTGGATACCCCGCATCATTCTGACCACGGGTGCAGCGATCAGCCTGCTGGGAATCTGGTTGCTGACGCTTTATTACCGCCGCCCTTCTCTGCCCTGGGGTCAGGCGGTGGGCCGGCGGATCATCGCCATCTATCTGACTCTCTGGCACCGCTGGCGGCTGGCCGGGGCATGCCGCATTCCCACGACCGGCCCGGTGATTGTGGCGGCCAACCATACCAGCGGACTTGATCCCCTGGCCCTGATTATCAGCAGCCGACGGCGTCTGATTCGTTTCATGGTGGCCCGCGAATATTACCAGATGCCCATCGTGGGGCGGCTCTGCCGCTGGATCGGCTGTATTCCCGTCAACCGCTCCGCTGCCGATGCCGCCAGCGTTCGCGCCGCCCTGCGGGCCTTGCGCCAGGAGGCGGTGTTGGGAGTCTTTCCGGAAGGCGGCATCAGCGCGGATCATACTTTCCGGCAGGGCAAGCCTGGTATTGCCCTGCTGGCTCTTCTTTCCGGCGCGCCGGTGGTACCCGTATATATCAGCGGGACAAGGCGATGCCAGAACATCAGGCGAGATTTTCTCCAGCGGGCGGCCCTCGTGGTTCATTTCGGAGCTCCCCTGCGTTTCGGACATTTACGCCACCGGCGCCGCGACCATGCCACACTGCAAATGGTCGCCGATCAGATCATGCAGGCCATCGCGGCCATCAAGCAACGCGTCGATTCAGCCGAAAGTGGGTCCTGATCCCGGTAACCATCGGGATGGATCAGAGGCGGAAAACCACGCCCGGATTCCGCCCCGGATTCGCCGGCGGCATTATTCCTCCACCGCGCGGCCGAAAACCGTCCGGCCGTTGATCCAGACGGCGGCGGGTGGCGGCGCAGCGCGGATGATCTGTTCGAGCGCGGAACGGATTGGGAGAGGTTCTTTTCCCGGAAGTTCGACCGCCATCATGTCGGCGCGAAAACCGGGGGCGAGCCGGCCGATGGCATTTTCCAAACCCAGCGCTCGCGCCGGCCGGGTGGTAAGCATGGCGAATAATTCCTGAATGTCCGCATCCGGTTCCCGCCGCCGGACAAACTGCGCCTCGCGCAGAACGCAAAGATCGGGATTGCTGGCCAGGGAATCGGTCGCCAGGCACACATTGATTCCCCGCGCCAACATATCCCGCCAACGGTGGCGGGCACGGCTCTCGTGACCGAAATAATGGCGGGTTCGCGGGCACAGCGCCACCGTCGCCCGGCTTCGAGCCAGGAGTTCCAGGTCGGCCTCATCGACGTAATTGACGTGTGCCAGAAGCAGGGGCACGGAGGCGTTCAACAGGCCGTAATGGCCGGCCCAGGCGAGAGGTCCGCCGGCAAATAACGGGATGCGTTCATCGAGCAGATTCATTTTCCGCATGAATTCCCACCGGCAGCCGAGCGGACCACCCAGCGACGCGAGAAATTCACGTTCTTCGGAGTGTTCCGCCAGGTGCATCGCCAGCGGTAACCGGCGGCGTTGCGCCGCTTCCACAATTTTTTTCAGCGCGGGCCCTTCGACGGAATAAGGCGCGTGGGGAGAAAGGCCGATGGCAACCCAATCGCTTTGCAGCGCGGTGTCGGCGGCGCGGCGCAGGCGCTCGGCCAGCCGGTGGCGCGACCGCCCCAGGGCGGTGATCTCTCCGAAGCTGACCACGCGCAACGGGCCGCGGCGCAGCGCGGCGCGGCTTATGGCGGCGTACCGGGAAATATCTCCCACGGTGGTGACGCCGGATTCTATGCTTTGGCGGGCGCCGGCGCTCGCCGCCTCCGCAATAATTTTCCCGGCTCCGGCGGCTTGGGGATACGCCGCCAGCAGCGCCAGGACCCAGTCGGTAAAATGCGCCGGCGGCGGTATTTTTCCGGCCATGCAACTAAGTTCAAGATGCGTATGAGCGTTGACCAGGCCGGGAAGAAGCAGATGGGATTGGAAGTTGAATTCTTTTACCCCGGAAAACCGGCTCAGAACGGCACGACGCCGGCCGAGATGCAATACCTTTCCCCCGCCGATGGCGACGGCGCCATCCCCAACCAGTTCCCGCGAATCAATCAGGACCGCACGCGCCGATACGACGAATTCAGCGGATTGTCGGGATGATTCATCCATGAGTGGTTATCGCAGGAAAAACCCGCCATGGGGCTGATCCCGGCGCGCAACAAAGGTCTCTTCCGACGAACCGAGACCCACGGAAAAAACGGACTCCGTCCGCGCGCTCAAATCACTATCTTCCGCCGGCCCAATAATAAAGCGCTTCGACCACCTGATCCTGCCAGGGGTTTACGTTGCCATGATAGTAGTTGCACATGATCGAAAAGACAAAAGTGTGTCCGTGTACGAACAGATAGCCGCTGAGGGTGGACGCTCCATCAATATGACCGTCCTTGGCCCGCACGTGGCGAGCCACCGGAGAACCCCGGAAGCGGTAGATGAGGGTTCCGTGACCGGGCCGGCAAAGACTGTCAATAAAAACACGGCCGTCGCGTTCGGAAGCGACATGCGCCAGCACCGTTGTAATCGCCGCGGGGGCAATATGATCGTAATGGGAAAGTCCCGATCCATCGACCATGTGCACAAGATTTCCTGGAATTCCCAGCGTACGAAGGTAGGCCCGCACCGCGGCGGTTCCATTGGTCCAACCGCCCGGCCGCCCGGTGGCGTCGTGGCCGAGCAATTTGCACAGAGCCTCGGCCATGAGGTTGATGCTGTCGGTATTGGCGCGGTAAAGGATCGCGCGCAGCGGGGTTTCATAAGTGGCCAACAGTTGCGGGGCGGCACGGCGGGTCGCGGAGATATTGGCCAGCGTTCCCCGGCGCACCACGCCGGTGATCCGCACGCCGTGTTTCACCAGCGACCGGCGGAGGACCGCGCCGGTATAGAGGCCCGGATCGACGATGGTGGTTTGCATCAGGTAATCGCCGGTCTGGCGCACCTGGCCGCGGAGAAAGAAATGGTCGTGGCCCGGCGCCCGCCACATCCATACATTTTGGGCGGGACCGCGCCGCGCTTCGATGGTTACCGGCGTGTAGCTGGAGGATGGAATGATTCGCACCCCGATGGCGCCGTTGGCATGAACCGTCGGCGCCCACTGAATGCAATTCAGTGCGAAATTCAGCCCGCCCACATGGGCTTCGTACCAGTCGAGCCTCTGGCCGCCGTTCCGCGGCCACTTGTAATTGACAAAGTGATGATTAAAGATATCGTCATCGACGATCAGATCGTTGAATTGCGTGCGGCCCAGCGCGACGAGGCGCGCCGCCCATTGGTCGAATACCGTGGTGACTTTCCAGCCGGCCCGTTGGCACAATACCGGATCGCCCAGGGCCGGATCGCCTCCACCCACGATCACCAGATCGTTACCGACGCTGTAAAGCCGGGTTTTGATGACGGCGCGCGGGCCGAGCCGGTCGAACGCGGCCGCGGTGGTAAGCAATTTTCCGTTGCTGCCCGGCATCAGCGGCAGATCGGGATGATAACTGTAGACCGGCGCCGGCCCCCGCGGGCCAAGTTCCACCATGTTGATGCCCACTTGCGCTCCGCGCAACTGCCCGGACGCAAGCAAAGCGGCCATTCGCGCGGCCAGCGATTGCGCTCCGGCGATGGACCCGACGCTTAAGCTGAACCAGAAAAAAAAGAGAGCGGTAAGTATACGACGTGGTTGTGTGAGCCAGTACATCCATGCACCTCGAAAAATCCTTGCCATCCTTGCTCGGAAACGGTCCGCCACGCGGCTGGACCAACGAGCCGGTGAGCATAAGAGCAAGCGGGCGGGAGAGCAAATTGGTACGCGGGCAGGAACGATGGAATTTACCGCCAGCGATTTTGAAACCGCCAATGAGGCCTATCTCAATAGATAGCGAGTGCCACGTTTCGATTCCCAGGGCGGTCAGATGCAAGGAAGAGCATTCGTCTGGCGGGGCAACCAGTCTGGTAATCTTACACGGCCTTTCGGCCAAAACAGACTCGCGACGAGCAACTGGCCGGCCTTCGATTGACGCCACGACTTTCATGGAGACTGGAACTACACGGTATCGCCTACAAGGCGTATTTGAACTGGTTATTCTTGAGCGCGCCCTACTCTGCTCATTGCTTAACCGTTTTTTTCTGCCTTGCCTACCGGCAGGCGGGCGACTCCCCTGCCTTTCCCGGATCGGGGTCTATACTACAAAGCGGTGTCATTTTGGGGGAGTGGGACACGTAGAGGAGTTGTGTTTGAGTGATCCTGAGAGATTTTCCATGAAAAAGATGGATGTCCCAATATCCTGACCGGTTGTCGTGTCCGCATTCACTCATGTCTTTACATCTCATACCGTCATAGCAATAACCAATGCGCCGGTTATAAAAACCAAGAGGATTCCGTGAAACCAGACAAGCGTCCGCGAAAACATCGTCGCCCGAAATGACGCCACCTCCCTATCGAAAACACTTGTGTCCATAGAGAAATCTATGTCCTCCGCTTGTTTCATCCGAACGGTGTCGTACAGCTTACGGTAAAGCCGCTCTAGGCGGAGGAAATGGGCGTCGAGTAACCAGAACACGACGGTTGGGGGATAAGCTACAAGGATAAGGCAAGGACCGCCACCTTTGGCGGCCAATGCCACGATAGCAGTCACCAGCGTGACCGACCACCCTTTTACCAGGAAGGAATCACCCGCCATTCGATTGACGGCCCCCTGGACGAAACCAAGGTGCGCCAGCTTGCCATTGTCAGTCACGTTCCGCCTCCGGCATTCCGCCATGGTTTCCGAAAACACCGAGAGTCCCAGCGCATGCACTGTTTCCCTGTTACCGCAGTCCCAAGGGCACCTATGCAGGAGGATTTTTCAGCATAACAAGCGCCAACTTGACGGGCGGACTTGCGCCTAAACAGGCTCGCAAAAGAACCTACTATGGCCAAGATGATTTTGGCGGATTTCTCAATGCGTCAGAACGCTTGCCTGCAGCTTCGATTTCCTGCCGAAAGCGATCAAGATTCTTGTCCCAGTCATAGGCCGGGAATTCAATATCCCTTCGCACCGCTGGTTTGCTGCCACGAAAAATTTCCGAGTTCCCCGCCCGATCCTTCAAATGGTGTATATGAATGCCAAGCAGGCCATTCTTCCTCTTGATCGATTCCTCAATCTCAAATTTCACCCAAGGACGGTTAGCCGTCTCGCTGCCGATCAACACCACCGTTACACTGGTGCCGTCCAGATTTTTCAGAATCATCCGTTCGATTGCATCATGCCCTTTCTTTTTGGCTTCCTCATACTCCGAGTGGTCAAAAAAACCTGCGACATCCGCTCCGGCGACCACATTGCAATTCCGCACCTGGTTAGCCCGCCAGATGTCATTGGTATAGTGAAAGCTGAAAAATACTCGCCGAGCCATTTGGACATCTCCTATTTAAATATCCCAAATTTCCTTCAATTTCTGTACCATATCGGCTTGATGCCGCCGAAACACAGCAGGCGTCCATTCTGTTTCCTTCAGAACCCGGGATGTGATCTGGAATGGACTACCACCGGTATTATTCTGAAAATATTCCTTCTTTTTCTTCGAGAAGTCCCAATTCTTAGCCGCCGAATTCTGGCGGCGATTCAGGAGTGCCAGATTACCAAGTTTGTGAATGCATTCCTCACAAACAGTCAAATCGGGCCACCATCGCATCCACTCGCCGTCTGTGAGTGTTTGCGGCAATACATGTTCGACCGTGATGGTCCTGTCGAAAGCGTACATCGCTTCGCCGGATGATAGCGCTGCGTCTAAACGGAGCAAGACGAATGTGCGCTTCGGTGTGGGAGTCAGGTTATAAATGTCCCCAGCAATCACATCCGAGGCGATCTTTTTCTCATCGCTGGAGGCAAGCAGCGCCGCGATATCGCCGATCTTCGATTCATCTTGCTCAATCTGTTCCAGAATTGAGCCGTATCGGCCAATGCGACCATTAACGTCAAATCGGTTCAACCAGAGAATGGCGGCCAATTTTTCCAACTCCAGCAATTTTTTCGCAACCAATGCAGGCTTGTCAGTATAATGTGTGATCAAACCTAACGCGACGGGCACCCAATCCCGATTTCCGATACGTAACAACCAGGAAAGGGCCTGATTGGCTTGTTTTTTGATGGTGCTATCGGCACATTCAAAACTGGTTCGAAGGATGACCACCATGGCATCGGCCAGTGGCAGTAACTCTTTATCGATAAATTCCTTAGAATTGATATCCGGAAATGCCTTGCGGAAACCCTCCAGTACCGTAGCACTGAGCTTTTTCCGGTCGTGAATCATTAGAATGTGTGAGAAGAGCGCGGCAAACGGCTGGGTTCCCAACTGCTCTTCGGCGTCCTCCCATTTCTTTACATAGGCGTCTTGATTGGCAGTGATGCGGCCGATGATCTCTGATTTCAAAATGTCCGCGACTGTCAAATCGAGACCACGATCATTTAAGACGGAAAAAATGCGAAAGGCGGATTCCAGATTCGCAGTGGAAACGATAACGAGATAGGTGTGTTGAAGTAGGAAGGCGGCAAGTGCTTCAAGGCGGTGCTCGTCATACTTGGATAATTCGGTCAAGAGGGCCTGTGCATTTTCAGCCAGATGCGTTTGCGGGTCAGTAAGTCGTCCGGCCAGCAGGCTCTGCAAGTGGTCGAGTGTGCGGTGGCGCAGAAAATTGGTTTCAAAGAAAGCGTGATCACGCTCTCGCAACGTGAGTCGGCAACGATCTCGCGTCCCTACCAAAGGATCGCCCTGCTCAAGGATTAGCTCACCGAAAGTAGCTTTCCGTTTATCATCAGAAAAAAGCGTGCGCAGGGCTGAAATCACCAGCGAAAGAGTGATTAGGCGTTGCTGGCCATCTATGATTTGTGACTCCGATTGATGCTCCTGCTTAATGACGACGATGCTCCCTAGAAAATAGGGCGTAACCAGCGCGGGCGACATACCGACATTAAAATTGGCGCTCGCAGCCAGAAGGTCACTCAACAGGGTTTTGGACTGATCAATTCCCCAACTGTAGGGTCTCTGGTAGGCAGGGATCGAAAACGCATAGTCTCGATGGAATACATCACGGATCGCTTTCTCTTTGGCATCAATTTTGGGCATAGCACGATTCCTCGGATTCGATTCGGTGGAAAAAAGGTAGCCGTTCACGGCCTTTCGGCCAATCCCTTCTCCAATTCCCGCAGGTCATTTTCCATCCAATTTCTCCGTCGGCGGCGAAAGCGGCTCGCCAATTTGATTTCATGCAATGGTATAGGGATGGCGATTTTCCAGCAAGTTCAACCAGTGGGCAAAACGGGCTGCATATCGCACCGCAACGCGCCGTGAAAGTCACTTCGTGTTTCCGCCACCTCCGCATCTCCAATCACGCGGATACAACCGCACCGGTGAGCAGGCGAGCAAATTCAGATGGAACAAGCATAGCGGCTGTTGCCTTACTGGAACACCCTGCCTGCGGGCTACTTTCTACCTACTGCTCTCTTAGCACCAGTGGCCTCTCCGCGTAAAACGCGCGGTGCAAGCACACGCGGCTAAAAGAGGATGGGGCATCCCGGTACCATGGTACGGATTTATTGCCACGCCCGTCCTCGTCGACGGCATATTGCGGCTATTGTAAAATCACCCGCAATATGATATTATATACGATATGATGGTGGTACTGGACACGGATGTGGTGGTTGCCGGTATGCGCAGCCCCGGCGGAGCCTCGGCGGCCCTTTTGCGGGCGGCGCGACAAGGCTTGGTTACGCTACTGGCAAGTGTACCGCTCGCTCTGGAGTACGAGGCCGTGTGCCGCGAACCGAAGCATTGTTTGGCATCCGGACTGTCGAGCCGGGAGATTGACATTTTCCTGTCCGCTGTGATTGCCATGGTCGAGCCGGTGGAGTCGCATTTTCTCTGGCGGCCGCAGCTTCGCGATCCGGGTGACGAGATGGTGCTCGAAACGGCGGTCAACGGCCATGCGGATGTCCTCGTAACGTTTAATAAGCGCGATTTTGGGACTGTACCCTCTCGGTTTGCAGTTGAGTTATTGCTTCCGAGGGAGGCCTTAACAAGGATCACACCATGAAACAAACAAGCACATATCCCCTGCGGTTGCCGGCATCGCTCAAGCAGGCGGTTACGCGGTTGAGTAAGGAGGACCGCACCAGCATTAACCAATTCGTGGTCACAGCGGTGGCGGAGAAAGTATCCGCATTTGAAACCGCCCGCTTTTTTACGGATCGCAAAGCCCGGGCGGACTTCAAGGCCTTCGACCGTATTATGAAGCGGCGCGGTGGAGAATCACCACGCCAAGGCGATGAATTACCAATCAGGGGTCATTGAGTTCACCGCCGAAGCGATATGTTTTACATTATTGCAATCAGGCGTTCTTCCGCCGCGTTATTGCCCGGAGACATACATGAAAAGTTTTCTGTATACCTATCTCTAACAGTTGCTTAGGGGTGTACTACAAACACGATATCGGAAAGAACCTGGTACTTCCTTCCCTCCCACTCGAACTCGCTCTGGCGCCCGGGCGATTCACCAACACTATCGAGGTATTGCCTTATTCAGACATCCAGCAACGGCTATGCCCTTTTTAATTTCCACGAGTCAAAGAAATTCATTCGATCGTACAGAACTAAAAATATTCGATTAGATGCGTCAAACCTGCGTTCTCCCTGATTTTCATAAAGCCATTTGATAAGCGCGACCGGATTCTCCCGGCATTCTCGGAGAAGCTGCAAGCGGAATTCGCGCAAGTCATCAATTATGTCCCGCGCTTTCGGATGGTCATTGTGTTTCATCCACATATCTTGCAGGAGTCGTGCTTCCGGCAACTCGCGATTGATCGCGATGTTGTTAGTCCGCGCACTTCTCTTGAGCAAGGTAAGTTCGGACTTTCTGCCAGTGTTTCGCCTTTGGTCTTTAACAAATCCCTCTGGAAAATAAGTGACCTTCAGATCAAAAGGAGTATTGTTAATGAAGAAATCAATTTTCTTAACGAGTCCAACGGAGGGCAACACCTTATCGTGATCGCGGAATGTGTCCTCAATGATGATGGATGTCCAATGGTTATACCAGGAATTGAGGACGTAACCTCGGAGGCTCATGTGCAAGTCATTATCGATCTTATCGCATATCGCATCATACTCTTTTATCTTTTTGACGTAGTTGTTTACAATCGTCTTTTCCAGGCTGTTCTGGTGAAGTCCACCCCAATCGAACACATCCAATCGGTATAAGTTATTTATCAAGGTTTCTTCATCATGTCTTCGACTTCGCCTGGAGGCCTCGAAAATCTGCCGGATAACGCGTCGAATTAATTCTAAAGTGATAATACGCGTATTAAAGGCCTCACGAAATAGCTCCCGGCTGACAGTAGGACTGGGAGGGACGTGTGCAGCGCTGAAAAGCTGCAAAAGATGCTCCTTTCTACAAAGAGACCGAATATAAAGATATCGCAGGCCATCTGGATCTGCAGCCAGCGCAAGAATCTGGTTGTCTCTGAAGAGCCTATTCGCCTCCTCAAATGTCATCAGCTTTTCCTCCCGATAATTGCACTGGGGCATCCGATGTCCAACTTGGCACTGAACGCAATTTATTCAGGACGGAGTTATTGTCCTTCGGAGCGTCATATCGGGCGAATGCTAAGACAAGGTCGAAACACATGCTTCCCGCTCTATTATCCTGAACCACCGAAGTAGCGGAATATTGACAGGGAAAATAACCAAGGTAGCTCCACAGCGGGTTTTGTCTAAATCCATGCCTACACAATGCACGAATTGATTGCCACTCATCCGTATCACGGGCATTAAATATAATCAGCATTATTCCATCGGGTTTCAGTACTCTGTGCAACTGCCGAAATCCCTGGCCGATCTCGGCAGAAAACACATCGGAACTTTTACCCCTTTCCTTTGCGTTAGAAAAAACGATCTCTCGTTCAAAATCGACATCGAACCCCAGTATGCAGTTCCATATTTCACTCAATTCAAGATATGGAATTCGATCGCCATGCGGCGGGTCGGTAAGAATTAAATCGACGGTGTCGTCCGGAATGTCTCGTAATAATTCACGGCAATCACCGCAAGACAGATGCGCTTTTGCCCGGGAGGCGAGCAAATCTCCGAGGCCGCCTGAAATGGGAGATATCTGATCCCGAGAGCCAGGCTTAAGCGAATTAAGTAGTTTCGCAACGCGATTCTCGAAACAGTTCCAAGCGTTGACCTCAAGGTGGAGCCGCGGGCGCCAGAATCCTATCACCCAACTGCCCACTTCCATTCGTTTATTCACTTCTCCCTTTGTTTTGCCGCGGTTTGTTACCGCGAAAACCATCTTACTCATCTGACCTGAGGCGGCAGTAAGGCAGAGGCGCAGAGATAATCTGGTTGCTACCGGACATGTATCGATAGCGTCTAGGATTATATCAATGTTCCTTTGAGCACGGCCCGTAAATAAATCGGATAAAGTCAATGTCGGTTTGGCATTAATTCGTCCATTCGTGAAAAAGCGGGGCAGGCGCACTTTCCTACTGCGGTACTCTGCAAAAGTTTTTGCGAGCTTAATGTCATGCAGAGTTGGCGGGAACTCTCCTCTTCTAGCTGTCCTATGCCGAGATCTGACCCAGACCTTGCTGAGTTGATTGGCGTCCCAGAGGTAGTGGGTGGCAATAGCCCGGCCGTCTTCAAGCCTGTAACTCTCTTCGACGGCGTCATACGCCACTCTCCGAACCTGTTTAAATGAGGCATGCAACTCCTCCAATTCGGGAGGATTAAGAATTAGCTTCGTGAGTTCAATGGCACAAGGGTTAATATCGAAGCCAATAAAACGTCGGTCTCGTGCCACTGCCTCGCGCGCAACGGTTCCCGATCCTACAAACGGATCGAGCACGATGTCATTGGGTGAAGTAAGCTCTTGAATCACGTAAGCCAAGGGTTCATGGGGTTTCTTGCCCCAATATTTGTGGAAAGCATAAAGCCCCGAATATCCTGCGGGGCTTAAAATTGAACTTGTGCTAATATCTATTGGCTTTGTCATCTGCTCAAATAGATACCCTGTCGTAGTCATTTAAATTCAAGCTCCAGCGATATTCCTCAGCATTGGCTCAAAACTTTTACTGACTGTTAGTAGTATACTTGGTCACCGCCAAATTGAGAAGATGAATAAATGGAACGCCGAATTATTGGATCGATTTTCGGATACTGATTACGGCCCCCTCCCTCGAAATTATTTTCGATTACCGGCCTATTTCACCAGAACGTGTCCATGGCGGGCGATTTGTTGCTGCAAATATTCAAACGCCTTCCGGGCCTGCGGCGCATGATAAATCTCCAGCCGGGGGGTGACCTGGTCGGTGCTCTTGACCACAATTGTACCGATGCCCAGCAGCCGCTGAATGAAACTCTGTTTAAGCTGAATGTCCAGAACGGTTCCCATGGAAACCCAGTCGATCCGCCTGGTAAAAATGCCCGATCGGGTTTCGATGCGATGGGAACTAATCAGGCAGATGGAAGTACGCGCGCCCAGGTAAATGAAAAGCAGGGCCAGGGCGACCGTCGCCGCCACGACCGCCAGAATCGTGCCCGCCCAGGGCCGGATCACGGGAACCAGATAGGCCCCCCCCGCCAGTATCAACACCATCAGGCAGGTCAAGTACCGCCAGAAGTTGTCCCACTGCGATACACGCAGCAAAAACACCGGCGCCGCCGAATCGTCCGCCGGCGAAGCCGGCTCGTGGAACGGTCTTCCCCCGGCCTCTTCGGCCGATGGAGCGGGGAGAAACTCTCCGCAATAGCGGCACTTGCGGGCGGTCGGGAGGATCATTTCGCCGCAGAACGGACAGGCCCGGAGCACCGCCGGCGGAACGTGGGGTTGCGGCGCCGGCGCTACGGCTGATTCCGGCGTTTCCACCTGCCGGGTATCCACGGGAATAAGCACCCGATTGCAGGCTGGACAAACCACGTGCCGGCCAATCTGTGCCCGGCTGATCGCCATGCCCTGCCCGCACACACAGAAGGCCTCAAATGTATGGGTTTGCGACATTGATTCAACTTTCATCGCAGCAACGCCGCGTTGAGCCAATCCACCCGGCCGCGCACGCCATAACGGCCCACGCCCAGCGTCTGGAGAACAAGCGTATGAACGCCGCGGACCGAAAGCACCACTGGCTTAACCGCCCGGCCCGGCGCCAGGATCGCGGAGCGATATATGATTTTCTTATCCGCCGCCACCAGCAGCCGTGCCCGCCCGAAGGGATGGGCGGAATCATCCATAGCCGGAATGAAAACAAATTTTGTATATATCCCGTGGAGCGCATACGTGAGAGTAGTCCGAACGTGCATCCCCAGGCCGTGCGTGTAACGGCGCCGGTTTACCTCCAGCGGCCTTCCGAGAACGTTGCGATTGATTCCCAGCGGCCAGTGTCCGTTGAAATACGAAACCTGCCGACAGGATGCCGGCGCCAGGTCCGCCAGCCACCGCACCCGTCCTCCATAGATGGAGATTCCGCGCAGATTCGCCGCGGGGCATTCGAGGATATCGCCCGCCGGGCCGGGGAACCGAATGGTTCCCGCGCGCCATTGAATCCATTGTGCGTCAAGACGGTTGGCGCCGATCAGCCGCAATCGTTCGCCCCCGCCGGACACTGCTATTTTGCCCACCGGTCCGCCGAGTACGAAGCGGTCGATTCGCGTAAGCGGTATGCGGGTTCGGCCCAGACTGCTGCTCCATTGAAGAGATGATCCGCCCAGCGCGACAAAAGCTCCGGCGAGTTTGTCGCCATTGCTCAAATAAAGCGTGTCGTGATCGGCGGCCCGCACGGGAATGACAGTGGATGGCCGGCGGCCAAGGCCGGCGACAAGTTTTATCGGGATACGAACCGTACCCGGTCCATATACGTCAATCGCCACGTCGCCCGCGGGAGCGCGGACTGGCCGGCCAAAGAGCACATTGCCGTTGCGCAGAACCAGTTTCCAGCCCCCCCGCCGGCGCCGGGGCGAACCGGCGCCGCGGGCCGGGACGAACGCGTTGAGGTGCAACACGTCGGTGGCGGCAAGCGTGCGTGTATGGCCGCCGGGAAGCCGCAGCGTCAGTTCACCCCGGCGCGACCAGTGCATGACCTTCGCCCGCTTCAATTTGACAAAATACCCCGCGCGGTCGAGGCGGGCCAGGGTCACTCTCCAGCGCGCGGCGACGGCCGGGCGGTACGTTCCGACCGCCATGATGCCGCAGGCCAGGACAAGCGGAAGGAGTCTCCGGACGCCATGCGGCAAACAGCTCCGGCGTTGCGGCGCGCCGGGGAACCGGGGCGGGGCGGATGTACCGGCGCGGGCGGGCGGGCGGCGGCGCGTATTCCGCGACGGCGGGTGGACGGGGCGGCGCGGCGGCGCGGGCGGATGGAATATACATTTAATCATCAATATATTTCCAGATTACTTCTGCAGGATCGGCAGCAGACGATCGGGAACCTGCAGAATGATCAGGGCCATCGCCGTGGCGTAGCTGGCGCCGGCGCCGCCGATCCAGTTGCCATCGGCACTCTGGCGCGCCAGCAGCACGGTGCGGATCGCCGGCCACCATTTGGCCCACCAGCGTCCGCCGGCGAGAAACATCGCCTGGACTCCATAGTAATTCCCATAGAAGAAATTTCCCTGGTTGTTTTGCGGGTTGCCGGGCAGGCAATTCAACATGTACGCCATGGCGGAGTCAATCACCCGGCCCCTGTACACCCCGGCGTAAAAAAGCAGCGCTACGCCGGCGGCCGTTCTAGGAAAGTCCGAGCCGCGCATGTTGAGCATGTAGCTGAACCCGCCGTCGGGGTTCTGGAGCCGCCGGACGAATCCGATCGCTTTTTGAATGGTTCGCCGGGGCACAGCGATACCGGCCTGGCGCGCCGCGCGAAGCGCCATGACCTGGCAGATCGTCACCGAGATATCCCCGTCCATCGGCATGGGTTGATAGCGCCATCCGCCCTGGTTGTTCTGAGTTTGAACGATCAGCCGCACCGCCCGCTGGAGTTTTTGCCGCAGTTCCGGGGCGTGCGATTCGCCGTAAATTTCCGCCAGGAACAAGGTGGCAAAACCCTGGCCGTACATGGGTTCGCCATCATCGGCCGCGGCGATCAGTCCCGATTGCCGGCATTGGCTCAAAACGTAATGCAAGGCCCGCGCCTCGTTTGCCCCGTAAGGCCCCTGGCCGGGCAGATTGCCTCCGGCCATAAAGGCTATGCCGGCCAGGGCGGTAATGGCCACTTGATTGCCGCGGCCATACGAACCGTCGGTCGCCTGCCGCCGCGCCAGCCAAAGCAGTCCCTTTCGCACCGCTTTGCGAACCGGGGGAGTCAATTCATAGCTCAACGGGCTGGTCTGACCGAAAACGACCCGCGGCACGGAGGTGGCGGCGCACGGGTTGCCTGCGAAAGTGAAAACACCTGCCGCGGCAATTAAGACAACCGTCCCGGTTATGTTGGGTGTGACAATTTTTCGGGATTTTACAGTATCCGCTATTGGGATGGTATTCGGCCGGACCACGGTTTCCGCATCCGTTGACCCGTGCGACGCGGGCCGTCGCAGCGGCCCGGCTTCGCGTCCGGACAATTTCATAAATCGGCAGGTTTGTCGCCATACGAAACCGGCGGCGCGGGTCGTGAGCATTCCCAAGCGCCCCGGAAAAATTGTCATACCCGTTATGTGTAAGACGTGTTTCATCGGTTGCCTCAAGCGTCTTTTCGCTCGACCGTCCCGATAACCATCGGGATTCTTGCGCGGGATCAGGATACGTTTCTTCCAGCGGAGGCATCATTCGTATCCGCGCCTGGCGGAAAACGAGTCGCGGGAATTGGAACTTCCGGCCGCACCGCCTTCTTTAACTATAAATTGTGCAAGGCCGCCATGCCAGCCCATCGCCCAATAATCCCGGCGGAATTAGCGATCATGCCGCCGGCGGCCTACAATGGAAATCTTATGATGCCCCGGATGCGAATAAGTCTGGCCCGCGAGTTGCGCTTTGGCGTGCTGGGAGAAGAGTTGCCGGCGGCGGAGGCAAATAATTTCGCCGCCAACCCCGCGCTGGACTCCATCGCCCCGCTGGTCTGTCTTACCGCCGCCATAGACGGACCGGTGCACCCCAAGTCCGGGATGCTCATCAATATCAAGCAGATTGATCGCACTTTGCGTGCGGTGGCCGCGCCCATGATCGCCGACGCCTGTCGTACCGGCCTGGCACGCGGTTCTTACTCCGCAACGCCCGATATGTTGCCGCGGCTCCTGGCGTCGTTGGGCCGGTCCTTGATGCCGCACCGACTGGTTTGCCTGCGTCTGGTCATAAGCCCCTGGCTGTATCAGGAAATTTATGCCGAGGAAACGCCCATGATCCGAATGACCCAGCGATTTGAGTTTTCCGCCGCTCATCGTCTCCATAGCCCCGCTCTGGATGAATGCGAGAACCGGGAGCTTTTTGGAAAATGCAACAATCCCAACGGTCATGGTCACAATTACGAGATGGAGGTGACCATCGGAGGCCGGCCCGATCCCGCGACCGGTCTTATCATACCCATCCGGCTGTTTCAGAAACTCGTCAATGAGCGGACAATCGCGAAGTTCGATCACAAGCACCTGAATCTCGATTGTCCGGAATTCGCCGGCGTCAATCCCACTCTCGAAAATATCGCACAGATTATTTTTCAGAAACTCGGCGGCGCTTTCAAGGAACCCGCCCGGCTGGTATCCGTACGCGTCTGGGAAACGCCGAAAACATCCTGTGAGGTGCGGGCGGAAGATGAGTCCGGGACGACGTAACGGGCGTAAAGTTAACTCCCTGCATATCCCTATCGCCAGCGGGACACGCCGGTGTGGACACCGGCTAAACGCCACGCGTGGTTCCCGATGGCTATCGGAACACTTCCAGTCGCCCCCTGAAAAATTATCATATTCCGCCCAACCCCCGTATAGCCGCGGGCGGGCCGGGGTGGATTTTCCTTCGCATGCCCGAAGCGTTCGTACCGCGTTGCGGTGTGGCTGAATGGCCCGCTATTCTTCGGCAAAGAGCGCTTCGACAAAATCGTCCGGCGAGAAGGGGGCGATATCCTGGGGCTTTTCGCCCAGCCCCACGAACTTGACGGGCAAATCCAGTTGATGCCGGATGGCCACCACGATTCCCCCTTTGGCCGTGCCGTCGAGCTTGGCCAGAAATATGCCGGTAATATCCACCGCTTTCTTGAATTCCTCGGCCTGGCGAATGGCGTTCTGACCAATGGTCGCGTCGAGGACCAGCAGCGATTCATGCGGAGCGCCCGGGATATTTTTGTGCGCGACGCGGCGGATTTTTTCCAGTTCGCGCATGAGATGGTCCTGCGTATGCAGGCGACCGGCGGTGTCGATGATCAGAATATCGGCCTGGCGGGCAATGGCGGCCTGGCAGGCATCGAACGCCACCGCGGCCGGATCGCCGCCCATTCCATGCCGCACGATATCCACCCCGATGCGGGCAGCCCAGACGCTTAATTGATCGACTGCGGCGGCGCGGAAGGTATCGCCGGCGGCGACTATCACCTTTTTATTCTGGGCCTTGAGATAATAAGCCAGCTTGGCGATGCTGGTGGTTTTGCCGGCGCCATTAACGCCGGCAACCAGAATTACCGTGGGGCCGGATGCGGCCAACCGCAGCGCGCGACTTTCCGCGGGCCAATAGGTTTTCATCCGCGCTTTAAGAAAATCCAGAACTTCATCGCCGGAACCGATCCTTTTTTCCTTCCAGGCCCGGTCCAGATCGGTCATGATTTTTCCCGTTGCCGCCACGCCCAGATCCGCCAGGATCAGACGCCGGCGCAGCTCGTCGAGGAGCTGCTGATCGAGCTGCCGGCCGCGCAAGAGGGACTGGAGCGAACCGACCAATGCGTTGCGCGTCCGGGTCAAGCCGGTGCGGAGTTTGTCCACACTCTGGCCGATCGCTTTGCGAAGAAAATCCAATGCCATCATTCACCTGTCATCCGCCACTTCCCTCGCGCCACGACGGCTCATTATCCAAATGTCCCATGTTAAAATTGAACGGTTGCGGCAGAGCCGTTACGTTGCCATTCCAACATCGCCGGAGAGAGCGTCTGATTGAGCCGGCCCGATTCGTTCTAAAATGCGCTGCGCCAATATTTCGAATTGTTGCTTACAATCCTGAACAGCGCCGGCGTGCCCTCCAATGGCCCCATCCGCGGAAGTCAGATGAAACATGGGCTTGCGGGCATCCTGCGCCATCGGCATCAAACTCTTGAAATGCTTGAGCATGGCGAGTTGATTCGGGTCAGTTGCCGCAATCTCCGCGTCTGGCATCCCGCCGAGAATCTCCTTGGTATAGGTGGCGGGAATTCGGTTAGCCCACTTCAAATAGGATTTCACCGGACGGTTTTCACGAACCGAAGGATTCAGCAGCACATACCCCAACGGCAACATGCGGCCCGACGGCAGCGATAATCCTGCCGGCACTCTCCCTTTTTTTCGAGTCTCCCAACCCAATCTCCAATCCCGGAGAGTAGGGCCAAGGTTACGCAGACCCTGCAGTGAAAACAAATCGGCCCCCAACGGTATCACGACAAAATCGGCGGCGACCAATGCGGCGCGGTTCATCGCGCCGATATTGGGACCGACATCAATCAGCACCAGTTCACTGCCACCACTCTCCGCCGCGGACTCCAT
The DNA here is from genome assembly GCA_021790475.1 of Planctomycetota bacterium. Taxonomy (GTDB): domain Bacteria; phylum Planctomycetota; class Phycisphaerae; order WQYP01; family WQYP01; genus JAKBMM01. Next base: position 25,904 of record JAJYDU010000002.1, on the reverse strand, counting down.
GACCCTGTGGAAAGCGGTAACTACGCGAAAACCGTCACCGGCAATAGCAGTCTTGTCATCCAGGCATTTTCCCCATGCCTCGGATAAACGATCCTCAAACGCACTTAGCCCCAGATCGCCCGCGACCAGCGAGAGTCCGGGAGACAGTTGTATCGCCTGGGGAGTCTGAATATCCCCAAGGCTCTCAATCAATGGGTTAACCGAGCCAAGAATCGTGTGGGGGTGCTTATCCTCCGGCCATAGCTTTTCAACCTCAGTCTCGTCCAGAAATATGCTGGTCAGATTGGACTGCGGATCAAGATCGACGGCCAGCACTCTATGTCCCAGGTCATGGAACATCCATGCCAGGTGGTAAACCATTGATGTTTTTCCCACCCCGCCCTTGTTATTGAAGAAGGCTATTGTTTTCATGATCGTTTCTCCACGATCATGGCCAGGTGATTCTCGCCAACTATATATCTCAGCGGCGGACTTCCATTCTTCCGCAACAAGCTCTGGGCAAGGGCAATCCCGCGCCCAAACCGGTTGGCAAAGCCGAGCGTCTTGGCCGCCACGCCCAGATCCGCCAGGATCAGACGCCAGCACAGCTCGTCGAGAAGCTGCTGATCGAGCTGCCAGCCGCGCAAGAGGGACTGGGGCGAACCGACCAATGCGTTGCGCGTCCGGGTCAAGCCGGTGCGGAGCTTGCCCACACTCTGGCCGATCGCTTTGCGAAGAAAATCCAATGCCATCATTCACCTGTTCGACCACTGTTTTAAGACAGAACCTAATGGTTTTTTCCGTCCAGGTTCTCAAGGAGCAGGTCTAAACTGTGTTTCCCTAGATACCACGCTCCTTGGTTGAAGCGTATAGGGTCCACCCCTGCAGATTGGCAGGCATCGACAAGCTTGTCAGCATGAATATTCAGCTTGTCGGCGATCTGCCCGACCCAAGTGTCTACAGGTTGGAGAAAACGGTAATCCCGCGGAACCGGTTTCAACTGCAATACGGTAGCAAGGTCACGTAGAAAGAACGCGGCGATCTTAGGTCCGATCTGCCAGATCTCGTCCAACTCCTTATGGGCTTTCTCTGTATTGCCGGCCTCGATACACTCCGCAGCGTAGGCGGCGATGTTCAATATCTGGCCCTCGGCTGACTTTTTTTCGCAGATGAAACGGAAGATGTCGAGGACCATCTCACAGTCACGGGCTTTCCCGGTTATGGAATCTTTTGATTTCCCATTCATGTCAATTGGATACTCCTCGTGGAGGGCTTTTTTTATGGGGTTGTTGTCTTTATTGCATAAGCATAACCAACCCTTTGTATACCATTGGAAGATAAGGGCGGAGCGTTCGATCATATTTATATCGAGCGGCAAGAGTGTGGCAAGTGCCTTGTTGGTCGCCTTAAGGAATTGAACCGACACGCTGTCGCGCCGGCCCTGCATAAAAGCCCGGTTGAGGAAGAATCTAAAACCGAGCCACCAATCCGTGCGTAGTGCTTCCCAGTTGGATAGTAATGAGTGTTTCTCTGAGTTAAGGCAATCAGCCTCATATTTCTCAGAGAAATGTGCAATTTTATGCAAGATATACTGTTCATCTGTCATGCTTCTTTACCACAGCATTTCCTTAAGCGATATCTCCTTATGCTTATTGCCCCCAGCTGCCCGCTTTCTAACCGGCGGCGGACTTGCCGGCTCACCGCGGCGGGTCATCCACGGCGGGGGCGGCGGTATGACTCTCTGGCCGGACAGCAGAGGCCAAATGCTCTTTCCATGCCGCATCCAATACGCCGTTGACAAAGCGGGCGCTTTCCTCCGTGGAAAATTCCCTGGCCAGATTGATGGCTTCATCCAGCGCCACCTTCGGCGGCACGTCCGGCTGCCGGGCGAGTTCCCACAACGCCAGCCGCAGCACGCTTCGATCCACCGCGGCGATGCGGGAGATATTCCATTGAGGAACAAGACGGCCAATCCATTGATCAGCGGTTTCGCGATAGTCCCAGGCGCCGCCGGCGATGTTGGAAGCCGCCTGACGAAGGTCGATGTCCTCCGTGGCCTGGGCGATAAACCGCGGCAGAAGTACGACCATGAAATCGCCGCCCTGGGCGTCCGCCTGGAATAACGCCTGCAGCGCGATGCGGCGGGCTTTTGAACGCTGGTGATGGATATTCCTCACGCTGATTCCCGCGTTGGCTTCTGATCGGTGGCTGGGAGGCTGTGAAGCTGGCGCATCACACCGGCCATTTCCATCGCGGCACAGGCCGCGTTCCACCCCGTGTTGCCCATTTTCAGGCCCGCCCGGTCCATGGCCTGTTCCACCGTATCGGCCGTGATAACGCCGAAAATAGTGGGCACGCCCGTTTGCTCTCCGACCGCGGCGATGCCCCGGGCCGCCTGCTGAGCCACGTGATCGAAATGGCTGGTCTGGCCGCGGATCACGCAACCCAGGCAGATGATGGCGGCGTAGCGCCCGCCGGCGGCAAGCCGGCGGGCTACCGTCGGCAGTTCAAAACTTCCCGGCGTCCAAACGCGCAGAATCTGTTCTTCGCCGGCGCCGTGCCGGCGCAGGCAATCGATCGCGGCCTCCGCCAGCCGCGTGGTGATCAGGCCGTTGAATTCGGCGACCACGAGGGCGAAACGTTCGTGCGGATGCACCTTCAGTTCGCCGCGAATGTCCTGGACCATGCGTATTTCTCCGAACTCTGCGTTACCGGCCAGTGTAGCGGCTGCAAGGCGGACAAGCCAACGGGTGCGGATTGGCAAAGGGATACAAAGGGATACAAAGATTCAATAGCCGTCAGCCGATTATTACGGTGAAACATGCTGCAGAAATGACGCCATCTTGTTTTTTCCGCCGCCACATTGATAATTCGTCTATGGATGAAGGCGAACCATAAGGAAAATGAATGGGTAACATCGACCCAAAGCTCATGGCCAAGATAAGCACGATCACGGCGCATCGCGCTAGAGTGGTTTTGGATCACATTCTGAAACATGGGTTTGTAACAACTGAACAACTCAGGGAAGTCTATGGCTACCATCATCCACCGCGAGCTCGAATGGATGTATTGGATATGGGAATTCCGTTGGAGACTTACAGGGTCAAGGACAGCAGGGGAAGATCCATTGGCGCCTATCGTTTTGGGGATCCATCGAAAATCGACACCGCCAAACTCGGGCGAATGGCATTTTCGAAAGCTTTTAAAAATGACCTGTATGTGAAACAGAAAGGACGATGTGCCATTACAGGACAACCGCTGGAACGCAGGCAACTTTCCCTGGATCACCGCATCCCGTATCAAGTTACCGGCGACCAACATGAATCCGAATGTGCCGGCGTTGCTTTCATGTTAATTTCCGTTTGGCTCCAAAGGATCAAGAGCTGGTCCTGTGAGCATTGTCGAAACTGGCGGGAACTGAGGGATAAAAGGATATGCTCGAAATGTTTCTGGGCTTCGCCCGAAAAATATGAACACATCGCCATGGAGCAGCGCCGCCGTGTGGATTTAGAATGGATAGGGGAAGAGGTTAAAGAATTCAAAACCATCGCCCAACGCGCCGCAAAAGAATGTTTCTCTATTGCGGATTGGATCAAACGAATCGCCCATGAACGCGCCTCACAGAAGGAATCAAACGCTCAATGATCGCGCCGTGGTCTTTACGCAAAAAGCTGTAATTGCGGCTGCGATGAGATTGGCAGATGTTTGAAATCTTTACCCAGCCGCTGAACCAATGCCGGCGAGAGATAGATTGATTCAAAAGTTTCATCTTTACGACCGAGTAATGTCGCCTGCGTCGAACGGCCGGCGAATATTTCTTCGTGAACCAGATTCAGGAAGCGGGGCAATTTTCGGCCATGACTTTTCCGGCCCGTCCGTCCATCGTAGCTGATGATGTAGGAAACAGACCGGTGGTTGAGGGCGGCCAGGGATTCCACAAACTCATGTAAATCGACCCCCGAATGGTAGCGATGATTGTGCGTACCACATACACCCTGATAAGGAGGATCCATATAAACCAGGTCGATTTCTCCGGCGGTCGCAAGCACCGTGGTGTAATTGTCGCATCGGACATCGGTAAGCCCCGACAGGAGTTGAGAAACTCCCATGATATTCCTGAGCATCGCAGCAGGATGCATTCCGATTCGCCGGTTGTCGGGACTGTTGTTGAATTCACCTTTGCCATTGTAGCGCACGGCGGCTTTGACACAACGCGCGAGCAAATATAAAAAGTCTTCCGGACGGTGCTCTCTATTAAACCGAGTCCTCGTCTTGTCATAAAAAAGCCGTTCCTGCCCTTTTTGTTCCTTCCAAAGCCGGTGGTATTTTTCACAAAGAAGGCGCGGCCGGCTCAATATCTCCCACCATAGATCAATCAAAGGCCTGTGAATGTCATTGAGAAGGAATCTTTCCGCTCGTCCGGTTGCGGCGGCGGCAATGGATATCGCAGCCGAACCGGCAAATGGTTCAATCAAACACGCCGTGTTCTTTGGAATGAATCGCAGAATAAACGGTGCGAGCTTACGCTTACTTCCCTGATACGGAAATGGATGCGCCGGCGCAAGACAAAACTCAACCGCCATAATATAATCATCCGTTTTTCAGAAACCGCCGTTCGTAAAGTCTTTCCGCGCTTATATGATACCCGCCGGTCATGATTCCTTCAATTTCAGATTGCACCCGGCATAACCGTTCGTTGGTATCATACCGCCATCATGGTCGAGGAGATTACCGCATTGACGCGGACGTTGTCCGCACCCACCCATCCTTTTTGATCGCCGGGGTTTGATGGCCCAGGCGCGCCAACTCCAAGGCCACGACCGGCTCATGCCGGGCGCGCCACGCGGCCCCACACTCATAAAGCAACGTCGCTCGAAAAATTCCGACAGGGAAGGGAATGGGAATCTCTTTTCCGCCGGAATCATTTCGGATAAAGTTCCGGGCATGACAAGCCCCATATCGGCATGTGTAATATGCCGGAACGAAGCCGACAAAATTCAAACATGCCTCGATTCGCTGGCTTGGTGTTCCGACATTGTCGTGGTGGATTCCGGTTCCACGGACGATACCGCCAAGCGCGCCGCGGCCCACCGGGTCCAACCGCGCGTGATCCGCCAGACCTGGCTGGGATATGGCCGGCAGCGCGAATTTGCCGTGCGCCAATGCCGCCAGGCGTGGGTGCTGGCGTTGGATGCCGACGAGGAATGTTCGCCGGAACTGGCCCGGGAGATTCAAAGCCTCCCGGAATCCGTTTTGTCGGCAAACGCCCTGTTCCGCATACCGCGGAAAAACTTTCTCGCCGGGCGATGGGTGCTCTGCTGGTCGCCGGATTATCAAACGCGACTGCTCCACGGCGAACGAATTGAATGGGATTCCAGGAGCATACCGGAAACGCGCCGGCCCAAGCCGGGCTTTCGCAGCGGCACGCTGCGCGGTTCTCTGCTGCATAACCGCACCACGCCTTATCATCCGGGAAATTTCAACGACGGGCCGGTGATGGCCGAGCGGGCGGATCTGCTGGCCCGGCACATGCTGGCCCGCGGGCAGAGGGCCACGTTTGGAAATCTGCTGTTGCGTCCGGCGAGCACGTTTTTGAAATATTATTTACTTCGCGGTGGATTTTTACAGGGGCGGTTCGGCCTGATTGTCTGCTACAAAACCACCATCGGCGTGATGCTGAAATACAGCGTGCTTTACGGTGAACAGGAACTGGGCGCCGCACGCGGGAACGACAAGATTTTGACCCCGGCCGACCCGGAGCATCGCCCCGACCCCGAAAGATGAATTTATATAATGAGATCGGCAAAACTCGCCCGCAGGGCGGGATATAGACCGGCATACTTGCGGTAATGCGCCTCGTAAAATTCCGCCCGCCGCCCGTTGGGATTGTTCCGGCGGCGAACCCGAATTATTTGAGCCGTCGCCTCCGGCACACTGGACCACAGGCCGGCGCCCACGCCCGCCAAAATCGCCGCGCCCAGCGCCGCCCCTTCGCTGACATGAATGGTCACCACGGGCGCCTGGTACATGTCGGCCTGGAGCCGCCGCCAGAAGGCGCTTCTGGCCCCCCCGCCGCTGGCGCGCACCTGTTCGATGGGAATGCCCAGAGAACGCAGAATCGCCACCTGTTCGCGCATGCCAAAAGTGATCCCTTCCAGAACGGCGCGGATCAGATGCGCCTGGCCGTGCCGCGGCGTCAAGCCAATGAAGCATCCGCGCGCGGCCGGGTCGGCATGCGGGCAGCGTTCGCCGGTCAGGTAGGGCAGGAAAAAGAGATTTTCCGCCCCGACCGGCGCTTTTTCGGCCAGGGCCATCATGCGTTCATAAAGAACGCCGGGATCTTTTTTTTTCCGGACCAACTGTTGTGTTTCCGCGGTGTAAAGCGCGTTGCGCAGCCATTGCAACGAACCGCCGGCGCTAAGCATGCACCCGAATACACACCAGGTATTGGGAATGGCATGGCATAAAGTGTGAACGCGACCTTGCGGATCGGTCCGGGGGGAAGCGGCGGCGGCGAATATCACACCACTGGTTCCCATTGCGGCTGATACCAGTCCCGGCGCCACCACACCCGTTCCCACGGCGCCGGCGGCTTGATCGCCCGCCCCCCCCACCACGGGTATACCCGCCGGCAAACCAGTCGCCGCGGCCACGGCCGGCGTAATCCGTCCGGTGATCTCCTGCGATTCGACGACCGGCGGCAGGATGGATCGGTCGATGCCCAGCCGCGAAATAAGATCGTCATGCCACCGCCGCGATTTGACGTCCAGCAGCAATGTGCCGGATGCGTCGGACACTTCCGAAACATATTCACCGGTAAGGCGATAGCGGATGTAATCCTTGGGCAAAAGGACATGCCGGCATTTTTCATATTTGGCCGGTTCATTCTCTCTGAACCAGAGAATTTTCGGAGCGGTAAAGCCGGTCAAGGCCGGATTGCTCACCATGTTGATAAGCTGTTCGCGACCACCGGCGGCTTGTTCGATCCGCCGGCATTGCGCGGCGGTGCGCTGGTCGTTCCAAAGCAGCGCCGGCCGCAGCGGCTTGGGACCTTCACCCAGAAACACGCTGCCGTGCATCTGGCCGGAGAGTCCAATGGCCGTGATCCGCGAACTTTTGATCCCGGCCTTTCGCAACGCCTGGTGTGCCGCGGTCCGTGCCGCGCTCCACCAGTTTTCCGGGTCTTGCTGGGTCCACCCCGGTCGGGGTGTTTGCAATTCGTGCGGTGCTTCGGCGGTTGCCGCCACCGTGCCGTTCGGATGAAGCACCAGCGCCTTGGTTCCGGAAGTTCCAATGTCCAAGCCCAGAAGAGCCATAATGGTCCACTCCTAAACAACAACGTCCAAATCGTATCCACCCGCGAACGGGCCGCAAGATATGACGAAAAAGTTTTCCAGCACCCGCCGGCAGAGAGGAACCGCTTCGCAAGGGGCCCAAAGGGAGCCAGGCCTCATCCTGACCGCGGATCAGGACAATAGCGGCCGGGAAGGTCGCCTCCCATCGCCGCCGGCTCTTTCCCGCCGTCGCGTTTTTTCTCCCATACTTCCTCGGCTTCGGGCTTACGCAAATAAATCGGCAAAAGCGCTTCCCGGGAAATGAATCTTCCGGCCTGGGCCAAAGTCCAGCCCAGGGCATGAACGTTCTCGACCCGCGGCGGCCAGAGCGATTGCTCCAACTCCCCAATCGCCGCGGCGGAATCGCCGGCGGCATTCCGAATCGCGTCGCGATGGTAATCAATCCCTTCGCCGATCATGGCCAAAGGACGCGGTGTTTGGCGGATGAATTGCTCCGGATCCGTCAACAGAGGACCGGCGGTACGCACCCAACCGTCGATGCGGACGGGCGGATGGGCGGCAGCGGGTGAAAAATCTTCGCCGGGTAGAATTCGTCGGTAGCGGGCGGAGTAAATCTGACCGCGCTTGGCGTCCAGAATGACCACGAGGTTCTCCGTTTGCGCCGGAGCGTTCAAAGCCAGAACATCAACGGTGGGAACGGCGATGAGGCGACAGCCGACGGCCTGGTTGAGCGCCCGCGCCGCCGTGATGGCGATGCGCACACCGGTAAAGGACCCCGGTCCGACGGACACATATACATGTTCAATATCAGCCGGTTTCCATCCCCGCTCCCGGGTTAAGTCGCGGATGGCGGGCATTAGTTCCACGGCGTGTCGCAGGGAATGGCTGAACCGGCGCTGGTTCAGAAGTTGCGGTCCCAGCGCCACCGCCACGGAGCCGATCCGGCTGCTGGTTTCAATGGCGACGATACGCGCCGGGGCAAGAGAGGATGACGTGTCGGAATAAGGTATCATGTTGTAATTTCCGCAACGGATGATGATACCGCCATGCCGGAAGCGCGCGATCCACTCTGCGCCCGAACGGCGACGCCGCGGCGGACTTGCCCGGCGCCTGCCGGCAGTATACCGTCAGTTCGACACGGAGGTTAATTCATGGCGGTGCGATTCGTCATCGGGCGGGCGGGCAGCGGCAAAACGCACTATTGCGTGGAAGCACTGGTGCGCGAGTCGCTGGCCCACCCATTGGGTCCGCCCCTTTTCTGGCTCGTGCCCGAGCAGGCGTCGTTCCTGTCGGAGCGGCGGCTGATGACCGATCCGCGAATGGCCGGCACGTTCCGCGTGCGCGTACTCGGTTGCAAGCGGTTGTGCCGGATGCTGGCTCCGGATTTGGGTATATCCATACATGGCGAGTTAACCCCGGTGTCGCGGCGGCTGTTCCTGGCGCAGGCGTTGCGGCGCTGCCGCGAATCGCTGACAATTTTTCGATCCGCCGCGGAGCAACCGGGATTTCTCATTCCTTTGGACGCGATGGTGGCGGAACTGGTTCAGAACGGGCAGACGCCGGCTTCATTGCGGACATTGGCGGATCAGGCGGCCCGGGAGCCGCCGGCGGATCCGGTCCTGGCGCAGAAGTTGCACGATCTGGCGATCATTCTCCAACACTGGGAAGAAGTGGCACGCGCCGGGGCGCTGGATGGCGAAACCCTGCCCGGGCTGGTGGCTGAAAAACTCCGGTCCCGGGCCATCCTGACCGATTCATTTATATTCGTTGATGCCTTCAGCTCCCTGAACGTGCCGGAAATGGAACTGCTCGCCCAGCTCGCCCGCCAGGCGCGGACCGTGACGATCACCCTGCTGGCGGATCCGCACGCCGCCGCCATCCGCAACCCGCTTGTTGGCCCGGACGAAATGGGATTCTTTTATCGCACGGAACTGTTCTATCAAAGGCTGCTGCGGGCTTTTGAAAAAGCGGGAGTTTCCCTGGAACCGCCTTTGACGCTGACCGGGCAGCACCGTCTGGCAGCGCCGGGGCTGGTGTGGGTGGAACAGAGGCTGTTTGCCGATCAAGCAGCGCCAGTCCCGGCGAAAAATCAAAACGTTCCACCGGACGGCATACCGGCACAAATCCCGACTCCTCCGGAGACTTGTGCCCCCGCGGTGGCAGCCGAGTCGCCGGCGATTGAACTCTGGTCATGCGGGAATTTGCAGGAGGAAGTTCTGGCGGCGGCCCGACATATTCAGCGTTGTGCGGCGCGGGGGATACGCTATCGCCGGATGGGGCTGGTGGTCGGTGATTTAAGCCTCTATGAAGAGCCGATTCACCGGATATTTTCCGCCCGGAACATTCCTCATTTCATCGATCAGCGAAAATCGCTGGCGCATCATCCGCTGGTGGAACTCCTGCGGAGCGCTGTGGCGCTGGCCACTGGCCGTTATACCCGCGCCGAGGTGCTGGCGCTGGTCAAAACCGGCCTGGCGGGTATCACCCCGGACGACGCCTTTGCGATGGAAAACTACATGCTGGCGCACGGCATCGATGGCGATGATCTATCGCAACGCCGGCGGTGGCAGGCGCTGCCGGCGGATTCCGATGCCGATCCCGCCATCTCTCAAAACCGGCAGACTGAGCAGATCGAAGCGGCCAACCGGGCGCGGGCGATGTTGCATTGCGGGCTTAAAGCCTGGATGGAACGGACGGTGAATCCCGCCCATGCTGGTACGGGCAGTCAATTAGCGGCGGGATTAATCGCCTTGCTGGACAGGCTGGGCGTCAAAAAATCGCTGGAAACATGGATGGCCACGGCCCTGGCCGACGGCAAACCGGAACTGGCGCAAATTCACGAGCAGGCCTGGAAGCAATGCCGGGAACTTCTCTCGGCCATGCGGGATATTCTGGCCTCAGAGGCTATGGATATGGCGCATTTTGGCGAATTGCTGTGGATGAGCCTGCAAACCCTCACCATGGGCCTGATTCCCCCGGCGTTGGATCAGGTATTGATAAGCTCCGCGCAGCGGTCACGCCATCCGGAACTCCAGATGGTGATCGTGCTGGGAGCAATTGAAACCCGGTTACCGCAGACCAGACCCGAGGACCCCATGCTGGATGATCGACAGCGCCGACTGCTGGAGCGATTCGCGCCGGGTTCTGTGAACGCCGGCGGCGACGCCGGCTTGTTGGAGAGCCGGTTTTTCGATTATGTGGCTTTTACCCGCGCCAGCCGGCAGCTTGTCGTTAGTTGGCCGGAAACGGATGACGCGGGTCGCCGGACGACGCCCTCGGCCTATATACGCCAATTGCGCCAATTACCGGACGTATCAGAAAAAAATCTTGCGGGAAAGCGCCTGCGCCTGCCGCAAGCCGCCGCCGCCCGGGACGTGGTGGAAGCTCTGTTGGACTCTCTGCGGGAGGCGTCGGAACGAAGCCTGTGGCCCGGCGCTACTGATACCGATAGCCAGAATAGCCTGCCGGATCAACGCCTGGCGATGCTCGCGTATGAGTGGTTGCGGGAGCGGCGCGATCCGGAAATCAAACGGCTGATCCAGAGCGGTTGGCGCGGCATGAATCGGCAAACTATTCCCGCGCTTCGCCAGGACCCGGCCGGGCAACCGGCGGATCGTAAAATATCGTTGAGCGTAAGCCGGCTTTCAACCTTCGCCGCCTGCCCATTGAAATATTTCTTTTCCTATACATTAGGTCTGCGGGAGCGGCCGGAACTGGCGCTGGAAGCGCGCGACCTGGGTCAATTGTATCACCGTGTGCTGGAGCGATTTTATGCCGGCGTAATCGCCGAGCTGGCGCCGGACAGCCCGGTTCCCGAATCCAGCCGCTGGCCGAACTGGGATGAAAAGCGGCTTAAGCAAAGGATCGAGGCGATCATCCGTGAAGAATCCGCAATCTTGCGGGCGGAACTTTTTGCCGCCCAGCCCGAAGCGCAGGCGAAGCTGCGGTCCCTGCGGCGGAATCTGGAATTTCTGCTGGAAGCCCAGCGGCGCGGCGCCCGGAAAAACAAGTTGCGGCCGGTGGGAGTGGAGGTTCCGTTTGGAGAATTTCACCTGGCGGAACAGGCGGCACGCCCGCCGGAACGGGCGGCGGGAATTCCGGCACTGCCGGCGCTGCGGATTTCGCTTGCGGACGGCCGGGTGGCCGAACTGCGCGGCAAGATTGATCGCATCGATGCCGATGCGGAAGGTTTTGCGATTGTGATGGATTACAAGCACGCGGCCGAGACGGTTTTTAACGCGGTCAAAATGCGGGCGGGTCTGGATTTGCAGTTGGCCAGTTACATTCTGGCGCTGCGGCAAAGGACCCCCGCGGCTATAACGCCGCCACGGCCGTTCGGAGCGTTCTACCAGACGCTTACACCCCCGTGGAACAAGAGTTCCGCGAATGTTTCTTACGCAGACGATCAATTCTTCGCGGAATGCCGGCCGCATGGTTTTTTTATGAATGAGCATCTGGACAGGCTGGCGCCGGGAATGGAAAATGGCGGGCGCAGCGCATGGTTCCGAGCCTATATCAAACAAGACGCCACAGCGGCCCGAACTGGACACGACGGTTTGCCCGCATCCGTATTTGAAAAGTTATTGACCGTTGCCGCGGATACAATCGGACGGCTGGCGGAGGATATCCATCATGGCCGGATAGCGCCGGCGCCATATCAATGGAGAAAAGAAACGGCCTGCAAATATTGCGATTTCAAAAGTATGTGTCGTTTTGATCGCCTGTACGGCAATTACCGGAATATACCCCCCCTTAGCGGCCGCAAGGCGGTGGATTTTGTGGTTTCCGCGCCGCCGGAGAGAGAGAATGAATATCGCCGCGCCGACCCCTGAGGGGAGGGCCATCGGGATTGCCGACGGACATGACCTCGGCTACGCTTAGACAGAATGGAGGAAGTTCCTTCATCCAAGGAGACTTTGTATGACGCGGTATGATGATCCGGCGGCCATCATTCGACGGGCGCTGCGCGATAATCCCCAGGCCAATAACCTGGTTCCGATTGTGGTTGAACGCAGCGGCCGCGGCGAGAGATCGTATGACATATTCTCGCGATTGCTGCGGGACCGCGTGGTGTTTCTGGCCGGCGTAGTCGATGACGAAATGGCGAATCTTATCATCGCCCAGTTTTTGTTCCTGTCCAACGATGACTCGAAAACGGACATCAACTTCTACATCAACAGCGCCGGCGGATCCGTGACGGCGGGGCTGGCCATTTACGACACCATGCAGTTTCTCCGCTGCGATGTGGCCACCACCTGCGTGGGCTTGGCGGCCAGCATGGGCGCATGGCTTCTGGCGGCGGGTAAAAAAGGCAAGCGCTATGCTCTGCCCAACAGCCGCGTGATGCTCCACCAGCCGCTGATTTCCGGCGTGATGCAGGGGACGGCCACGGACCTTTCCATCGAGGCCCGCGAAATGATCCGCCTGCGCCAACGGATGTTCGAGATTCTCTCCGCCCACACCGGCCAGAGCATCGAAAAGGTTCATAAAGATTGCGATCGCAACCTGTGGCTGGAGGCCGATGAAGCCATCCAGTACGGAGTCATCGACCAAAAACTCGCGCGGATGCTCCCGCTTGCTTCCGTACGCGGCGGCGATCTGGCGCCGCCCGAGAACGAACCGGATGGAACGGACCGGTAAAATTGCGTGGAAAAGCGGCTTCGGCGTATCCCGGTGGCCGGCGGGAGGGTTTTGGAAACACGCGGATTCGGAGGTGGAATGTGCGGTTTAATATTTCGCCCCAAAAATATTTCCAGTGGAGCGCCATCGTCGCCGGCGTCCTGTTGGTTTTGGGCGGCTGCGCCAACTACGCCAAAAACGCGCCGCTGTATCAACAGAACGTGGCGTTGCATAACACCATTGTTTCTCTGAAAGAAAAACTCCGACTCAAACTCCATGAAATCCACGAACTCGAGCGGCAACTTGCCGCCAAAACGCCGCATTTGCCCACACTTTCAGCAAACCGCCTCCGGCAGCTTTTTACCGTCCAGCGGATTCGCATCGGCGCCGATACACGAATCGCCCGGTTACGCGGCGCCAAGAACCCAGGGGGGTTCCGCGTGTTCGTTCGGACCCTTATGGCGGGCAATATCCCCCTGCCGGCAACCGGTACATTTACCATCGAAGCGTTTGATCTGGCTTTGGCGCACGGTTCGCAACGTATCGGCCAATGGACGTTTACCCCGGCCGAGGCAAAAAAGGCGTGGTATGGCATATTAGGGCTTAATCAGTTCGCGTTTGATTGTCCCTGGAAAAAACCGCCGCGACACGATGAAATCACGTTCCACGCGCAGTTTGTCGATGCTCTCACCGGCCGGGTTTTCACCGCCCAGCGAGTTATTCACGTGCATAAGTAGGGCCAACGGTCCGCGGCTAAACCGTGTCCTGGCGGTTCAAAAACGCCTCCGTGTGTGAACTTTCCGGCCACGCGCGGGACAGGTCCCGCGGCTAAACTCATGCTGCGGATTTCTTTCCATTTCATTGTCCAACATGAATTTTATAATTTTCTGAAAAATTTATCTCTCGTAAGTGCTTGTTTTGCCATTAGTTATATCACATCTATAGAATTTATATGGGTTCCAACTTGACATTTATCGGAAGTGGATTATAATAACGTATAGATTAACCCTGCACCTCGATCAAAGAGAGCAGGGGGAGAATGGACCTTCGGGCGGGATGTCAAAATTCTCGAAGGCCAATTCAGTAGACCATCGCACGGATGCGGCACGGGAGCCTGTTCGTGGCTTCGTGTATTGATTTGTGTTCATGCTTGTATGCGCGGTTGTTTTTCCGGCGAGCGCCGGAGGCTGCGCGAAAACATATTTCTTTGTGAGGAGGAATTTCCATGAAACGTATCACAAACCATCAGGTTTCCCAGGGGCGGAGACGGGCGAGAACGGCGGCGATTCTGTCGCTGGCGGCGACAGCAATGTGCTTGTCCTTTTATCAGCCTCGCCTATCGGCGGATAATATTTTGTTTGCAAATGAGACAGCGAATGGGAATTTGTTTGGACATTTCGATCAAAATGCAACAAACACTACAACCGCTCCACCAGGCGGCACATATCTCCTTGGGCCAATAGCGCCAGAGGCTTGTGTCCCAACCGCTACCGTCAACTCGTTTAATTTTCTCATGAGGAATTACGGGCTTCCTCCCCTTTACAACTTGGGCAACCCCTATGGCTCAATAAAATCCCTGGCTTCCGCGGGTTATATGAACACACAGCCCCCCGGCACGCCCTTTCCCCCCGGTCCTGGCACGACCTTCAACAATGCGTACTTGGGAAAAGAGAAGTACCTTCAGAACAATTTTCCGGGAGGAATAACAAGTAACACCGGACAAAAATACGCGATCCAAACCGTTGGGCAAGCCGCCCCTGGTGTTGGCACGCAACAAAACCCCAATGGCCCATGGATCGGCGGAGTCACAAATCAAATACCAACAGCCACATTCCTCCAGCAGCAGCTCCAGGCTGGCGAGGATGTGGAGCTATTCTTCCAATGGACGGATTCAACTGGTAAACCAACAGGAGGAGGTCATTGTGTTACACTGACAGGAATCAATTACGACGTTACAACCAATGGGGGCGCAAACAGCTCAATCAGCTTTGTCGACCCTACCAACAGCGTTGGCGGAAGCATTACCTATGGGACTGGAGATGCTCCAGACCTTACAAGCCTTTCTCTGGAGAAACTTGCCAACACCAACCCCAACAACCCCGGCTATTTATTGTTCGGTTACAAAGGCGGGGCCTCTCTGGTCCCGGCCGATGACAACCTGGCCGGAGCAGGCTACGGGGTAATTGCGGGAGTCTTGGCGGAAAGCCCTGTTCCTATACCCGAACCAGCCACCGTGGCGTTGCTGGCGGTTGGCGGGCTGGGATTGCTGATGCGCAGGCGAAAGGCGGCATGAAGGGTATCTGAATTTCCGCGAGCGGAGCGAGGAGCAAGAGGAGCGGCGGAATTGAGTAACGCGGCGGCCGGCGGGAACGTCCGCTGCCGCTTTCAGACCGCGGAGCGGTTATTGGCCACGCGCGTGGCCGCCGGTCGGCAGGTCTTATATAAGCGGCTTTTTTTCGGCACACGCCGGAGGCCGCGCAAAAATGTATTTCTTTGTGAGGAGGAATTTCCATGGCAGGTATCACAAACCAACAGGTTTCACGAGCGGTGAGGAAAGCGAAAAATATGATATCCATCCGGCGGAGAATAAAATCCGCGGGTTTATTAGTTATTTTCTGCGCTGTACTGGCGAGAGGCGGTTACGACCAGGCACGAGCGAACCTAAGCTTCAGCAATGGGGCGACGGCCACACCGCCGACGGTAAGAGTGCCACAGCCTAATCCGACTGTTTCTGTGATCCCCGATACGCTTACTCTGGTAAGCGGCAGTAATGCGGGAACATGGAATCAAGCCTTGACGGCCACGTTGAACGCCCAGGGGTTTACCACGGCCAACGGATGGTATTACTCGTTTCCCCCCCCGGCCCCGTTAACCAACCCCGTCAGCCTTGGCAGTACCTCAAATTTCAACGTTACTACTTACAGCCTGTCGGTTACACCGGCACAACCAGGTGGACAGATTGCAGAACCTGTCCAATTCACCCTGAGCCTCGGCAACACAAATTCACCAGCCGGAGCAACTCCTCACTGGCTGCAATTGCTTAATGAAAGTCAACAGTACGCTACGAAAGAAACAAACTACAAACCTTTCGGCTACCAAATCAATGGTTTCTCCGGCTACTGGCAACTCGACAATGGTGACGTGCCTGGCAGTAAGTCGGTCGGACCCTATTACGACTCTAACGGCGGACCAGCCTATTCGACGACCTTCAAAGATAATCCAACCGTTGGGAGTGCCTGGCCTGGAACGTACTTACATTTCTTGACCATTCCGACTTGGAATGCCCTACAAAGTGGGAAGAATTACATCCTTGTCGGAAATCAAGCCATAAGTTGGGGTTACACGGTAATCCCCGAACCAGCCACCCTGGCGCTGCTGGCGGTGGGCGGGCTGGGATTGCTGATGCGCCGGCGAAAGAAAGTAGAGAGTTGAGAGTAGAGCGGCGGCTGCGCCGCGGGCGGACTGGGACTGCTGATGCGCAGGCGAAAGGCAGCGTGACGACCGAGCTTTGCGTAGAACAGTTGCGCCGGTATCTGAATTTTTGCGAGCGGAGCGATTGAGCAATCTGGAGCGGCGAGTTGGAGCTACGCGGCGGCCGGCGGAAACGTCCGCCGCCGCTTTCAGACCGCGGAACGGTAAGGGGCTGCGCGCGTGGCCGTTGGTCGACAGGCATATATAAGCGGCTTTTCTTCCGGCGCACGCCGGAGGCCGCGCGAAAGCATATTTCTTTGTGAGGAGGAATTTCATGCGTAAGCAAAGAAGTTGGAAGTATCTCTACGGTAGCGCCACATTATTGGCCGCGGGTATAACCGCGGCGGCAGCCGCGCCGGCCTGCGGCTCGGAAATCGCCACCGCCACCATCACCCTGGCCTCCAGCCAGGTGGTCAGCGGCCAGACGCAATATACTTACGATCTTGCGCTGACCAACACCAGCACTGATGGCAGCACGGTCGGCACTTTCTGGTTCGCGTGGATTCCGGGGCAGAGCTACCTGCAAAGCAATCCCATCAATGTATCCGCGCCGACGGGCTGGGAAGATGGTCCGGATTCACAAAGTGTCGGCGGATCACTGGGAGAAAAGGGCGCTTCGATTGAATGGCAGGCGACCGGTTCAGGAAGCTACCTGGCGGAGGGCAACACGCTACCCGGATTCTCTTTCGTCACGCCGGATTCGCCAAGTTCCGTCTACGGAGATTCCGTCTACTTTCCGGGAACGCCAGTGCGGACATCAGAAGTTTATCATGCCGGTCCGTTCAGCGATGGACTTAATGGTTATAAGTTTATCGTCCAGGTCGTGCCCGAACCGGCCACCGTGGCGTTGCTGGCGGTTGGCGGGCCGGGATTGCTGATGCGCAGGAGAAGGAAAGTAGAGAGTTGAAAGCAGAGCGGCGGCTGCGCCGCGGGCGGAGAGTAGAAAGTTGAGAGTAGAACGGCGGCTGCGCCGCGAAAGGAGGTATCTCGGAGCGGATATGGGATAGGCGGGCGATAGCTCGCGAAACAAATGCAGGCGAGAGAGCCTGCTACAGGTAAGTTCCGGCCCGCACGGTGCGGGTCGAATAAAAAAACAAAACCGGACTATGTCGTCCGACATGCACAACAAGGAGTAAATCATGTTTAAGAACAAACTATCTACCACTAAAACCATGCTCGGTCTGGGCGCGGCGGGGGTCATTGCAATGTTCGTGGCCACACCGCAGTCAAGCTTTGCAAACGAACTGTGGAACTCTTTTGTCCCAATCCCTCAAGGGAGTTGGAGCAACTTCGAGGTGAGTTTCCAAGGCAACCAAACAGATTGCATCGGTTCGCAAGCCATCAACTCCGGTACAGATCCATTCCTAAATCCCAACCCCATAGCTGTTAGCACCAACGGTGCGACGACTACCGTGGAGTTTTCGGGCAGTTCAGGTTCCTACGGTGCACCCTCGTCGTGGGCAAATTATCAGTTGGGCCCGCCGCCCACGGCCCACTTTGGAATTACCGGTTCCGTCAGCACCACTTGCCCTTGGATGGCCCCCATCGGTGAATTCTGGACCCCAGTGCCAACCACGGGCACCTCTAATGTTATGCCGGTAGTCGATGTCGTCCCGGTCTGGACCCAACCTACCACCCCAAGTAAATATCTCACGATATTTTTAGAAGGTACGGACACGACAAGCAACCTGACAACGGGCCAATGGTATGAATTTCCGTACCTCACCGGCGATACAGCCGACGTGACTCTAACCAATAACACTGCCGACACGATAGTACCAGGTGACTATGGGTACTTTTTCAGTGACGCGCAAATTCCGCTTGATAGTCTGAATTTCGGGTCCACACCACCTCCCGGCCAGCCAGGTTCACCGTTTACTCCCCTACCGGACCCTGGTTCTCTTGGGCCCGGCGCCACCGAAACGGTTTCCGCCACTCCCGAACCGGCCACCTTGTCGCTGCTGGCGGTTGGTGGATTGGGATTGCTGCTCAAACGCAGACGGAAGGCAATAGCGTAAGTCTATTCACTTTTGCCCGGCCCGCACGGTGCGGGCCGGGCTGAGGCGAAAGAAAGTAGAGAGTTGAAAGCAGAACGGCGGCGCCGCCAATTCTTGTAGCGCAGGCATCTTGCCTGCCCGGTGCAGGCGGGACGCCTGCGGTACATGACTCCGCCGCGCTGTCAAATATCACGTCCGCGGTGCCGCGGGAGGAAAGTAGAAAGTTGAGAGTAGAGCTGCGGCGCCGTCGCTTCCCTTCCGGCAAAATACTTGACCCACACCATGCCCAACCTTTGCCGCGCCGCCGCAGCGCACACGAACGTTTTACATCTGACGGTGGGGAAATTATCTTATGGCTCCGTAACCAACGTAAGGAGATTCCATGAATATCGCGGTCATTGGCGGGGCGGGTTATATCGGGTCCCATGCGGTCAAGCTGCTGGTGGAACGCGGCCACCGCGTCATCGCAATTGACAACCTGGGAATGGGCCATCGCGCGGCGGTTCATCCAAAGGCGAAACTGGTGGTGCTGGACTGCGCCAACGTGGCGCGGCTAGCGGCGGTATTCATGACCGAAAAAATAGAGGCGGTCATGCACTTCGCCGCCAGCGCCTACGTCGACGAAAGCGTGGCTGATCCACGAAAGTATTACCGCAACAACGTCGCCAACACCATCGGCATGTTGGATGCGATGCACCTTGCCGGCATCAAGAAGCTGGTTTTTTCCAGCACCTGCGCCACCTACGGCGAACCGGAAAAGGTCCCCATCACGGAAGACATGCCGCAACGCCCCATCAGCCCCTACGGCCAATCCAAGCTGATGGTGGAACACATCCTGCTGGATGTGGCCAGGGCGGAAAATCTGGCATTCGCCGCGCCGCGTTACTTCAACGTTGCCGGCGCGGCGCTCGATGGAACCATCGGGGAAGATCATCGCCCCGAAACTCACCTGCTTCCCATTGTGCTCCAGGTGGCCATGGGGCGGCGTCCAAGCATGGAAATCTTCGGTACGGATTACCCCACGCCCGACGGCACCTGCGTTCGCGATTATATTCACGTGTGGGACCTGGCCGAGGCGCACCTGGTATTGCTGGAAAATCTCCAGCCTGGCCGGGGACTGTTTTACAACCTGGGCGTGGGGCGGGGCTATTCCGTGCGGGAAGTAATCGACGCTTGCCGGGCGGTTACGGGTAAAGACATCGCAACGCGCCAGGTTGCGCGCCGCCCCGGCGATCCACCGGCGCTTTTCGCCTCGCCCGAGGGCATGGCCCGCGATTTTCACTGGAAGGCGAAAATTACCGACCTGCATGTGATTGTGGAGTCGGCTTGGCGCTGGTTCCAGGCGCACCCGAACGGCTATCAGTAAAACAAAAACGCGCACAATTGCCGGCGGAGCTTTGGTTCACGGCCATTTGCCGCTAGAATATATTGTTTTGTACGCGCTCTTACGCGGCAACAATAAGAGGAACCATAATTATGATTTCCCGGCGCAAGACCCGGCAGGTAAAAGTGGGCAATGTTCTTATCGGCGGCGGCGCTCCCGTGACGGTGCAGTCGATGACCAGCGGTTACACGCATGACATCGACAACTGCGTGCGCGAGATCAACAAACTTGCCGCGGCCGGGGCGGACATTGTGCGCGTGGCCGTGCCGGAACGAAAAGACACCGAAGCTCTCCCGGAAATCATCAAACAGGTAAGCGTACCCATTGTGGCCGACGTGCACTTCCATTTTCAGCGGGCGCTGGAGGCGATTGCGGCGGGCGTAAGCAAAATACGCCTGAATCCCGGCAATATCAACGACCGCAAACAGGTGGAAATGGTTATCGACGCCTGCCGCGAACGGAGTCTGCCCATCCGCGTGGGTGTGAATGAAGGATCCATCGTGGAGCGGCGCGACAAGCAGAAGCGCCGGCGCGAACTGGGCGCGGTATTCGGCGACAACCGGCACGGCCGGTTGCTGGCAATCATGATCAGCAAACTCGAAGAATACCTGGATATTTTCTACAATCGAAATTTTTACGACATCGTGATTTCCGCCAAATCAATCGATCCGCTGCTGGTCATCGACGCCTACAGCGAAATTTCCCGGCGATTCGATCATCCGCTGCACCTGGGCGTAACTCATGCCGGACCGAGGGAAACCGGAACTATTCGCAGCGTGGCGCCGTTGGGAACCCTGCTGGCCAGCGGCGTCGGCGACACCATTCGCATCAGTTACGCCAGCGATCCGGTTTACGAGGTGCAGGATGGCCTGGAGCTGCTCTATGTACTGGGCTTGCGCCAGCGCCGGGGCGCGGAACTGATCGCCTGTCCCACCTGCGGGCGCATCCAGGTGGACCTGTTCACGCTGGTGCAGCAGGTAAACCGCAAACTCAAGCAGGAAATAACCCTGCCCATGAAGGTGGCGGTGATGGGCTGTGTGGTGAACGGTCCGGGCGAGTGCGAGGGAGCGGACGTGGCGATTTTCGCCGGCGACAAACGCGGCATCATTTACGTGCAGGGTGAAAAGGTGGCCAATGTGCCGGAGGACCGGATTCTCGATACCCTTTTGGAGCACTGCCAGGCATTTGAAGAAAAGGTGCGAGCCGGCAAGGCTCGCCTGGGCGAGAAGGTGGTGGATATCATTCCTCCGGATCCGACAGGCGAACCTGGTTCCGGTTACGCCAAAATAACCGCTGAAAAAACGACCGGCGCATCCGGCGGTATCGCCCTTCCGGTGGTCAACAAGTAAAGTTAACGGGAGCCGGCGCCGCACGGCGATCGAGCCGGGAGAAATCAGATGTTCGAGAATCTTACCGAGAGTTTTTCAAACCTGCTGCGCAACCTGTCCGGCCGCGGACGTATCAGCGCGCAAAATGTCCGGGCGGCGATGGACGACATCCGCAACGCCCTGCTGGAGGCGGATGTTCATTATGAAGTGGTGCAGGATTTCACCCGGCGGGTGCTGGAGAAATCCATTGGCGCGCAAGTCATCGCCTCGCTCCAGCCCGGCGAACAGATGGTCAAAATCGTCTTCGACGAGCTGGTCGCCCTCATGGGACCGGTCGATACCCGCATGTATTTTGTCGATCCCCCCCCCACCATCATCATGATGTGCGGCCTGCAAGGGTCGGGAAAAACGACCACCTGCGGCAAATTGGCCCTCTACCTGAAAAGCAAGGGGAAAAATCCACTGCTGGTGGCGGCCGATACCCAGCGCCCCGCCGCCATCGATCAACTGGTCGCGCTGGGCGGACAGATTGAAACGCCGGTTTATCGGGAGGATCCGCAGGCCGGTCCCGTGAGTATCTGCCGCCGGGCTGTCGATTCCGCCCGCCAAAATGGCCGAGATGTGGTTATTCTCGACACCGCCGGCCGCCTGCATCTGGACACTCCTCTGATGGATCAGCTCCGGCAGATCGGCCAGGTGGTCAAGCCGCATCAAATTTACCTTGTGGTCGATTCCATGGTCGGCCAGGACGCCGTCAATTCCGCCCGCGCCTTCAATACCCAACTGGAACTCGATGGTGTGATTCTTACCAAGTTCGATTCGGACACCCGCGGCGGCGCGGCGCTGTCGGTCAAGGCCATCACCGGCAAACCAATCAAATTTCTCGGCGTGGGCGAGAAACTCCAGATGCTCGAAGAGTTCCATCCGGATCGTATCGCCCAGCGCATGCTGGGCATGGGCGACGTTCTCACGCTGGTGGAAAAGACCCAACAGGAATTCGACCAGACCAGAATGGCCCGGATGCAGGAAAAACTGGCCAAAGCCACATTCACGCTGGATGATTTTCTCGACCAGATGCGATCCCTCCGGAAAATGGGGCCGATGAAGCAGGTACTGGGAATGTTGCCCGGCGCCGGCGCAGCGCTTAAGAACGCGCAAGTTACGGAAGAAGAGCTGGACCGCGTTGAAGCGATTATTCAAAGCATGACCCGCAGGGAGCGTGAAAATCCGGATATGGTGGACGGTTCGCGCCGTCGGCGCATCGCCCGCGGATCCGGCGCGGCGACCGAAGATGTTTCACGACTGATCAAGGGTTTCGCCGCGGCGCGCGATATGGCGAAGAAATTGGGCGGACTTTCCATGGGCGGGCGCATGCGCCTGATGCAGAGTTTTGGCACGATGGACATGCAAGCTCTGGCCGCCGGCGAATTGCCCATACCTACGGATGGATGCAAGCCGCGCGGCGGGCGGTTAACGCCGCAACAGAAACGCCGCCTGCGGGATAAGCGCCGGCGTGGACAATAAATTCATAAAACAACAGGGCCGCCGCTTAAGAGGCCATCCGCCGCGGCCCTGTTGTTGTGTTATCGGGAAACTATGACTACGACCCGGCTGGTTCGTGCGACTCGTTGGCCCGGGGGTGGGCCTTTTCATAGGAATCCTGGAGTCGCTTGGTAGTCAGGTGCGTGTATATCTGGGTGGTGCTCAGACTCTGGTGGCCGAGCAGCTCCTGGACCGCCCGCAGGTCCGCGCCATGGTTGAGCATGTGCGTGGCGAAGCTATGCCGTAGCGTATGGGGGCTGATATCCAGGTCCAGATGCGCCTCGATGAGGTATTTATCGAGTTTGCGGCGGACGGAACGCGTGCTCAGACGCTGGCCGTGTTTGTTGATGAACAAAGGCACGCCGGTCGGGTCGTCGGAGTTCGCAGCGCCGCGCATCCGCACGTATTTCTCAATCGCCGCCAGGGCGGTCCGGCCAACCGGAGTCAGACGTTCCTTGCGGCCTTTTCCACGAACTTTAAGCGCGGCTCCAACAAAATCCACATCCTGTATATTCAAACCGACAAGCTCGCTCACACGCAAACCACTGCTGTAAATTACTTCAAGCATGGCCTTGTCGCGGGCGCCGAGCAGATCGGTATCTTTGGGAGTCCCCAGAAGCTGGGTAACCTGCTCTTCGGTCATGAACCGGGGCAGGCGTTTTTCCAGCTTGGGAGTCCGGATCGTCAGCATCGGGTTGTTGCCGGTCAAGCCGCGTTTATTGAGAAATTTGAAGAAACTGCGAAGAGTGGCCAGCTTACGGGCAACCGTCGCCTTGGAATAATCATGCTCGCGCATGTGGCGGAGATAATTCCGTACGTCGTCGGCGTTCGAGTTCAACAGAAGCCGTTCGATATCTTCCGGCGGAGGTTCGGGAACAACCGGAGCGTGATCATTGATGTTTGAAGTCGAAGGCGGGATCACCGGATGGCCGCCGGGCAGCGTGAATGTATCAGGCAGTCCCGCCAGGAATCGTCCGAACTGGCGTAAATCGGCGCTGTAGCATTTGCTGGTGTAATTCGAGAAATGCCGCTCGAATTGCAGATAATTCAGGAATTCCACAACGCGCTGGGGCAGAGTAACCGTATCCATGAGCAATACGCCTCGTGACCGGATGCGCAAGCCCCCACCATCCTCGGCGCGGAGCCGCGGCCATACGGTCGGGTTTCCGACCAATTTCCGAGCCACATCCATCTCGGCTCACTTATTCATGTTCGCGGACAGGCGTCGTGGTCAACGCGAGCGGGCGAACGGACGTCGGTTCCGTCCGCACCGCATTCGATTGCTCGACTCGCACCGCCAAACGCCCCCGACTAATTCAAACTACTTATCGGCTTTTTATCGTTTGAACCTGAAGTTGCGCAGATTCCCCGAAATGACTTTACGTGAATATCGCTATCACCATGAATTTTCGCGGCGCACACGGCGTCAAATATCGGACGCCCCGGAGCGTATGTAAAAGATATTTTCCGGGGAAACAGGACGGCACGGTTCCCCGGCGGGAAGGAAAATCAGTTGTCGTATATCCCGGCGCGGTGCGCGGCTCGATCCAGAAAAAATTGTTTGGCTTCGCCGATGAGATAGAACGATCCGGTTACCGCGACCAGATCTTCGCGGGTGATGGCGCGCGCCGCTATTTCCATGGCCTCCCGGAAGTTCGCCGCCGCCTGGGCCATTTTCCCAAACCGCTCCACGTAAATAGCGGAAAGCTCTTCGGGTGGAACACTTTTCGGATTATTATGCGCTCGGGTAAAAATAACCTTGTCCGCTCCGAGCGACACCTGCTCGAGTATTCCGTCGATGTCCTTGTCGCTGTTACAGCCGAAGATAACCACCATGCTGTCATACGGAATGTACTGGCTGATTCCCCGGAACAACGCCTGGATGGAGGCGGCGTTGTGGGCGCCGTCGATGATCACGCGCGGATCGCGCCAAACCAGTTCGAGCCGCCCGGACAAATCCACGCGCTGCAGGCCGGCGACAGCCTGGGCGTCATCAAAGCGCAATCCCCGGGTCTTGAGCTTATCAAGCATGGCCAGCGCCAAACCGCAGTTGATCGCCTGATGCTCGCCGAGCAGCGGAACCATCAGATGTTCAAACCGCGACCGCGCGGTGGCCAGCGATACGCGCACGTGCGGCCCGTGCGCGCGGGTGACTTCAAAACGATGGCTGAATTCAATGTCCCGGCCGACAAACTCCAGCGGCGCGCGCACCCGCCGCGCCACTGTTTCCAGAACAGTCTGAACCTCCGGCGGCTGAATGCAGGAGAGCGCCGGCACATTTTGCTTGAAGATGCCGGCCTTTTCCGCGGCAATTTTCGCCAGGGTATTGCCCAACACCGACGCATGATCCATGCTGATGCTGGTGATGGCGGTGACTTCCGGCATAATGACATTGGTTGAATCCAGCCGGCCGCCCAGGCCGGTTTCAATTACGGCGATGTCCACCCGCTGATTGGCAAAGTAACAAAATCCGATGGCGGTGAATATTTCAAAGAAAGTCGGATGATCATAACGCATTTTGGCCAGAGCGGTTTCGACCCGCCGTACCAGACGAATCACCTCGCCCCGCGAAATCATCTGCCCGTTGATCCGAATACGTTCGCGAATATCAATCAGATGGGGACTGGTATACAGACCCGTTTTGAACCCGGCGCTTTGCAGCATGCTGGCCAGCATGTGACACGTGCTGCCTTTGCCCTTGGTCCCGGCCACATGCGCGGTCTTGAACCGCAGGTGCGGATCACCCAACAACTTGAGCAGCCGGCGCATCCGGTCCAGGTCAAACGTGGTGGTGTTGTATCGGACGATGCGCATCCGCTCGTAATCCGTTTGTTGACGAAGAAATTCCAGGGCCAGTTGATACGCGCGATTCTCCCGGCTCAACCGGTCCGCCGCCTGGCGCTGATCCCGGCGCTCCGGAACCGGTTTACGATGGCCGTTGGCGCCCGCGCGCCCGGCTTTTTTCAACTTAATATGACGCTTTTTTTCAACAGTATGGCGGGCGGCGGTTCGCCCACCTTTGCTGCGAAGCCTGGATTTTCCGGATACAACCATAGACTATTATGTTAACATTTTCTCTAACAATCCGCAAATGTCCCGCTTGACAGCGTGTTAGCTGCACCCGTCCTTCACGCGAACGGCTTGACCGGCCGGGGAACAATTCTAAGAGCCTGTGTGAGAAGCCGTTTTACCCTGGCGCCAACCGATGAAGCATGAGATTGATCATCGAGATAAGGATCATCGCTTGGCTGCTGGCGGTCAGGGCTTCATAATCTTTGCTGTGGCGACG
>JAJYDU010000091.1 GCA_021790475.1 Planctomycetota bacterium | reverse complement strand
AGGCATTCCGCAGAGGTGTCGGACGCGTTAATGGCCGCCGCGATAAAATGGGATTCATGTTCGATCATGACGACGTACTGGGGAACAAGGCCGCATGATTTATTCTGCGTTCCTACTTAGAGCCGGGATCATCGCGCGGACCGTCCGCAGGTACTCTTGGCCGTGGCCACCGATCCGAAGGGTCTTCCACTGCACCTGGAGGTTTTGCGTAGCAACCGGGGCGATACGACGACTTTGCAGGGGTTGCTCCATACGCTGCGGCGGCGTTTTGGCATTCAAGAGGCGGTGTTCGTCTTCGATGGCGGCATGAGCAGCAAGGTCAATTTGGAGGCGATCGAAGCGCCGGGTCTGATGTACGTAACCCGCTGCGGGGCCGGCACTCTGGATGAGCTACGGGCGGAATTACCCAGCGATCCGTCGCCCGAACTGTGGGATCGCACCGGGCTGATGGAAATAGTCAAAGAGGGTAAACGGTATGTGATTGCCGGGGGACCTTGGCGGCAAGAGCGGGACCGACAGCGGCGTGAGGCCCACCTGGCCAAGGCGGAAAGCGAACTTAAACGATTGGCGGCGGTGCCGCGTAAGGAAGTCAGTGCGCAAAAAATGGCCAGCCAGGTGGGGCGGATGCTGCAACGGCTTAAGGCCCACAAGTATTTTAATTACGCAATGGATGAGAAAGGGCAGTTGCAATGGAGTCGCCGTCAGGATTTAATCCACGCCGAAGCCCAACGCGACGGCCTTTATCTCCTGCGAACCAATGCCCCGGCCCAACATATCCCTGATGCGGGAGTGGTCGCACATTACAAGAACCTGTTGGCAGTTGAAGACGCCTTCTGCCATCTGAAAGATTATTTGCGGGTGCGCCCGGTATTTCATTACCGCCCGGATCGCGTGCGCAATCAGGTGCGGATTTGTTTTCTGGCCTATTGGCTAAGCGCTAAGCTTGAGGCCCAATGGCGGCTAAAAGGCCAGACCATAGAAGTGCATAATTTGCTCCGGCAATTACAGACCATCCGATTGGGGCGTCTGGAGGTGAAAGGCCAAAGTCTGAAAATCAAGGTCACCCGCGTTCCCAAAGACCTCCACGCCATTCTCCGCAAGCTGGGGTTGCTGGAACTCTTTACCCAGCCGCCGGCTTGGGCGCCGGGTTGAATGTAGCAAGTGCATTACTGCGGAAAGGCCGTAAATCAACGTTTTTCGCTCATAACAGGGGGAAGTCAGGTTAAGTTAACGCTTATGGGGGCTCTTCCCCCCGAGCCCCCGGCCCGCCGCCGCACCTGGCTGACGATGTCCCTTAATTTCGTCAGTTGGCTCGCCTTGACAATGGGGAGCACCTCAGCTCGCCTATTCGGCGAACATTTAAGCGGTATATCGGCGCCGATCTGCTGATCATTTCACATAGAAATTTCATTGTATTAGCGAAACTATTAAGTAATATAATGTGTGCGGAGACTATCTTTTCTATTGGGGCTTCCTATGCCTCCGTTTGAATTTTTTCGAATGATACGCCGCCATTTTTCCAATCTTCTTGGCATGGCGCTGGGAATCATTTTCTTTTTGTTCGGTTCACGCCTGATGATTCTCTCCGCCGCAGGCTCGCCGGTCCCGCCGTATACGCCGCCGGCCGCCGGGGTGTCTTCATCGCCAGCCTTTTCCTATTCCAAGGCGATTGTGGGATTGGCTTGCGGAAACTGGAATACTCAACAGAAATGGCAATCCGCGGCGGAACAAGCGTTTATCAGCCAGATGCGAGTCATGGTTCGCCTGGCCGATCCGGAGCAACGAGCACGTGTAATCCGCGTGCTTGAATTTCAAGAAGGGCTGCTGCGTTGGGTGGCGGATACCGAGTTTCAACCTATGGCGGAAACATCAGCTTTGGCAAAATTCTGGCTGCACGGAGAACATGCGAACATCATCGCGGAGATGTTTTCCGATAAGCCCAACCGGCGGGCGCTAGGGCTGGCGCGGATTGCAAAAATTCCCGGCTGGCGGACCGATGCCTTACTGGGCTGGCAACTCTACGATCTGGCGAGTTCCAAACCCCTGATCGTCTCCGCCGCCGCCAACGCCCTGGCCGAACGGACGCCCGGCGAACAGTTAATACACTCCGTGTCGAAGTATTATCTTGATCTGAAATCAAGCCGGGCCCGGGCGTGGGTGAACGTTCTTGGAAAAGAGTATTTTGCCCGAGTCTTTCCTCAGAACAACCGCAGGCAGCTGACCAATCTCCTGTCTTTGCTGCTTCTTCACTGGCATTCGACCAGGCTTGCGCGGTCGCTTGATGAAGCTCTGGGGATAAACAATTATCCCCTGTTGCGCCCTTTGAAGGATTTTTCGACCTGCAGCCTGGCCGCCCGGTTGATTCTCGCGGTGAAACCAAAAGCCGCCGTGCCTTCCCTGCTTGCCATGGTCCATCAACCATTTCTCGGTGCGGCATTGCCCCAGCGGCCCTACTGGGATTATCGCACGTCTGCGCTTTACGTGTTGATTCGGTTCATCGGCAAGAAGCCGGCGGATTATCACTTTCGCCGGGTGACTGGTTTTCAGGGTGGAACCTCTCCGCCGATTTGGTGCGTGGCTTCCCGTTCGGATCAGAGGAAAGATATTGTGGATGTGACGCGTTGGTGCCAGGCGCATGGTCTTGTCTCCAAGGCGCCGCCCTCATGGGCGGCAACCCCCGTTGAACCTACGACCAGCGAAATCCGTAAGTTGGCCGATGCGGCCGATATCCGGATCGGGCGGAGTCTGGGAGAACTGGCGGCAAGCCGTTTTCAGGTGCGGCGGCAAGCCTGCAAACAACTCCGGGAAGGGATCACCGGCCAGCTTCGCGCCCTCGTGTTGGCGGAAGCCAGGGGGCATTGGCAAAGCACTTGGCCGCTGATTCGTTTCGAATACGGTTTTACACGCTGGACACTTTTGGCCCTGGAGGCCCCAAAGGCGTTGCGCCAACGCGAGTTACGGTGGGGCTTCATGAAAGCGAACCGGTCTCTGGCGGCCGATGCCTGCACGCAGGAATATTTTCTACGCGCCCAGGCGTCAAAATTGTTGTCGCGGAGAAGGAATGATCCAATCGCCATGCGGCTGCTGGCCAACATGCTGCTGGCGCGAACACAATATGTTTTCCTCCATGCCGCGATCACGGTCAATTCGATCGGTCCCACATCCTTGATGGTCCGGAGACTCTACCAAGGCTGCGTCAACAACATACAAACGCAACCGTCCGGTCGAAATGTGGTGCTGCTCGGACGGAAAATGTTGCTGACGCCAATCCAACGGCCTATTGACAGATTTCATGAGGTGGACGCCCGGATCCTCGAACGCTGGAAACCGGCGATTGTCTCGAAATTGCTGGTGGGCACTCTTCGCAAATGGTTGGCCCGTAGCCGGAAAAATGGAAGACGCTTGTTAGACGCACAGAGTAGATTGGGAGCGTGGAAAGGATTCATGAAGCTCTTTGCCATCTATCATCCCCGCGCCGCGGTTCCTTACCTGCTTAAGCTTGTCCATACCTCCGCCGCAGTGCCCGGCGCGGGTTTTTTCATAGGTGGCGTAACCTATTTCCACAACATTCATACCAATCTGCTCCTCCTGCTGATTCAAGCTGCCGGAAAAAATCCAAAAGATTTCGGGATGATACACGATCCTAACACATACTTTGATTGGTGGGGGTTTAAGTCAATGCAACAGCAGGAAGCCGCCATTCAGGCGATGACGAAGTGGTGGGCGAAAAATCCCCCCGGCCGTAAGCGTCCGGGAATCGGGGGTTGACTCCCCTTATCAAATTTATTACAAGCGGGTGAAGGACAATCAAGCGACGCAAGGCGTCGTGGTCCGTTGCAATGGATACATTGTGATGGCCGCGCAGGCGGTGCGGCGAATAGCACCGACTCACCGGTTGTCCTGGCGAAAATCAAAATGTGCACGGGTCTCCCGGAGGCTCATGTCCATGAGGCGGCGTAGAATCAGCGGCGCGGGCTTCGTGGTTGTCATTTTGTGTTTTCAGGACGGTTGGACCATCCGGCGAAAGGGTTTTGACAAATGCCAGATATGAAAGAGTCTTTGACCCATGCGCTACCTCAGAACGTCACCGCCGTCATCCGGCGGCCCGTCCTGACGGATGCCGCCGGGATTCACCAACTGGTGATCGAGTCCGGGGCGCTGGATGGGAATTCCTGTTACCTTTATTTGTTGCTGTGCCGGGATTTTTCCGCCACCTGCCGCGTCGCGGAATTGGATGGGCATATCGTCGGGTTTGTATCCGCGTACCATCCGCCCGGCCGGCCGGGAACGCTGTTTATATGGCAAATCGCCGTCAAGCAGACCCACCGCGGGCGGGGGCTGGCCCTGCGGCTTCTGCTGGATTTGCTCGCAGGCGTTGCGGAGGGATCGGCGCTGGTCATTGAAACAACCATCACGCCATCCAATCTTGCCTCGCAACGACTCTTTGCGTCTCTGGCCCGAAGGCTGCGCTGCAACCTGCGAATGGAACAGGGATTTGACGCGAATCTTTTTGCGCCCCGGACACATGCAAGCGAAAAAAAGTTTTTAATCGGACCGGTCGCGCTCTCCCTGGAGCGATCCGCATAAAAAGGAGACATATAACATGACCAATATTTTTGAAACGCTTGAATCACAAGTGCGCAGTTACTGCCGGGCTTTTCCGGCGGTATTTCGCAAAGCCGTCGGAGCGACGCTCTATGATGAATCGGGCCGGCGCTACATTGATTTTTTCGCCGGCGCCGGCGCCCTGAATTACGGGCATAACCACCCGTTTATCAAGCGAAGAATCCTGGAATATTTACAGGGGGACGGCATCATTCACGCTCTGGACCTGTACACAACCGCCAAGCGGGAATTTCTGGAATCATTGGAAAGCATCATTCTGCGGCCACGCGGGTTGGATTACAAAGTTCAGTTTCCCGGCCCGACGGGCACGAATGCGGTTGAGGCGGCCATGAAACTTGCGCGCAAGGTTACCGGCCGGCATGGCATCGTGGCCTTTACCAACGGTTATCATGGCATGACCGCCGGCTCACTGGCGGCCACCGGCAACGCCTACCATCGCCGGGCGGGCAGTTCGCTGCTCAACGGGGTCAGTTTTTTACCGTATGACGGTTACTTCGGACCCGAAGTCGATACCTTCGACTATTTGCGACGCTTCACAGAAGATTCCAGCAGCGGCCTGGACAAACCCGCAGCCGTGCTGCTGGAAACGATCCAGGGAGAAGGCGGCGTAAATGTTGCGTCGTTCCATTGGCTCAAGCGGGTGGAAACGCTTTGCCGCGAGCATCAAATATTGCTGATTGTGGATGACATTCAGGCGGGATGCGGACGCACCGGCACTTTTTTCAGTTTCCAGCCCGCGGATATCACCCCGGACATTGTTACACTTTCCAAATCCATTGGAGCGTACGGCCTGCCGCTGTCGATCGTATTGCTCAAGCCGGAACTGGATTGCTGGGAACCCGGCGAACACAACGGGACCTTCCGCGGGAATAATCTGGCCTTTGTGGCGGCGGCGGAGGCCTTGCGGCTTTACTGGCGGGATCACACGTTCCGACTGGCCATTGGGCACAAGGCCCATTTGTTGCGCCGGCGGTTGACCGCCATTGCCCGCCAGTGGGAAAGCTTCGGCATCAGCGTACGGGGGCGCGGCTTGTTTGCGGGCCTCGCGTTTGAGGACCATCCGACCGCAGCGCGGCTGATTTCCCAGGAAGCGTTCCACCGCGGGCTGATTCTGGAAACCTGCGGCGCCAAAGATCAGGTTCTCAAGTTTTTGCCCCCGCTGATCATAGAAGAAAATCTGCTGGAAGAGGGTTTGGATATCGTTGCGCAATGCACGCGCCAAGTACTCGCCGGCGGGACAGATGCCAGTATTGCGGAAGAAGAAATACAGCAAACCAATTCATGATGGTTCGCCGGCCGCCTGCCTTCGCGAATCAAGGCTTTTGTGCTCAGAGCCGTGGGCCGCCGGATACTGTCTTGCAGGGACCGGAAGCCGTCCGCGAGTGGTCGCCTTTTCTTTTTCTCGATTCGGTATACTATTATTGCCGCATATATGACAGGAGTGCACCGTGTCGTCCTCAAACCACGGACTTGGCGCCGTCTTGCCTGGAGTGGCCCTTCTGATAGCGGTACTAATGCTTGGCGGCTGCGGTGGAGGCAATCGCTCCATCGCCTCGACTTCACCGGCGGCCCTGCGACATCCGGCACGCAGAGGTCCAGTGGAAGCACGGTGGAACCGGCTCGAAGTTGCCGCGTGGCCGGCAATCCCGCCGCGATGGTTGAGCTGGGACGGCTCTATCAGTCGGGCGATCCAGAGTGGCACAACGAGGCCCGGGCGATCCACTGGTACTGCCGCACCGCGGCCCTGGGTAACAGCAAAGCCTTGTTCACTCTGGGCATGATGTACGCCGGCCAAGGCGTTGCCCGGGATTATGCGATGGCGGTCAGATGGTATCGCCAGGCAGCCGCCGTGGGTAACAGCGAAGCGATGTTCGAAATTGCCCTGGCTTATCAACATGGTAATGGTGTCGCGAAGGATAAGGCCACCGCGATGCAGTGGTACAGGCGCACCGCCGCCCTGGAAAATTGCGGGGCGATGAACAACTTGGGTTATTCCTACCTGCGCGGCAAGGGGGTTCCCCAAAACTACGCGCTGGCGATGAAGTGGCGCCGGCGAGCGGCGGTGCTGGGGATATTCATGCGATGAATACCATCGGCTACTTGTACCAGCAGGGGCTGGGGGTCAAACGCGACTACGCCCGGGCGATGAAATGGTACCGCCGCTCCGCCGCGCTGGGAGAAAGCAAAGCCCTGTTGGCTATTGCCGGGATGTATCTCCGCGGCCTGGCGGTCCCGCAGAACGGCGCCTTGGCGATCCAAATGTACCGGCGCACTGCCGCGCTGGGCAGCAGCGCTGCGATGTATAATATTGGAGAAATATATATGCATGGTTTGGATGTCGCCCGGAATGATGCGCTTGCCTTAGTATGGTTTCGGCGGTCCGCCGTCATGGGATACCATCCGGCGATGAACAACATCGGTTATTTTTATTCGCGGGGACGGGGCGTTGCCTAGGATTATGCACAGGCCCTGAAATGGTACCACAGGGCCGCCGCGCTGGGCGATGGCAATGCGATGAATAACATCGGCATGATGTACCTGCTCGGACACGGCACAACGCGGAACTACGCCGCGGCCATGCGGTGGTTCCGCAAAGCTGCCGCATTGGGCAACAACCCCGCGATGTTCAGTATCGCCGGTCTGTACCTGCGTGGTCTGGGAGTCGTAAGCGATGCCGCGCGGGCGCTGCGGTGGTATCAGAAAGCCGCCGCATCCGGCAATCCCGCCGCGCAACGCCTGCTCCTGCAACTTCAAGCCCGGTGATCAGCCACATTTTTACGGGCCGGGCGCGGTATCCATGACCTCTGTGGTTCTAACTCAAGGTCATGATCTTCGGCCGCATCCTGTTTCCCAGCGCCAAGCTGGCCTTGGCGGAGCACGCCCGGGGCACGCTGCTGGCCGCCGCGGGGAGCTGATCCACGCCGAAGAGCTGCGCGACGGCCTTTATCTAACGTGAGTTCGGGATAAGAAAACTCGATTTAAGCTGATTTTCGAGACTTCCTGCTCCAATTACATCTTCGATTGCCGCGAATAACCACTTTTTGCAATTGTATTCTCCGTATTCGAACATGCGAAAATCATAACACGCGGCAAAGTAATGGCTTACAGCACTCCTTATCCCGAACTCACGTTTCGTTAGGATCTGCTCCTGAATCGCAACGCGGCGGGCACGGTGTTACCGGTGGTGCGCGAATGCGGCGAAAATAATAAGACCCGCCACAAGGATCAAGAGTGTCGCCACTACGAGAAAAATCCAGACGAGTATCCTGTTTATGTTGGCGGTTTTGGCGCTATCGCCGGCGGTAGGCCGCGGAAGTTCGCTGCGGGTGGCGCCGGAGATCATTGGAGATTTCGGCGCCGCCGATGGGCTGGCGCGGGAGGGGAAATCCCGATCGCTCTCGGGTCTGTCGAGGGGAGTTTCCGCGGATCGGGACGATTGCGACAAGTCGGAACTTAACGCCTTGCGGGACAGACCGGGAACATCGGCCGGCGATCGGGGACGGGAAGTGCCTGGCTCCGCGGGGCGGGTCTTACGAACCGGTGAATCCCGCTGGCTATCGGGATCGCCGGGAACACGAAGCAGGGCGCCGCATTTGTTGCAGCGGCATACTCCGCCGCGGAAGCCATCATCCAGGTCAAGCACGCTACCGCAGTGGTGACACCGTACCGCCATCGCCATATTCGCCTACTCCCAGGCCCGGTCTGGCAATATTTTCAGAAATAGCCGTGTGGAACCGGCAACAGAAATGTTGCCGCCAAGTACGGCCTGTCGTGCGCCTCGCCGCTTCTTCGGGTTCTCCATGCCTGCCGGCAGGCAGGCCGAAAAAAAAGGCCATGCCGCCCAGGCTCCATGATCTTCGCCCGAAAACCACGGGTTTGAAAGTTGGCGATTATGTCACATTCGGGTCCGATGCCGGCGAATCCAACGCCGGACTCGCCGGCTCCGCGGCGGATTGCGCCTTTTCTCGCCGCTCTTTAACCTCTCGCGTCCATTGTTCTTCATCCACCTCCCTCACCTTGCTTTGCGACACGAGGCGGTCCAGCACCTTGCGGTCGCGAATCTGGATGGCAAGCGTTTCCAGTTGGCCGTGTTCGAGCAGTTCCTGGCGCAATTTTTCAGGCCGTTGGCCATTGACCGCGGCCAGCGCGGCGATCTCCGCATGGATGTCGTCCTCGTCGACGTCAACGTCGAATTGCTCGGCCAGCCGGGAGAGAATGAAAAACATCGTCAGTTCGAGGAGCGCTTCAGAGATGGACATATCGGCAATATTCTGGAGTCGTTTCTGCACTTCGGCGGGCGGCACGCCGCGCTGCACCAGCGCTGCGGCGCGCCGACGGACGATAAACTGGATCAACCGGTTCGCCAGCAGGGGAGGCACTTGCAGGGGAATTTTTTCCAGCAACTGGTTGCTCATCTGATCGCGCATAATCTGCGCGATCTGCACGGCAAGTCGTTCCTGCAACGCTTGATGCATGGAGTTTTGCATGTCCTTCAGAGAGTCAAAACCATTTTCCCTCGCCATTTCGTCATTGAGTTCCGGCATCTTAAGCCGTTGCACCTGCTTGATGATCAGCGCGATGGCGAGCTTGCGGCCGCGGATAT
Organism: Planctomycetota bacterium; assembly: GCA_021790475.1. Lineage (GTDB taxonomy): Bacteria > Planctomycetota > Phycisphaerae > WQYP01 > WQYP01 > JAKBMM01. The sequence goes on along the minus strand of JAJYDU010000091.1, from coordinate 1,086 downwards.
TCTCCTGAAGATGATCGTTCGGAACGGTTCCCGCCAGTTGGATTTCCGCCGTGGGCCGGGCGCCGTTCAAGCGTTCGGCCAGGTCGTCAAAGCGAATTCCGGCGATGGTTCCGGCTTGCAGCGGCAGAATCACATTGTTGTGCGTTCCGAGCAGAGCGCCGTCTTCGCCGGTGATCCGCATGTCGGCGACCACACGATCGTCGGTTGCCGCCGGAGAGGGGGAATCCTCCCAATGCCCCAGATTGCGGCGCAGGTGTTCCAGCGCCAGCTCGAAGCGTTCGTCCGTGGCCTGAAGAAGCGGCTTGGTAATTTCAAACTGGGTCAGGTCGGGCAGAGGAAACTCCGGCGCCACCTCCATCTCGACCGCAAATTCCAATGGTCCGTGTTCGGGCAGTTCAATCTTCGGCGGATCCATACGCGGTTCGCCCACCGGCTTGAGGGCGTTTTCTTTAACCGCGTTTTCGATCGCTTCCGACACCAGCCGGTTCCGGACATCCTCGCGCAGAGCCACGCCGAGCCTCTTTTCCAGCAGGCGGGGTGGCACGCGTCCGCGGCGGAACCCCGGTACCGTCGTTTCGTTCTGCGCCTGTTTCAGTACAGCCGCGTATCGCCGGCGGATTTTATCTTCCGGGATGCGGATGGTAAGCCGTTTGCTCACTGAATTGAGCGTTTCAAGAGTTACGGCGACTTCAGCATCGGATTTCGCATCTTTTTCAGAGACTTCAGCCGCCGGTACCACCGCCGTGGGTGGTTGCTCCAGCGCCTGGCTGGAAACGTCTTGTGGGTTCATTTGAGTCATGGCATGGCTCCAATAAATCGCGACCAACGCCTGGCGCAAGAATACCGGTAACTCGCGACGTACACCCCGGGCTTCTCTCGGACCGGTTCATCCGGGAGACAGATATTGTGGATGTTATGCCGACCCATTCGCCAATGCAATGGCCCATTATGTTTTTTGTCGGGTGCGTGGCATGATTTGCCATAGGTGTTGCTACAATAGGTAGAGGTGCGGCCTAAGGATGGGTCGCCGCAAGATTGCGGGAAGCAGTACAAGGAGAAAGCCATGGCGGGCGAAATGACCAGGCA
>JAJYDU010000090.1 GCA_021790475.1 Planctomycetota bacterium | reverse complement strand
ATCTGGTTTTGATCGGCGGCGCCATGGCCTACACCTTCTTCCTGGCGCAGGGCAGAAAGATTGGCAAATCGCTCTGCGAAAAGGGCCAGATCCATCTGGCGGCCCAGTTGCTCGCCCAAGCCCCGAGTAAGTTGATCTTGCCGGTGGATACTCTCATCGCTTCGGAAATTTCCGATACCGCCGCCACGGAGGTCACGTCGGACGCCATCCCCGACGACAAGGAAGGACTGGACATAGGCCCACGGACGATCGAGCTTTACCGGGAAAAAATCGACGACGCCAAAACTGTTGTCTGGAACGGACCGATGGGGGTATTCGAAAAGAAGCCCTTCCAAAACGGTACCCGGGCCGTGGCCGAAGCGCTCGCCCGGATCACCGCCCGCGGTGCGACGACAATCGTCGGTGGCGGAGATTCCGCCTCCGCTCTCGAACAGTTTCACCTGGCCGACAAGGTGACGCACGTATCGACCGGCGGCGGCGCCAGCTTGGAGTTCATGGAAGGTCGCGGTTTCGAGTGCCTGGACATACTGGATGCGCTGTAAATTTCAACGCGGGCCTCGTGCGCCGCTAGACGGAAATGTTTCATGAGCAACAACGTATTCTTGCGGCCTCCGCATCTACCCTTGGTGGCGCCTTCCATACTTGCCGCCGATTTCGGCCGGATTGCGCAGGAGGCGATGGACGTTCAGTGCGCCGGGTCCGATCTGCTGCATATCGACGTGATGGACGGGCACTTTGTTCCGAATCTTACGATGGGACCGGATATGGCGCTGGCGCTGGCGCGATCCTGCCAGCTCATGCAGGATGTGCACCTGATGGTTACGGACCCGCAGGATTTCATCAAACCGTTTATCGACGCGGGCGCGGCCCATATCACGTTTCATGTCGAGGCGCCGGGGCTTAAGCATTCCAGTGCGGTGGACCTTATCAAGCGCATCCACGACATGGGCGCAACCGCGGGAATCGCCCTGAATCCTCCCACTGTGCCCGAAATGCTCGATGGCGTGCTTCCCCTGGTGGACCTGGTGCTCGTGATGAGCGTGCACCCGGGCTTCACCGGACAGAGCTTTCTTCCCGAAACGCTTCGAAAAGTGACATGGTTCCGGCACCGTCTAAGTCCGAAACAACGGCTGGAAATCGACGGCGGCATCGGTCTGCGGTCGGCACATGACGCGCTGGAAGCGGGCGCCGACGTGCTGGTCGCCGGGGCGGCGATATTCCACGCCTCGGACCGGGCGGCGACGATTCAACTGCTGCGCGGCGATTACCCGCGATAGGCGAATATTTTCAGCCGCGGGTCTTGACCCGCGCGTAGCGCGGCCCGTGACGCCGCAAGCGCCGGCGGGTTTGTCCGTCCGGCGCAAGAATGAACGAGGTGATTGATATGTCGATACTGGCGGGAAAAAAAGCGTTTGTTTTCGGTGTTCTCAATGAATATTCCATCGGCTGGCATATTGCCCGGGAGCTTCATCAGGCCGGGTGCGAATTGGCGTTTTCGTATTTTCCGGGCGAGAAAATCGAACGCCGCGTGGTCAAGGCGGTCGAACCGTTCCATCCGCGGTTTCTGGCGCCTTGCGACGTGGGCAAAGATGAGGACCTCACGGCGGCCTTCGCCGTGGCGGAGGAAAAATTCGGCGCCCTGGACATTCTGGTTCATTCGCTGGCCTTCGCGCCCGCCGAGGCGCTGCACAATCCTTTCCTGCAAACCACGCGCCAAGCCTGGCATACGGCTTTGGATATCAGCGCGTACTCGTTGGTGGCGATGGCGCGCCAGGCTCTGCCGATCATGAATCCCAATGGTTCGATCATCACGATGACCTACCTGGGCGCGGAGAAATTCATTCCCATGTACAACATCATGGCCGTCGCCAAGGCCGCGCTGGAATGTTCCGTTCGCTATCTGGGCGCCGAGTTGGGCCGCCATGAAAAGCACATTCGCGTCAACGCCATCAGCGCCGGCGCCATCAAAACCATGGCGGCCCGCGGCGTCGGCGATATTGATAAAATGATGGCGCATTACGCGGAAAAATCTCCGCTGCCGTGGAACGCGGACACGGCCGCCGCACACGTGGGCAAAACGGCCTTGTACCTGTGCAGCGATCTGGCTTCCGGCGTGACGGGCGAAACCATTTACGTGGATGGCGGTTACAACATCGTCGGATGGTAGGATGCGAAACCCGGATCGTCGGCCGGGGCGCGCTGATCGTAAGAAACGGTTTTAGAACGTGAAAACCAGCATCCGGAATCCGCCGCAGGCCCTGGCGGCGGCTCTGGCAATATTGAGCCGCGGCGAACTGGTCGCTTTTCCCACGGAAACGGTTTACGGCCTCGGCGCCGACGCCGGCAGTGAGCGGGCGGTGCGGCGCGTTTATCAGGTGAAGGCCCGCCCGCCGGACGACCCGCTGATTGTACACGTGTGCGATGCGCTACAAGCCCGCGAATATGCCGGGGATTTCCCCGCCGCCGCCGTCATCCTCGCCGAACGTTTTTGGCCCGGGCCGCTTACGCTGGTGCTGCGGCGCGGCGCGCGGATTTCACCCGCCGTATCGGCCGGGCTGGATACCGTGGCGATTCGCGCTCCGTCTCATCCGGTGGCGCGGGAATTGCTAAGCCGCTTCGGCCGGCCGCTGGCGGCGCCCAGTGCCAATCGCTTCGGTCACACTTCCCCCACCACGGCGCAGCATGTGCTGGCCGAACTCGCGGGCTTTATCCCGCTGATTATCGACGGCGGCCCCTGCGGCATCGGAGTGGAATCCACCGTGCTTGATCTTTGTGACGATGGCGCCAGAATCCTGCGGCCCGGTGCGGTCACACCGGAAATGATCGCCGATACGCTGCGGCGCGCCGGCTTGGCCGCCAAAGTTACGATGGCGGATCGCCATGCCGGCGATCAGATAGGCGGATGGAAAAGCCCCGGCATGATGGTTCGCCACTACGCTCCCCAAACGCCGGCCTATCGATTCGCCGCCGCGCAAGGCCCGCGGGTCCGCCGGTGGCTGGCGCGTCAACCGGCCGATTTCCACATGGCCCTGCTCTGTTTCCCGGATTGTCCGGTCCTCGACCAGCGGGAGCGGCGCATCATCCTGCCGCCGGAGGCATCCGCCTGCGCCCGGAGGCTTTACGCCGCCCTTCGCCAGGCCGACGAACTTGCCTGCAGCGCGATTCTGGTGCAATTGCCTGAAAATACCGACGGTTTATGGACCGCAATTCTGGACCGCATCACACGGGCCGCCCCGGAGTTGCCGCCATGATGGATCAGGCCGGTACGCTTGAGCTTTCCGCCAGCCGCCTGCGGCACAACGTCGGAGTGTTTCGCCGCCGGATGGCCGCGCGGGTTCAATTGTGCGCGGTCGTCAAGGCCAATGCCTATGGCCATGGACTCGCCGAGATCGTGCCGTTGCTGGCGCCGGCCGGTGTCGACTGGTTGTGCGTGTATTCATTCGCCGAGGCGCTGGCCGTAGCCCGGTGCGCCGGGCTTGCGCCCGCCCTGCCGATTCTGGCGTTGGCGCCGCTGGTTCTAACCGATGAACACGACGGGCTTTCCGCCGAACAACTCGCGGCTCTTGCCTCCGGTCGAATTCGCCTCACGCTTACCGACCTGGAGTCCGCCCGGCGCCTGGCGGCGCAACTTTCCGCCGCGGGTTTTCCCCGCCCGCTGCCGGTGCACGTGCAGATGGACACGGGATTGACGCGACAGGGCGTTTCCCTGGAACAGGCGCCGGCGCTCCTGGCGGGAATCGAATCTCTACGGCCGCTGCGGCTGGAGGGATTGTTCATGCACCTTTCCCACGGGGAGAAGCCGGAACACCCGATATCGCAAACTCAGCTTGATATCTTTATTCGGACAACACAGATTTTCAAAATGCGCCGGCCGCGGTTGATCCGCCATGCCCAGAATTCCGCGGGAGCCTGGAACTGGCCCGAAGCGGACCTTGACATGGTGCGGTTGGGCATTGGTGTTTACGGCCTGCAGCCTTCTCGGGAGCATCCCATCGCCGACTTGCGGCCCATCGCTTGCCTGGCAGCGCCGATCACCGCCGTGCACGATCGGCCGGAAGGAGTGGGAGTGGGATATGGCCATACTTTTCGCACGCGGCGGCCCAGTCGCCTGGCGGTGGCGCCCGTCGGTTATGCCGATGGTTACCCGCGCGCGCTTTCCAATCGCGCCGTCGCCCTAGTGGATGGTCGCCTGGCACCGGTGGTGGGACGGGTCAGTATGGATCAAGTTGTTCTCGACGCCACCTCTCTGATGGTCGAACCGGGACGACGGGTGGTTCTGGTCAGCGACGATCCGGCTTCGCCGCTGTGCCTGGATAACCTCGCCGGCTTATGCCATACCATTGGCTATGAATTGGCCACGCGCTGGGGCGCGCGGCTGCTGCGGAAAGTTATCTGAGACAACCATGCCGCCGACATTTTTTATTACCCGCCGAATTCCCCAGCCGGGAATCGAGAGACTTTCCCAGGCGGGGAGGGTTCTTATTAATCCGCATGATCGTCCATTGACGCCGGAAGAACTGGTTTTGCTCGGCCGCGACGCCGCCGGCTGGGTGACCATGCTCACCGACCGGGTTTCAGCGGAGATTCTCGCACCGTGCTCCCGTTTGCGCGGCATCGCCAATTACGCCGTTGGTTTTGACAACATCGACCTCGCCGCCTGCACTCGCGGACGCGTGGGTGTAAGCAACACGCCGGACGTACTCACGGATGCCACGGCGGAAATCGCCTGGGCGCTGCTTCTGGCCTGCGCCCGCCGCGTGGTGGAGGCCGATGCCTTTCTGCGCTCCGGCCGCTGGCGGGGCTGGCAGCCTCTGGAATTCCTCGGAACGCTGGTGACGGGCAAAACCCTGGGAATTCTCGGCGCCGGCCGCATCGGCAGGCGGGTGGCCCGGATCGCGCAGGGGTTTAACATGCGGATTCTCTATACCGCGCGCCACGCCAAAGCGCTCTGGGAAAAAGACCTTGGCGCCCGCGGGGTATCGCTGGATGAATTGCTCTGTGAATCCGATTTTATTTCCCTGCACGTTCCGCTTACCGAAGAAACCCGGCAAATCATAGGCGCGGCCGAATTGCGGCGCATGAAGCCGACGGCGGTTCTGATCAACACCGCGCGCGGGCCTCTGCTCGACGAAACCGCGCTGGTCGCGGCGCTGCGCGAAAAGCGCCTCGGCGCGGCCGGATTGGATGTGTATGAACGCGAACCGCAAATTGCCGCCGGTTTGGCCCAATTGGACAACGTGGTGCTGTTGCCGCACCTCGGCAGCGCCACGCGCGAAACCCGGACGCGCATGGCCCTGCTGGCCGCGGAAAATCTCATCGCCATGGTGCGGGGCCGCCGCCCGCCGAATCCCTTGAACCCCGAACTATGGCCGGAGTGAGAGCCGGTCTCATATAGATATGCTCTAAACGCCTCAGAGCATCGCCATCGGATCCACGTCGATGGTAAGGCTGCCGGGAAACTTCTTCAGCAGACCGCGCCGCCGCAGGCCGGCAAGCAACTCCTGGAGCGGCCGGGCGCAATCCGCCAGCAGAAGTATTTCCAGCCGGTACCGGTCCATCAGGCGGCTCAGGGATGGCGACTGCGGTCCCAGGAAACGTATGGGCAGATTTCGGACGGCCCGCTCGCTCTGAATCATCTCCATAAGTATGTTCGCAAGCTTCCGCGCAACGTCCGCATCCTGGTGCGCGACAACACATCGCACAATGCGCCCGAACGGCGGATAGCCGAACTCTTTCCGGTGGGTTAGTTCATTTCCGGCGAATCCGGGATAATCGTGCCGGCTGGCGTGCACGATGGCCGGCTCGTCCGGTTGCATGGTCTGCACCACCACCAGCCCCTGCGAACCGGTCCGCCCGCTGCGGCCCGCGACCTGGCAGACGAGTTGAAACGTTCTTTCCATCGCCCGGAAATCGGGCACGGTCATGGCCAGGTCGGCATTGAGAACACCCACCAGTCGAACGTTGGGAAAATCCAGGCCTTTGGCGATCATCTGCGTGCCCAGCAGAAGATCCAATTCGCCGCCGGCGAATTTCCCGAGCGCCTCCTGGTAGTCGGCGGCGCGGCGCATGGCGTCGCTGTCCATGCGCGCCAGGCGCAAGTTGGGAAACTTTCGCGCCAACTCCTCTTGCGCCCGCTGCGTTCCCTGGCCCAGTTTGACGAGTTTGGCCTGACAGAGCGGACAATGCGGCGGCGGCAGCCGGCTGGTAAGGCAGTAATGGCATTGGATGATCTCCTGGACGCCATCCGGGCCGGCCTGGCGATGGACCACCATGGTGGCATCGCAGTGATCGCACACAAGAATCCAATCGCAGCGGGCGCAGGCCACGTAATGGGCATAACCACGACGGTTCAGCAGGAATATAGCCTGGCCATTGTCCGCAAGCGTTTTTCGCAGGTAATGCTCCAGAACACAGGAGAGCGCATGCAGACCGCGGCGTTGATGGCGCTCCTGTTTCATATCGACGACGATTACGCGCGGCATGAACACGTTACACGGGCGGGACGTCAGGCTCAAAAGTCGGTAATGCGGATTGTGGTGCGCATTATACCAGCTTTCCAGGGCGGGTGTTGCCGACCCCAGCAGCACGGGCACGCCGCTCAATTGGGCGCGGCGAATAGCCACGTCGCGGGCATGATAGCGCGGTACGTTGTCCTGTTTGTAGGAAGGCTCATGCTCTTCATCGACAACGATCAGACCGAGATTGGGAGCCGGGGCAAAAATCGCGGATCGCGCGCCGATGATAACCTGCGCCCAGCCGGTGGCGACCGAATGCCAATGCTGGTGGCGCTGCGAATCGCTTAAACCGCTGTGTAGAACCGCCACCCGCGCAAAGCGGTGGGTAAAGCGAGTCAGAGTCTGGGCGGTCAGGGATATTTCCGGAACCAGCACGATGGCCGTCCGGCCGAGCGCGGTTATTTTTTCAATACACCGGATATACAGCTCCGTTTTGCCCGATCCGGTTACGCCATGAATCAAACGCACCGCGAAACGCGGTGGATCCAGCAGCGGAAGAATGTTCTCGAAAGCCGCCTGCTGATCGGCGGTAAGCGCCGGTGCGCCGGGCCGGGTCGCAGCCTCGCTCGCGGTTTTATAAGGGGTGGCCAGAGCGAGGCCGGCGGTTTGCGGAAGAATAATCCTTTTTTCCAGTGCCAGCAGCCCCGCCTGAACCAGTCGCTTAAGCATGTTGCGCGTGATACCGGCCTTTTCCAGAAGCTGGCTTTGCGGTAGTGCCTGCTGGAGAAGCGGCGGCATGACCAGGTGGAACGCGTTGTTAGCCCGACCGGAAAGAGCCGCCCGGGAAAGAGCGGCTGGAATTTCTTCCGGCGAAAAAGCCAGTGCGACGAATATTTCGCGCGGCATGCGGGTATTGCGTTTCACCGCCGCGGGAACCATTGTGCCAAGCACCTGGCCAAGAGGGCAGCAGTAATATTGACTGATCCAGCGGGCCAGCGCCAATAAATCTTCCGGCACGGGATGGATATCAACCAGAACGGCGCGGATCGGTTTGAAGATGGCGGCGACTCGAAGCGATTCGTCTTCCCGCGTTTGAAATTCGGACCACAGGGAGTCGCGCGGCGCGGGAAACGCCGAATCCCGATCGCCGGCGGGATGGTTTCGATTACGTTGGGCTGATCTCGGCGTCCGCGGGTGAACCGCGCCGGCAAATGAACTTGTTCCACCAGGGGACTCCAGATGCAGTACCGTACCACTGACGGGTTTATTGGACCGCCCCAGGGGAACCAGAACGCGTACTCCGGGCCGAACGATCTCCGCCAGATCGGCGGTAACCAGGTAGGTTAAATTAATATCCACCGCCCGATCGACCGCCACAGTGGCCAACAGGGGCGTGGAGAGTACCGCGGCTTGTCCGGACGGGACAGGGAGTGAGGGGGCGTCATTGGCACTCGAATCAGGCATGACGGCGATTATACGCTGGGCATGACCCACTGCGGTCACCTGTTCACCTCTTGCATCTTCTCGCGCCAACGCCGCGGGCCTGCCTACCACCCCATGTGCGGGGCAGGCGGGCGGTGACTGCCATAAGCCGGCCAGCCTGCCGGCCGTGGTCGTTGCTTATGGGGGCAGTCTTTCAGACTGCCAGTTTCCTGATTCACGCCGGCAGGCATGACCCCCTGTTTGAGGAACGGGGCATAATTCAACATCTCCCTGACAAGGAAAAAGGAAAGAATCTAAATAATTTTTCCCTTGTCATTGCACCAGGAAGGCTTACAATCCATATAGAATCAATTTGTGCGGCCGCATATCCCGCAACACCGTTCGCGGCCGCATTGAAGATAAATGCTCTGCGTAACGCAAACGAGGCTGAACATGCACGTTTGTAAGCCAACGCTGGAAAACACCAGATTCGCACGTGGCACTTGGCGCCTCCTGGGGGCGCGGGTGTCCGCATCCGCCATTGGGGGGAGCACAGACGTCCTCGTCCGCAATGGGAGCGCGGGGCTTGCCTATCGACAGGCAGGAGTCCCCACCCGCAATTCTGGGAGCGCGGGGCTTGCCAATGTAGAGCCGATGCCCTCATCGGCTAAAGCAACCATCCACACCGCCCGCCTGATTCTTGCGATTCTAAACGTTCACGAGTACCGCAACCCCGCCGCCTGGGCGGCGAATCAGCGCCAGGCATATCTCTCTGTCCTGCGCTGGTGCGTGGCGAACTATGGCCCGATTCCGAAAAACCCCGCCGCCGCGGCGATCGTGGAAAAATGCTATTACCACCTGGGGCTGTTCCACCGCTGGGAGGCGGTGGAGAAATCGCGCCACATTCTTACTTCGCGGCAAATTGAAAAGTCTCTGCGATGGAACCTGATTAACTCCGCAACTCACGGTGAATTTTCAGCCATTCGGCGGACCTTAAAGGAGTTGAAACTCATGCGGCGGCGTACGGCAATAACCAAGTACGGCAGATAAAACTGAGCAGTTAAACCTTGCTCTTGGAGAAACTACAATGATAAGAAAGCCCAAATTGCCTGTTATTATCCCATCTAAGATGTTGTTTTTCATAGCACTTTTCGCCATCTTGGCCGCGGGGGCCTCGGTCGCTCCCGCGGCCACTTCCCAGGCTTTACGCAAGGATGTGCTGGAGCGGCTTGCGCATCTACAAAATGTAGTTGTCAACTACGACATGGACCTTGATTACCCGCCCAATCATCGTATCATGAAATTTTCGCAAAAATTTCTTGCACGACTCAAAAAAGAGCACCCAGGCATCCACCCTGTGCCCATCGTTGGCCACTACTTGTACGCTTGTCGCTTTTCTTTCCTTCACGGGCTGATGCGTTACGATAAAATCTTGCTCTTTTTTTCCCGAATATCGGCACCACTTATCAAAAGTATCCTCACGATCACACCGGAACGCGCCGAATCCCTGCAATACCAGTTGCATTTTATGAAGGCCCCGATCGGCACGATTGCGGCCAGAGCCTCTCTGCCGAATTTTCTGCCAATTGTCTGGGCTCTGGGTCTAAGGTCTCCTCCATTTCCCCCGCACGATGCCGTCCCGCATTGGCTTGGAAACAAAGCGCTACACAAGATGAAGTTTGTAAAAACCGGCCCGGATACTTTCTCGCTTATCCAGAGGCGGCCCTCCGGCTATCGCTGCCGGTGGTTTTTTAAGTCCAAGCCCGCCCTCGAACTTGTCGGTCAAACTGTTTCCTGGAGCGGCTACGGAATTAAACGCTTTGTAGTCCAAAAGGGGCAATGCAGCGACTTTCACAAGATAGGTGGCCTGCTACTTCCAGGGCGCATCGTCGAAACGGGATTTGTGGGGAAGCTCGGCGTAGGAAATACAGAAATTCTGACTAAAATAAAATACACGATTGGGGCTGCATCGAACACGCCCAAGAGTTATCTCATTCTCTGGCCCACGGGGTCCAGCGTGATCGACGAACGGATTAACCATGTTTTCCATATAGGTGTACACCGCACGTACCTGACTGATAAGGAGATATTTTCTATACTTCGTCGGCAAGATAGGAGCGGCAAAATTAAGCATTGAACGATGTGCAGGCCGGCGATAATCCCGGCGGGATAAACCCGCCGGCTCGCCAGTTAGACGATGGAAATTGCCCGTGGCATCCAGATGTTCATCCTGTGTTGTGAGCCTGGCGCTGGGGGTATCCGTTCACGAAAAAAATGTGGAACCGATGCCCTCATCGGCTGTTGACCGCCGGCGGCGGTGGAATTGCGCAACGGAAAAGTTCTCGCCGTTGCGACCGGGAAAGCGGTGATGAATTGGGGGTGGGTGAAATAATGGTCGGCGCGATGTGCAGGCCGGCGATAATCCCGGCGGGATAAACCCGCCGGCTCGCCGGTTAGACGATGGAAATTGCCCGTGGCATCCAGATGTTCATCCTGTGTTGTGAGCCTGGCGCACAGGGGCGAGTGCGACCAAAATTAAATAATGGGCTGGCGGAAAAATAATGCGAAGGAGTGCCGATCATGCCGATGCGAACA
>JAJYDU010000089.1 GCA_021790475.1 Planctomycetota bacterium | reverse complement strand
TGCACAACCTCGGCCCCGGCCCGTCGGCCGGTGTTGGTTACATTGATGGATACATGAATGATACGATGTTTGCCTGAACCATCCGACGACATCTTCATGTGGTTCATGGCAAACGTGGTGTAAGACAAGCCGTAGCCGAAGCAGTAACGCGGCTTGATATGTTTGGAGTCGAACCAGCGATAGCCGACGTAAATTCCCTCAGCGAAGTGAACCGCGCCATGGTGGCCGGGAAAGTGGCCGTAAGCCGGGGAATCACGCCAGTGCTTTTCGAAACTATCAGGCAATCTTCCGCCGGGGCAAATACCGCCGAAAATAATTTTAGCCACCGCCGTGTTGCCGTTCTCGCCGGGATACCAGGCAAACAAGAGGCCGTCAACCTGGTGAATCCAGTGGCTCATGGCGACATTTCCGCCGGCGTTTACCACAACAATGGTATGCGGATTAACCTGGCCGACCTCGTGCAGGTATTCGCCCTGGACATAAGGCATGTGGAAGGAGCGGTCGGCTCCTTCGTGTTCGGTTTTCGGTGAAAAACCCACGCAGGCAACGACCGCGTCGGCCGAACGGATGGTCGCGCGATCGATTTTGGTCAGAAGGTCGAACTGCGGTCCCCACCGGAAGAACATCTGTGCTGCGCCGGTGGTGTTGTAGTATTCGATGCGCAAGCGGTAGGTTTTTCCGCCAAAGAGTTTTACCTCGGCGGCGACCAAACGCAATGAGTTTGGATGCCACATGTCGATGATCTCTTTGCTGTTGAGAAAGACGCGCGAAGCGCCGTTAGCTCCAGCGGCGAAGATGTACTCGCCAGAATACAGCGGTCGAATATTGCCTAACCATTGGGCGGAGAAGGCCGCCCGCGATATCTGAGGTACCGGATGGTTGAGCATCCAATCAAAATTAATCTGCTTGTCCAGTCGGGTGGCTACTGGCCGGCCGGAGAGGTCGATATTCGTAAAGTAGCTCCCCTGGAGCCCCTTGCGGCCATGAACCGGCAGATAGGCGGAGCGGTGGATAAGCCAATTCAAATTCATGCGACGTGTATAAGGCAGGTAAATAACACGGACCTTCGGTCCGGCTGCGGCACGGATAGCCGCAAGCATACTGATAGGCTTGATGATGGGCGGGACATACGAACTGCCGCCGCCGCCAGTCACCGCGGGGGTGGCATTCGGTCCCACGACTACGATGGTTTTTATGGTATCGCGTGGCAGCGGCAGAATGCCGTCCTTGTTTTTCAGCAGGACCGTGCCCTCGGCGGCGATTTTCAGCGCTGTCGCCCGGCTTTTCGGATCGCTGAGTGGTATCGAAGCGACCTCCTGCCGGCGGTGCGGAAAATGCATCGCGACCATCACACGCAGAAGCCGGCGGACATGCTGGTTGATGGTGGCCAGTGTCACCCGGCCGCTTCGGAGCAAAGGCTCAATATCCTTTTCGTTGTAATAGGCGGGAGTGGGCATTTCCAGATCCAAGCCGGCGTTGAGCGGTCCCAGCGTATCATGCACCGCTCCCCAATCGGACATGACCAGGCCCTTAAAACCCCAGCGTTGGCGCAGCACGGTGGTAAGCAGGTAATGGTTGGCTGAACAGAAATACCCGTTGACCTTGTTGTAGGCGCACATGATGGTCATGGCGTGCCCTAGCTTGATGGCGTCACGGAAAGGCGGCAGGTAGATTTCGTGCAGCGCCCGCAGGCCGATGATAGTGTTAATATCGCCGCGATCAGTCTCCTGCTCGTTGCCGGCGTATTGTTTAGGACATGCGGCCACACGCATGGATTGCAGGCCGCGAATCCAAGCCGCCGCCAGGTGGCCGGCCAGGTAAGGATCTTCGCCGAGATATTCAAAGTTGCGGCCGCACTGCGGCTCGCGGGTGATATCCATGCCGGGACCAAGAACAATGTTTACTCCACGAGCGCGCGCGTCGCGTCCGAGTGATCGGCCAGCCACGAAAGCCAGTCTCGTATTCCAGGTGGCCGCCAGCGCTACCGACGCCGGATAGGCGGTCGACGGCCCGAAATCGCCAACGCCTACCGAAGCGTCGCTCATTTTCAAGGCGGGTATTCCCAAGCGTTTGACCGACCAAGTGATGGAACCATGGGTGATGGAACTATTGCCGGCGAGCAAGTGGATTTTCTCCGCCAAGGTCAGTTTTCGGAGAAGCTTGTCGACCTGGACTTCTATTTGAGAAGAATTCAGCGCGGGTGGGACATATTCTTTACCCGGCGCGCCGGCGGCCGGCGCCACACTTCGGGACAAGGCCGCACCTACGACAAACACCAGCAACCAAAGTAAGACGCTCCATGAAAATAAACCGCGAACCATGAAGAGTCCTTTCATTCTCGCATGGATGCCGGATCAAGCCCGCTGCTTCGGCACCACTGTTCATAGGCTTGCGGGGCAATTTCGCTGGGTTTTATTTCACTGCGCCCCCCCCAGAAAACGTTGGTATAGGAAACGGGAATACCGACCGTGTCCAGATGAGCGTCGATCGCCGCCTTGTGCGCCAACAGCAACTGCTTATCCCGCCCGTGGGCCACCCCCATAATATTCACATTTGCAAATTCCGGTCCGCCCTCGCGCCAATAGGCATGGGTCATAATATGGAACCGCCCCACTTCCCGCCCCGCATCGATTTCCCGTCCGGGAGGCACGGTCCAATGAAACAAAGCGTTGTACTGCGTGACTTTGTCGCCGGTAGGCAAAGTTTTCACGTGCTCCAGAAATGTCGAAAACCTGCCGATTACGCCCATCTTGTGCAATTCTTCGGCCACGCGGAAAAACTCGTTCAAATCCACGCCGGCCTCGGCGGCACGCGGGCGCCACAGGTTCACTTGCAGTTCTTGCGGCGCAAATTCGCGCTTCAGGGCTACAAGCACCCGCCACTGCAGCGGTGTGAGCCGAACCACTTCGGTCTTGATCGCCTCGGCCAGCCGGTCGGATTTGCTGCCCGGGGCCAACCCCCGACGGCGAATATGCCCTACCCCCAGCGCGAAGAGCCGGCGAGCTGGCATGATTTTGAATGACAGCGTGCCAATCCGATCTTGCAGTTGCCGGCAATGCTTGGTGAGCGAATATCCCTGTGGCACCTTCAGAGTGGTCCACAGGCGATATTTTGAACCGGCGGTATTCTCGTCGGTGGAACGGATCACCACATGGCCGGAAAAAGGATCCCGTTGGAACAGATAATCAAAGGCGGCAGGAAGCTTTTCCGGTGGAACTTCCCAGGCCACCAAAGCCCCTTCGGCCAAATTGGTCGCCAGCAACGTCTGGCGAACGCGGCGGATAACGCCGGCACGAAGCATGGCGGCGATACGCTCAAGGACCACGGGCAATTCGACACCGCAAAGACGGGCGATTTCCGCCGGAGGATCGCGCTGGAAACCCTGGATTTCGTCCTCCGAGACCGCCAGAATGCGGGCGTTGATCGGATCGGTTATGGCAATCGGAGTTCCCTGTGGATGCGCGCCCGACATGACGGCCTTCATTAACAAAGTGCTCCTTTAATAGTTTGACCCATCATGGCGGATATGAACCATCGGCTTGGCATGTTCATCGCCGAGGAGATCGCCGGCGGCGGCCACGCCGATCAACAGTTCATGATCGCCGCCAAATTCGATCCGCCGGCTTATATCACACCAGATCCAGGCGCAGGCATCCAACAAAATCGTAGCGCCGTTTGGCTCGCGGCGGGTTTTGACGCCTTCGAACGCCTGTTCTCCGAGCAGCGCCTGGCGGGCGTATTTTCGCAGAAGAGTCCGATCGCCGGTATGACAAATATTCAGAGTAAACCCGTGATTTTTTTCGATAATCGCGCCAATCGCCCGTGCCTGCTGTAGGGCCACGCCAATGCACAGCGGTTCGCGGCTTATCTGCTGAACAAAGGAAACCAGAATGGCGGAAGCCTCCGGCCCATGTCCCGCGGTAAGAATAAAAATTCCGCTGGGAATTTTCCCCACGGCCCGAAGCAGGGGTAAAACCGGTTCCACTGTGCTGTCGATGATCACATTACGCTCCCATAGAGCCAATTAATTTTCGATACCCATGGCAATCGCAAACTCCACTCCCAAACATATTATAGGTGTTGGCGCTCCCAAGACCACCGCCGGCCCTGCGTGGCATTTAGAAAAATCCGGCATGGGCGCCTTCAGTGCAGAAAAAGCAACGACACCAGCGTGAGCAGCAATACCGCCAACGTAACCAGTCCGTAGAACCAGTCGCGATCCACAAACACAAACAAAACAACCGACGTGGCCACCCGCATGATCGGCGTAAGCACCAGGAGAAACACGCCGACATCAATCACATATTCGCCCCGACCATGCAGAACTCCCCGCCAAACGGCGGCAAAGTGGTAATTAAATGCGGACGTCTGCATGTGCGCCACCGTCGGCGGTTGATGCAGAAAACTAATGGCCAACCCCAAAACCATCACCACCACGGCGAGCACCACGCCGATACGCAGAACCCAGGACGAAGCGTCTTGTATCAGGAACTCATTTTTCACGGGGGGGTGGACCGCGGCGTCGCCGTTTCCATCCACCGGCAGTTCCACGCCGGGGGTGATTATCAGTTTATCTTTTTCTGCCATTTTTCTTTCCTTATTCATCCCCCGCGACACCCGTCCGGGGAGGCACGGGTCATACATGCACGTGAAAACCGCTCAGCAGCATCTCGCCGCCGATAATTCCCAAGGCGATAGCGAATACCTTGCGCACATGCACGTTCGACATCCGCTCCATCAGTTTGGTTCCCAGAAACGCGCCCGCCAGAACAGACGTCGCCACCGGTACGACCAGGAACGGCAGCACCAGACCGCGGTGCAGATAAACGCCCGCAGCGGCGGCGGCGGTCACACCGATCATGAAATTGCTGGTGGCAGTGGCCACCTTGGTCGGCAGGCGCATGGCTATTTCCATTCCCAAGACCTTGAGCACTCCGGCGCCGATCCCCAGAATTCCCGCCATAATGCCGGCGATAAACATGACACCCATCGCCGGCGGAACCCGCGCCGCGTTGTAGTAAATCTCCCGCCCCATCCGCTTGTCAAAATAAGTTCCCTGCATGTTGAGCCACGTGGCCAGACGGTCGTTTTTCACTCCCCGCGGCAGTTCCTCGCCCATGTTGGCCAAAATGGGAAGAAGGGATACTAATAGCGTCAAACCAAAAATAACCCTGAGCGTATCGCCGTTGAGAAGCCGCGCCAGCACCGCCGCGCCGAGGATGGCGCCGGTGGCGGTGGATAATTCCAGAAACATAGCGATACGAACATTCGTAATGTGATCCCGCACATAGACCGAACCGGCGCCGCTGGAAACCGCAATCACCGAAACAATGCTGGCCCCGATGGCCTGCTGGATGGGCATGTGCAGAAAAAGCGTCAGCACGGGGACAATGACAATGCCGCCGCCCAATCCGCTGATCGCGCCCACCACGCCGCCCAGCAGAGAGGCCACGGCAATCTTGCCAAGCCAGATAAGAACGGCTGGATGCACGCCGGCGTCTCCTGAAACATTACAATACCGTCGCCGCCGGCACAGAAGCCGGCAGGCGATCGAGCCGTTTACACTAGAGGATCGACCGGAGTACTTCAATATCGGAAGATTCAACTCCGCGGCTTGGTCGGGCCGCCGGTTGCATTCGGCCCGGACGGCATGCCGGCGGTTTTCAGCGCCCTTTTTCTTTTGATCGCCTTGAATTCCTCTTCTGTGATCTCCCCCCGCTTATAAAGCCGCTCCAGTTGCTTGAGAGAAAAACCGAATTCCTCTTCCGGCGGGCGCAGAACGCGGTGGCGGATGAAACGGACCATCCACCACAACAATATGCATAGAGCCATAAGCCCCAGACACGCCAAAAGCAAATGGATCAGCAGAGTCGTCAAAGCATTTTCCCGGCCGGGAACATGGTCAATTTGCACATGCCGTTATTGTACACTCCACGCTTTCTTTTTTGATACATGATCCAGAAAACAACGCAGTGACATCAGCTGGGTATTCTGGTCCAGCTTATAACACTTCGCGCCGGGGTAAACCACAACTCTGTGCGATGCGTTCAAGTCATCGGCGCCGCTGTAAAATCCTCTCTCCGGGGCGGGATTGCCGACGATCAATGAGGGCTTGCAAGCTTTGAAAGATACCGGGCCGGCGATGAATTTCGTCAAGGATCACCAGCTTGTCGGCGTGTGGTTCCAGGTAGAGTTCCGCGGCGGGCAGTTTTGCGCGATCCGAAGGGAACTCAAGGTCATTGCCAATATTATGTCGTTGGCGATATATTGCGTTATCGCACAGTCATTTTTCCCAACATCGTACTACCGATGGGCCAATATTTTCTGGCAATATCCGCCGGGCCAAGGCTCCTGCCTGCCGGCAGGCAGGTCCGCCGTCAGAACATTTTGACCTTCCATGGTCGGCTCCTTATAAAAAAACGGGACCATTCACGACCCGATAGCTATAACCTACGACGGCTGCGGGATGGCGATCCCCGCGGCTGCCCCATGGCCGAAAATCCCCAACTCGCAGTCCCCGATGGCTCTCGGGATTGCCGCGGTTTTCCGCCTTGCGTTTTCCCACGTCTAGAGTAGCTCTCGCAAGTTCCGCCCGATGCGGAAGGTGGAACCAAGGCGGTACGGCAAACTCACTGCACACTCCGTGCCCTCGGGGGCTGTATGGTTATGGCTCGATAGCTCCGCGCTATTTACCTGCCGTTTTGAGTTTTAAACGCACGCTCCAGGGCCGGTGGCGCCGGACCAGCCACAATGGACAGTCGCGGAATTCCCGCTGGCGCGTATTGCGCGATCGCGATCAGATTTTTCCCGCCGTAATACAGATAAGGCCCGATCGGGATGCTACGGTTATCGCCCAACGCGCCCGCGGGGCGACCGTTTATAAAGACATAATTAAAACTAAACAGGGGCCAGCCTCTTATATAGGGGGCCACACCGTGGAGCCTGATGCGCCTATATTTCATCCAGGATTCCGGCACGTTGATCCAGGTGCGGAACACGCCCCATCCCCTATTCTTTTTATAAGGAATGGAAGAGGATTTATTTTTAGGTAACGTCACTCTCTGGCCCACTCGTATGATCGGCCAGTTCGCATCGCTGGTCAGGGGATCCGTGGATGACAATCTAAGAGTTTCGCCGCCTCCGATCCCCATCACACCATACTGGCCCTGCCCGATATATATGGACGGAAAAAGCCTGGTTCTCCACGCGGCCCGTGCCAAACTCAGCAGCTTCACCTGGGGAGTCCAGGAATAAACTTTCCGCCAGGTTTGCCTTCCACCAGCAGTCTGAACACTGTAACGTAGGGTCATAGCGCCGGAAAGCGGTATCTTTTCCGTCTGTATCCGCAGGACTTGCAGCCGCCGGGGATATATTGCCTTTGTTGTCGCCACCGCGGACGTTACCGGCGATGTTTTCAACATTACATGCTGCTGTTGGAAGCTGGCCGGGCTTAGATGGATATCAAACGATGAAGGCGCCACCACCATACCAGCCGGCGCCGCGACCTGCGCTTGGACATTGACGGGAACCGGCAGGTTGTTAATGAAGGTCGCGGTCGCCCGTCCCGTAGCGCCCACGTTCAGGATGGGATGATCCACATGAAGATAGCAACGCCTCATCACCCGAACTGTGGCGGCGGTATCAAGTTTCCGCCCGTTATTGAATCGGATCACCGCAGAGAGCGGATAGGTGCGTTGCAGCGGCTCTCGCGGAACACTTACCTGAAAGGCAAGCACCGTTTGTTTGCCGGCGGGAATTGCCCAGCGGCGAGGTCGCGCCTGGTGAAAAACGCTCCATCCCACCGGCAGGCCCAGCCGAACCGTTCCCCGCGCCGCCTTACCGGTCCAGTTGGTCAGCGCCAGTTTTATCGTCAGCGGTTTGCCTTCATAGGCTGCCGACGGCACGTTAAGCTGGGGGTGAATCCCCCGGTCAATCATTTCTATAGCGAAATAACTCGGATGGGGCACGGTCAGGTAGACCTTGTCGCCTTGCTGCCGGAACTTAATCAATCGCGGGGGTTTCCCGACCTTATGCAGGTATACTTTGCGGACGTGGTCCAAAGGCGTCTGAATCGCCAGCGTGACTTTGGGCGGAAGCGGCCCGGCGGTAGCGAAGCAACGCCCGCCCGTAAGCGCTGGGATTCAGATCGAACCAACCTCCCAAGGTAATCTGCCGCCCGGTTCCCAGAAAGGAACAGACCACCAGATGGTTGGGAAATTCGCACGGAAAACTTTTCTTCCCCACTCCGGCGGTGACGTTTTCGCCCAACACTTTGCCATCCACCACCGCGTCCATGAAGCCTACGCGCCAGCGGTAGTAGAGATACCATTGAAGCTTATAGAAAGTATAGTTGGCGGCCCGAGTTTTCGGGTTCCTCCCCCAGGACCGCTCGCCACCGAGAAATCCATAGCCCGGCCCGTATCCGTACATCCAGAAATCGGAGTTGCATTGAGTGGGATATTGCAGTGCCGATATCCGGGGTAAGGTGTAACGAAAAAGCACCGGCATTAATCGCCCCTGGACACCTTGCGGGACCTCCGTGTGCTCGAACTCATATATGTGCGCAGCGGAGCGGGCGAATTCAGAGGCATAATAGTCGGCGCAGTGTTCGGTGGAAATCGTAAACTCCGGATTATATTTCCGGCCGGTGCGGCGCACCGCCTTGAACAATTCCTTCGTGTAGTAAGGAAGTAGGTCGGGGCGGTAGGTACGCCGGGGGTTGTAATTGCAGTGAAAGCCATTGAGTCCACCGCCACCGACGTCCCACGTGACCCCGCCCGCTTTCAACTTGTTTACAAGACGGCGAATTTTCAGACACCACAATTCCACAAACTTTTTATCGGCCGGGTCCGGCCAGGTGTCGCCCCAGCCGCCCGCGACGGCCCCCGTCCGTCCCTCTACGAAAGAGTATTTGCTTGTGCCGAAATCGGTGTACCCCTGGTACAGCAGCCAGGGGCAAATGTAAAAGCAAGGTATCCCACCCAACCGCCGAATTGCTTCGTTCACGTGTCGAATATCGGAGGTGTTTCCGCGCATATCTTCGAGAGGTAGATTATCTCCCCCCATGAAATCATAAATGATCCCGGAAACCGGCGCGCGCTGTTGCACTTCGAAGAAATTCTTGATGTCCCGATAGGTATTGTTCCATTGACTCCACCACATCGCCGGCATCCGGCGAATGATGGCCGGCGCCCCGGCCGGCGGCTTAAATCCAACTTTCCTAGCCCAGCTTCGGTACCAGCGCGCCGCCCGTTCCCACCCGCCTTGGGGATAATAGGCCACGCTGAACCACGGCGTGGTCCAACCGGAATGCGGTGTAATCCAAGTACCCGGAAAGGTATACTTCATGACACCGGCATGATCTTTCCCTTCGCCAATATCCATATATTTGACATACGTATAATTATCGTCACATGCCACATAAAACCCTCTTCCCCGCTTTTGCCCGCCGCTTAGCTGATACAGCGATAGCCACTGCATGTGCAGGCCGAAGGGGTACGTGTAGCTCCCCTGCGTCCGCCCCTTCATACCAAGCCCGTCGATAACCTTTTGAAGAGTTTTCCCGGCTGGGATGCCCCGCGCCCTGATTTTCGCCCCTAGCATAATCGGAAAGGTAAACCAGTTGTTGGCGGCGTGTTTACCCACCACCAATCCGGCGAATTGGGGAAAGACTACCTTGTTGATCAGATCATTCGGATGATCATTTTCAACGCGCATCCGCCAATAGCTTAAGGGTTCGCCCGGCAACAGTACCACCCAATACTCGATACGAACACCGCCTTTGTTGTGACCCTTTACCACCACCATCGCGCCGCCGTGGGAGAGCTTTTTCGCCTGGAGCTTTACGGAAAAGGCGGCGAGGGTTTCTTTCCGAACCGGCCCGATCTGGGAAAAATAATGCAGCCCTTTGCGATTTTCCACCGCCACCACGAAGGGGGTATTGGACGCCGTGGCGACGCAGGAGCCTTGCAGCACGTTGGAGCCGTCATTGATGATCCGTACCACCCGCCCGGTCTTCTGCTGGAAGGTGATTGTAAGGAACTGGTTGCTGATGCTTAAGTGCCGCGCCCCCTGGCTAATCTGAACCGGCTTGCAGCCCCGCAGCGCGCCGACCAACGCCGCCGCCGGCGGCAATCCCGGCCCGGTTTGCTCTACCCACCTGGGCCTGGGGATATAACCCAAATCAGCCAAGGGATATTTTTCCGACTGGCCGCGTGCGGACGCTATAGCCAGCAGCGTGCCAATACCAAGTATCAGTAGCCCCCCTCGAAGCGATGCAACGCGGCCATAGGTCCAGCCTCCACTTGGTGTATTGGCCCCAGAGGTTTTGTCTACCATATCATGTTTCTCCTTGGAAGATTTATACCGCGCACCCTCAAGATTAAAACATTTGGCTGTGTTTGAAAAGGGGGTAGCCGTTCACGGCCTTTCGACCAAAACAGCCTCGCGACGAGCAACTGGCCGGCCTTCGCTTGACGCCACGCCCCCCCGGCGCTCCCGCCTATGCCTGCCTAATGCGTG
>JAJYDU010000088.1 GCA_021790475.1 Planctomycetota bacterium | reverse complement strand
CTCAGAATCGCGTCAGCTTCCATGCCGGGACTCCTTTCAGAAATACGGCTCCTGAAAGGCTTCATCGGTCAGCCAAGTACATTCGCTTGAGCTTTTGTGGCGTTGTAGTACTACTTACTTGCATTATATCGGATAATAAAGTATCCTATGTTTCATGGCCAGACAATCGGTTCCGATCGTGTTGGGTGTCGCAGAACAGGAGCAGATGGAAGCGGTGGTTCGGGCGACCACCAGCCCCCATCGGTTAGTGCAACGCAGCCGCATGGCGCTGCTGGCCGCCGCGGGCCAAGGAACCAAGCAAATCGCTGCGGAATTGAGGGTGCCGGCCAGTTAGGTCAGCCGCTGGCGGCACCGCCTTGCGCGGGACGGCTGGGCGGGATTGCAGGATCGCCCCCGGCCCGGAGCGCCGGTCCGCTACGATGCCACCACCGAGCGGCGGGTATTGGCCAAGCTCGACGAATCCCCGCCATCGGGTCTGGCCACGTGGACCGGATCGGAGGTGGCCAAGGCCTTGGGCGATGTCAGTGCCGATCAGGTCTGGCGGGTGCTCCGCAAGCAGGGCATTCACTTGGCGCGGCGGCGGAGCTGGTGTGTCAGCACGGATCCGGAATTTGCCGCCAAGGCCGCCGACGTGGTGGGCGTGTATATGGACCCGCCGGAAAACGCGGTGGTGCTGGCGGTCGACGAAAAGCCGCATATTCAAGCCTTGGAGCGGGCCCAGGGGTGGCTCAAGCTCTCCAACGGCAAGGCGGTCAGCGGTTTTAACCATCAGTACAAGCGCCACGGCGCCACCACCTTGTTCGCGGCCTTGGAGATCGCCACCGGCCAAGTGCAGGGCGGGCATTATCGCCGGCGGAGGCGCGTGGAGTTCCTGGATTTCATGAACCAAGTGGTGGCGGCCCATCCGGGCAAGGAAATTCACGTGGTGCTGGATAATTTGAACACGCACAAGCCCAAGCAGGATCGCTGGCTGGCCCGCCACCGGAATGTGCACTTCCACTTTATCCCCACGCACGCCTCCTGGCTGAATTTGTGCGAGTGCTGGTTCAGTATTCTCTCCCGCAAGGCGTTGCGGGGTGCCAGCTTCATCTCGCCCCGGCAACTGCGTCAGGCCATCGACCGGTTCATCGGCGTCTACAATCCCCAGGCGACGCCGTTCGAGTGGACCAAGCGGACGGTACACCCAGTCGGCTTTAAAAGATATTACTCGGATTTATGCAATTAAGTACTGGCATAAATGTGCGGTTGCGTAAATATTAAGTTAACGCTTATGGGGCGCAGCCCCCTTCCGGACAGGTGGCGAGGATCGGTATTCGGCACAGGTCCGGGGGATACGGTGCGAAGTGGAGTTTCCGCTTCTGCGTATCTTCAGGCAGAATGTCCCAGACGTCGCGTGGCTTGGCGCCGTTCGGGTCGTACCTGAGGAAGTAATAGCCGCGTTCAGCCAATTCGCGGGCGCGGCCTGAGACCTGCTCGGAGTTGGAGTGGGTCGCGCGATGTTGCCCACGGATAATCATACGAAAATCAGATAGTTTCCCCAGCCGCACCTCATCCAGTATGGCGGAGAGCGCCTGGTATGCGGCCTGTTTCTCGTCCTCCTTCAGCGCGGTGGACAGCTCAATCTGCCGGCGGTAGCGGATACCTGAAACGCCCGTCGCTGACACCACCGTCCCGTTAATTACCTTCGCCTGGCCGGGCTTGCAGCGGATGGCGTTCGTGTCATAAAAATAGCGGTCCGCTTTTACAAAATGGAAGACGTTTTCATGAACGTTGCGAAGCTTGTCCTTCGCATTGTCGGGACCACCTTTGACTTTATTCCATATCACGCTGTTCCGCAGAATCCATCCCTGCCGGTCGGTCATGGCGAAGGCAATCCGCCAGGGAATGCCAACCAGGCCTTTGCGAAGGTACGTGTCGGCAATATTGAGCCAAAAGGAGCCGGCAGGCTTGAGGACTCTCTTTACCTGGGCAATGATGGCGAGGATATTTTCCATATATTCCCCGGGGTTTTCCTCCAATCCGATACCCCCGCCGGAATAAGCTCGCTGGCCCCAATAAGGCGGCGATGTCATACAGCAGTCGATGCAACTTGACGGGAAAGACGCAAGGACTCGCAGGGATTCCCCGAGAATGAAAAGCGGCTTTCGGCTCGGAGAGTGTAGGTAGTCCACAAATTCCCCCACCGTATGTACGGTTCCGTTGGCGACGGCCCAGGGCGGCGCGGAGTCGGTTATTTCTATCATATCCACTTTTGCACCTATCTATTCCACCAGCAGATTTGGCGGCGGGACGACTATCCTTGTATGATCATTATACTATCGGCGATCTTTGACCTGTGATTCAACATCGCCCTATTCCCTTTTCAATATGAATCGTCTCTCTCCCCTGCCCCGGACCGCGGAAAGCGTCTCGGCGCACCGGCATCTTCGCTAACATTCCAAGCAGGCTTCCCAACATTCTTTCACACCACCAGGTTCAGCATGCGATCCTTGACATATATCTGTTTCCGCGGCGCCCGGCCGGCCAGGCGGGCTTTCACCTGGGCGTCGGCCAGGGCGGCCCGCACCACTTCCCGCTCGCCCGCGCCGGCGGCAACTTTCACCCGCCCGGAAAGTTTCCCGTTGATCTGCACGGGAATTTCCAATTGTTCATCCGTACACAACGCCTCATCATACTCCGGCCAGGGCAATAAGCTGATGGAAACTTGCGCTGCGGCGCCGGCCAGCCGGTGATAAAGTTCTTCCGCGATGTGCGGAGCAAACGGTTCCAGCAGGCGAACCAGAGTTTGCGCCGCTTCCACCGGAATCCAGGTGAGCCTGGAGAGAGTGTTGTTGAATTCCATCATGGCGCTGATGGCGGTGTTGAAGGAAAGCCGTTCGATATCCTGCGTCACTTTTCGGATGGTCCGGTGCATGGGGCGCAGGGCGGTCTGGAAGTCGTTGGTCGCCGCCTGTGCTTCCGCTTCATTCAGGACACTCGAATCGCAGCGCCATGTTCCGCCGGCGTCGCGGCGCACCACGCGCGCCGCCGTCCCGCCGCCGGTCAGGTTCCGCCAGAGGCGCTGCAAAAACCGGTATACACCCTCCACGCCGGCGGTGCTCCACGGTTTAACCTGTTCCAGCGGTCCGAGGAACATTTCAAACAGGCGAAGCGCATCGGCGCCGTACCGGGCGATTACGTCATCGGGATTGACCACATTGCCGCGGGATTTGCTCATTTTGAACGAGCGGGCGTCTACGCGAATAGCCGGGTTGCCGGCAAGCACGAAGGCGTCGCCGCGTTTTTCCACTTTGGATGGATCGCACGAGCGTCCCACCACGACCACCCCCGTCGCGGTGTGCCGCGAAACAATCTGCGGTTTGTCGTCCGGGCCTATGCGAGTGGTCCATTCCGGATCAACAGCAGCGCACGATACCCACTCGCCCGCTTCGCTTTGAAACAGGGTATATTCCGTTTCCCCCAGGATCAGCCCCTGGTTGACGAGTTTGCGAAATGGTTCGTCCGAAGATACCAGCCCCAGATCAAAGAGTACCTTGTGCCAGAAACGCGAATATAAAAGATGCAGCACCGCGTGCTCCACGCCGCCAATGTAAAGATCCACGCCAGGCGGATCAGCCATCCAGCGGCGCTCGTTGTTTTTCTCGCAGAAAGCGCTCTCGTTATGTGGATCAAGATAGCGCAGGTAGTACCAGCACGAGCCTGCCCATTGCGGCATGGTGTTGACCTCGCGCCGGGCCGGCGCCGCGCCGGGGGCGCCCGCGGGAACCACGCGGGCGCGGGGATTGGCCGGATCGCCATCCAGAGCCACGTGCACGTTGCGCCAGGCGAGAGCTTTGGCCAGCGGAGGTTCCATCGTCCCGGTCGGCTTGAAATCCGCCAGCGAAGGCAATTCCAGCGGAAGTTGCGAATCGGCCAGCGCCGCCGTCGTGCCGTCTTCCAGGTGCACCAGCGGAAACGGCTCGCCCCAATAACGCTGCCGCGAGAACAGCCAGTCGCGGAGCTTATAGTTGACCCGACGGCGACCCAGACCACTCTCTTCCAAGCGATCGCACATCCGAATGGCGGCCTGCGCCGTAGGCAAACCGTTGATCCAGGGCGAGTCCACCGCGTAGCCGGCGGCTTCCAACGGCAGTTCACCGGTATCCGGTTTTTGCACCGCTGAACTGACCACACGGCGAATCGGTAGATGGAATAAACGGGCGAAATCAAAATCGCGCCGGTCATGCGCCGGCACCGCCATGATAGCGCCGGTTCCATAACCCGGCAGCACGTAATCCGCGATGAAAATGGGAATCTTTTCACCACAGACCGGATTAACCGCAAAAGCCCCGCTGAATACGCCTGATTTTGTGGTGTCTTCCTGGCGCTGGCGCTCGGAACGGGCCGCCGCCCACTGCTGGTAAGCCGCCAACGCCGCACGCGGATTTTCGGCGGAAAGCTTGTATCGCCACTCGGGCAAAGTACCCTCCGGCCATGCGGCCGGCACAATATGATTGGCCGCCCGGAGATTCACCAGCGGATGCTCCGGCGCCAGGACCATATACGTGGCGCCGAAAAGAGTGTCCGGTCGAGTGGTGAAAACGGTGATCCGCTGATTGCCGCCGGCCACCGTGAAATGAACCTCGGCGCCTTCGGACCGGCCGATCCAGTTGCGCTGCATGAGTTTAAGTGAATCGGACCAGTCGAGTTTATCAAGGCTCTCCAGCAGCCGCTGCGCGTAGGCGGTAATGCGCAGCATCCATTGGCGCATGGGACGGCGTTCAACGGGAAAGCCGCCCACTTCGCTTTTGCCGTCGATAACTTCTTCGTTCGCCAGAACGGTTCCCAGGGCGGGACACCAGTTGACCGGAGCCTCCACCTCGTAGGCCAGGCGGAAATCCGCCAGGATGCGGCGGCGTTCGGTGGCACTGAGGTCCGCCCACGGCCGGCCGCCGGGAACGGGTCGTTTGCCGGAGGCGAATTGCGCGATTAACTCATGGATGGGACGGCCTTTGCCTGGTTTGTCGTCAAACCATGTTTCATAAAGTCGCGTGAATATCCACTGCGTCCAGCGGTAGTAAGCTGGATCGGTGGTGTTCACTTCGCGGTCCCAATCGTAGGAAAAACCGAGGGATGCAAGCTGGGTGCGGAAGCGATCGATGTTCTTACGGGTCAGAACGCTCGGATGCGTATTGGTTTTGATGGCGTACTGCTCGGCGGGCAGGCCGAAGGCGTCCCAGCCCATCGGATGCATCACGTTGAAACCACCGGCCCGTTTGTATCGCGCGACAATGTCGGTGGCGGTATAACCCTCCGGATGGCCTACGTGCAGCCCTTCTCCGGAAGGGTAGGGAAACATGTCCAATACGTAATATTTGGGGCGCAACGGATCGTCGCCGGCGGCGAAAAGTTTGTTCCGAAGCCAGATTTCCTGCCACTTTTTCTCGATGCTTCTGGGATGATAACCCGCCATGACGCCTTTTCTCCGATCTTGGATCGGTCCAAGAATACGCAACCACCGCATGGCTCACAAGGATACCGACGGGCGGCCACCGGCCAGGCCGGCCGCCCGGGTGGCTGTTCTTCCATACGGTCGGACGGTTCACCGGGAGATACCGCTCGTGGATCATTTATTACACGCCTTCTCCCTCCGGCGCCGGCGCGCCGGCCTCGAACGTGAACTGACCGTGGCGGTCGGCGTCAATCCGGATGGAACAACCGTTCGGCAATCCCCCGGCAAGTATTTTTTCCGCCAGCGGATTTTCGATTCGCTGCTGAATCACCCGCTTGAGCGGGCGGGCGCCAAAGGTTGCATCGTAACCCTGTTCGGCAAGTTCTTTTTTGGCCTTCGCGCTGATCGCCAGACTGTAACCGCCGGCGTGCAGCCGCTGCTCCAGATGGCGCAGCTGAATGTCCACGATTTGGGCCAGCTGTTCTTTGCGCAGGGTATGGAAAATCACCACTTCATCCACGCGGTTAAGGAATTCCGGTCTGAAGTGCGCGCGCAGAATCTCCCGCACGCCGGCTTCGATTTCCCAGTCCGTACCCGGCTTGGCCGCCAATTCCTGGATCATCTGCGAGCCGAGGTTGCTGGTCATCGCGATCAACGTGTTCTTGAAATCAACGGTGCGTCCCTGGCCGTCGGTGAGCCGGCCGTCGTCGAGCACCTGCAGCAGCACGTGGAACACGTCGCGGTGGGCCTTTTCAATTTCATCAAACAGGATCACGCAATAAGGTCGGCGGCGGACCGCTTCGGTCAACGCGCCTCCCTCTTCATAACCGACGTAACCGGGGGGCGCCCCGATGAGCCGGGCCACGCTGTGCTGCTCCATATATTCAGACATATCAATTCTAATCATAGCGTCTTCGGTGTCGAAGAGAAATTCAGCCAACGCCTTGCACAGCTCGGTTTTGCCCACCCCCGTCGGGCCCAGGAACATGAAACTGCCGATGGGGCGGCGGGGGTCGCCCAGGCCGGCGCGGTTGCGCCGCACGGCGTGGCTTACGGCCCGCACCGCCTCCTCCTGGCCGACGACGCGCCGCTCCAGCCAGGATTCCATTTGCCGCAGGCGCTGTTTGTCGCCTTCAAGCATTTTCGCCACCGGAATACCGGTCCACTTGGCGACCACCCCGGCGATTTCCTCCGGCGTGACTTCCTCGCGCACCATCGACCGGCCGCTCTTGAGGATTTCATCGAGCTGCGACTGCTTTTGTTTCAGATCGGATTCGAGTTGCCGCAGATCGCCATAACGCAAACGGGCGGCTTGCTCCAGACGGCCCTGCCGCTGGGCATCTTCCAACTGCGTCTGGATCATCTGCATTTTTTCGCGAATGGCCCTGATGGCCCGCAGCAGACCCGATTCCCGATCCCATTTGGCGCTAAGCGTGGTGTTCTTTTCGTTGAGTTCCGCCAGCAGTTTCCGGTTTTTTTCCAACTGTTCCCTGGAGGATTCGTCCTTTTCCCTTTTGAGCGCTTCCCGCTCCACTTCCAGTTGTACAATGCGCCGGCGAATGTCGTCCAGCTCCGCAGGCAGCGAGTCATTTTCGATGCGCAGGCGGCTGGCGGCTTCATCGATCAGATCGATCGCCTTGTCCGGCAGAAAGCGGTCGGTGATGTAACGCTGGCTCAGCGTGGCCGCGGCCACCAGGGCGGAATCCTGAATCCGCACGCCGTGGTGGGTTTCATACCGCGGCTTGAGGCCCCGGAGAATCGCGATGGCGTCCTGGACGGAGGGCTGGGTTACCAGGATCGGCTGGAAACGCCGCTCCAGCGCCGGGTCTTTTTCAATATATTTGCGATATTCGGCCAGCGTGGTCGCGCCGATACAGCGAAGTTCGCCGCGGGCCAGCGCCGGCTTGAGCAGATTGGACGCATCCATGCTTCCTTCCGCCCGGCCGGCGCCGACAACATTGTGCAACTCGTCAATGAACAGGATCACGCCGCCGCCGGACTGCTCGATTTCCTTGAGTACGGCCTTGAGCCGGTCTTCAAATTCGCCGCGGTATTTGGCTCCCGCGACCAGTGCGCCCATGTCCAGCGCGATCAGCCTCTTGTTTTTGAGGCCCTCCGGTACATCGCCGGAAAGAATGCGCTGCGCCAGACCTTCCACGATGGCCGTTTTGCCCACTCCCGGTTCGCCGATCAGGACGGGGTTGTTCTTGGTGCGCCGGCTGAGCACCTGCATGCAGCGACGAATTTCTTCGTCGCGCCCGATGACCGGATCGAGTTTGCCTTGGCGCGCCGCCGCCAGCAGGTCGCGGCCGTAGCGCTCCAGGGCCTGGTATTTATCTTCCGGATTCTGATCGGTCACACGCGCGCTGCCGCGGATGTCTTTGAGAGCCGTCAGCAGGCCCTCGCGTGCAACGCCCAGAACGCCAAGAGCGTCTTTCGCCGTCGATGGCGTAATGGCCAGGGCCAGAAAAAGATGTTCAGTCGAAAGATATTCATCTTTGAGGCGATCCGCCTCTTGTTGTGCGGTGGATAGCACTTCGCTCAAATCACGGGAGATGCCAAGCTGGGCGCCGCTGGAAACTGTCGGCAACCGCCCCAGTTCCGAATGAACGATTCCCGCCAGGCGATCCGCATCCCCGCCAATCCGGGCTATGAGCGGACGGACGACGCCATCGCTCTCATCCAGAAGAGCGGCCAGCAGGTGGAGCGTGTTCACCTCGCCATGATGTTTTTGGGCCGCTAGATTCCGGGCATTGCCAAGGGCCTCCTGGGCCTTGATGGTGAATTTATCCAATCGCATGAAAACCTCCCGTGGTATTTGAAAAGATCCGGATCAGGCCGGATCCAGGCGACGACTCCGCCTCCCGCGCCGCGATCACTCATAGTGAAACAAATTGCGTACCATGTCGCAAGGGAATGTATCAATGCTCTATTTCGGGAGCGGCCCGTGCCGGTTAGGATGATCGCCAGGCGTGAGAATTGTTGCTTGCATGAGGCTCCTGAATCGATGGAAATACGCAATTTTTGCATTATCGCCCATATCGACCATGGTAAGTCGACGCTGGCCGATCGCATATTGGAGCGAACCGGCGCCATTACCGAACGGGAAATGCATGCCCAGTTTCTTGATGACATGGAACTGGAACGCGAACGCGGCATAACCATCAAGGCCAGCGCCGTAACTGTTTTTCACGTGCTCAACTCGCGGCGTTACATGCTGAATCTGATCGATACGCCCGGTCATGTGGATTTTCATTACGAAGTGGCCAAGGCCCTCCAGGCCTGCGAAGGAGCGCTGCTGGTGGTGGATGCCACACAGGGCGTGCAGGCCCAGACCGTGGCCAACGCCTATGCGGCCATTGAAGCCGGCTTGGACATGATCCCCGTTATCAACAAGATTGATCTGCCCAGCGCCCGGCCCGACGAAGTGGCCGAGGAAATGGAGCAGGTTCTTGGCATCGACGCATTGAGCTGCATTCGCATATCCGCCAAGAGCGGTCTGGGCATGGACGAGCTGTTCCAGGCGATCTGTCTCAAACTGCCCGGTCCCCGGGGCGATCCGCTCCAGCCCCTGCAGGCGCTAATTTTCGACAGCAAATACGACGATTATCGCGGGGTAATCGTGTACGTGCGCTTGATAAACGGAAAACTCGCCATCGGGCGGAAAATAAGAATGATGGGCCGGCAGCGTGTGTACCAGATCACCGACCTGGGCAAATTCATGCCCAAGCCCGCGCATGTCGATTCCCTGGGCGCCGGCGAAGTCGGCTTCCTCGTGGCTAACATCAAAACGCTCGGCGATGTGACCATCGGCGATACCGTCACCGACGCCGGCGCGCCGGCCACCTTGGCCCTGCCCGGCTATCGCCTCCCCAAGCAAATGGTGTACTGCGATTTCTATCCGGGACCGGGCGCCGAATATACCCACCTGCGCGAAGCCCTGGAAAAACTGCGGCTCAACGATTCTTCATTTACCTTCGAACCGGAAACCTCCGATGCCCTTGGCTTCGGGTTCCGCTGCGGGTTTCTCGGCCTGCTGCACATGGAAATCGTCCAGGAACGGCTGGAACGGGAGCAGCATGTTCAGGTGGTGCAGACCGCCCCGACCGTGCCCTATGAAGTGGTATTGAACGACGGCGCCGTCAAAACCATTGACAGCGCTTCGGCTCTGCCGGACTTAAGCAAAGTCCGGGAAATTCGCGAACCGATGATCCGCGCCAGCATCATTGTTCCGGCGGAGAACATCGGCGATATTTCCAAGCTCTGCCAGGATCGACGCGGAATCTATCGCAAGACGGAATACCTTGGACCCCAACGGGTCATCATCGAATACGATATGCCGCTGGCGGAAGTAATTTTCGACTTTTTTGACCGGCTCAAAACCGCCACCCGCGGTTACGGCACACTGGATTACAACTTTCTGGGATTTCGGGCTGACGATCTGGCGCGGATGGATATTCTGGTCAACGGCCAGACTGTTGACGCGCTGAGCCTGATTGTGCATCGCGCCAAGGCGGAATCGCGCGGCCGGGCGATCGTCAAAAAACTCAAAAAGGAAATCGGAAAACATTTGTTTGAAGTGCCGTTGCAGGCGGCGATTGGATCGCGTGTCATCGCCCGCGAAACCATCAGCGCCATGCGCAAGAATGTGACGGCCAAGTGCTACGGCGGCGATGTGAGCCGCAAACGTAAGCTGCTGGAAAAACAGAAAGAGGGAAAAAAGCGGATGAAACAGGTGGGGCGGGTGGAAATACCGCAGGAGGCCTTCATGGCTGTCCTGGAACCCGGAGAATAATCCTTCCCGGTTAAAATCCGTGAAATATCAGGAGGAATCCCGCGTCGAAAGTCGAAATCGCTTCGCCGTAAATGCCGCCGCGCGTGTACGGAGCGCAGCGCGAATGAAAATTTTCAGCCGCGGATCTTGACCCGCGTGTGATTTACCCCGGCGAGTCCTCTCGCCGGCGTAATACCGCCCTGCGTCGTACCCGCGCCGCTGGGAACGCGGGTGTCCTCACCTGCAACGTGCGTCGCCGGCCTGCGGCGCGAAGCCGGGCCGCTGCGGCGGCCCGCGTCGTACCCGCGCCGCCGTAAATGCCGCCGCGTGTGATTATAGGGGTAGGGAAGACCGCTTTTATTGCGGTCTCCCCTCCCTCCGAACCGGACGTGCGGATTTGCCGCATCCGGCTCTCCGGTCAATGTGCCTTCTTCAGGGACTGACACGCGAGTTGATGGGCC
>JAJYDU010000087.1 GCA_021790475.1 Planctomycetota bacterium | reverse complement strand
GCAGCGGCGGCCGCGGCGCCGGTGACGGTGGTGATGATCGGAATTTTATACAAGATCGCCGCGGCGCGAATACGGCCCTCATCGGTGGTGGGTCCCTTGTTGGTGGGCGTGTTGATCAGCAGGTCTACCCGCCGGTTTTTGATGGCGTCGATGATATTCGGCCGGCCTTCCGGAATCTTGTTGATGCGCCGGCAGGCAATGCCGGCGGCGGTAAGAACCCGGTGTGTGCCGCCGGTGCAGATCAGGTCGAAACCCAGCGCGGCCAGTTTGCGCGCCGGTTCAGCGATCGCCTGTTTATCCGCGTCGCGCACCGAAATATAGACCGTGCCGCGCAGCGGCAGGCTGCAGTTGGCGGCCATCTGGGATTTCGCATAAGCCACCGGGAACGTGCGATCGATACCCATTACCTCGCCGGTGGAGCGCATCTCCGGCCCGAGAATCACGTCCACACCGGGGAACTTGTTAAAGGGGAAAACGCTTTCCTTGACGGCGACGTGGCGCAGGGGCGCCGCTTCGGGCGGCAGACGCTGCTCCCGCAACGATTGACCGCACATGATTCTGGCGGCGATGCGCGCCCATGCCACGCCGGTGGTCTTGCTTACAAACGGAACCGTCCGGCTGGCGCGGGGATTCACTTCCAGCACGTAAACCGTATCGCCCTTGACGGCAAACTGCACGTTCATCAGGCCGCGGACCCGCAGCGCGTGGGCCAGGGCCATGGTGTTGCAGCGAATCTGTTCGATCATCTGCGGCGGCAGGCTGAAGGGCGGCAGCGAGCAGGCCGAATCGCCGGAGTGAATTCCCGCCTCTTCAATATGTTCCATCACCCCGATGACCCGGTAATCGGTTCCGTCGCCGATGGCGTCCACGTCCACTTCCGTCGCGTCGCCCAGGAAGCGATCAATCAGAATGGGGTGCTCGTCGGCGACTTCCACGGCATGGCGGATGTAATACGCCAGCTGGTCTTCATTGGAAACAATTTCCATCGCCCGCCCGCCGAGTACATAAGACGGCCGCACCAGAACCGGATAGCCGATGTCCGCCGCCACCTTCCGCGCTTCTTCGGCGCTGCGGGCGATGCCACCGTCCGGTTGGCGCAAACCCAGCGACACAATCAGACGGTTGAATTGTTCCCGATCCTCAGCGGCCTCGATGGATTCAACGGTGGTACCGATGATGGGCGCCCCGGCGTCCTTGAGGCCACGGGCGAGATTCAACGGAGTCTGGCCGCCGAACTGCACGATCACGCCCTGCACCAGGCCGCCGGCCCGGGAGAGCGGACGGCCGTTGAGACGCTCCACAATGTTCAGCACGTCTTCGTGTGTAAGCGGCTCAAAAAACAGCAGATCGGAGGTGTCGTAGTCGGTGCTGACCGTTTCCGGGTTGGAATTGATCATCACGCTTTCCAGCCCCAACTCCCGGCAGGCAAACGCGGCCTGTACGCAGCAGTAATCAAACTCGATACCCTGCCCGATGCGATTGGGACCGCCGCCGAGAATAATGATTTTTTTTCGCTCGCTTACGCGGGCTTCGTCGTCCATCCGCTCTGTAACTCCGTCGGATCGCCAGTGGACGATGGGCTTTTCGTAGGTGGAATAATAGTAAGGCGTGGCGGCCTCGAACTCCGCCGCGCAGGTATCCACCAGCTTATATACCGGCTCAATGTCCAGGCGTTTGCGCATCGCCCGAATCTGTCCGGGGATCAGCGACCAGACGGTGGCGAGTTGCACGTCGGAATAGCCCCATTCCTTGGCGCGGCGCAAAAGATCGGTAAATTCCCGCGGCGGCGCAGCGCCGCTTCGACCGGCCATGAAGTCGGCCGCGGCGGCGCGCCCGGCCAGCAGTTCATCTTCAAAATCGATCAGTTGCCTGATCTGCCGGAGAAACCAACGGTCGATTTTCGTCAGCGTATGCACGCGATCGACGGAAAAGCCCATTTTGAAAGCATAACGAATGTAATAAACCCGGCCCTGCGACGGTACCGAAAGCTTACGGATCAATATTTCCTCCGGGATGGGCCATTCCCGCGCCGACTCTTCCATGGCGGCGGCGCGAGTGCCAACAACGCCCCTCGCGCCGAGGGCCGCCCCCGCGGCCGGAGCCGGGGCGGTTATTTCGGCGTCATGCCGCCGCTGCCATTTGTCGATGCGATCCAGTCCCAGACCGAAACGCTTGACTTCCATCGACCGGATGCCTTTTTGCAGGGCTTCTTTGAACGTGCGGCCAATGCTCATCGCTTCGCCGACGCTCTTCATTTGAGTGGTGAGAGTTTCATCGGCGTCGGGAAATTTCTCGAACGTCCAGCGCGGGATTTTCACCACCACGTAATCGATCGACGGTTCAAAGCACGCCACCGTTCGGCGGGTAATATCATTGGGAAGCTCGTCGAGCGTATAACCAACGGCCAGCTTGGCGGCGATGCGGGCAATGGGGAAGCCGGTGGCCTTGCTGGCCAGGGCGGAGGAACGCGACACACGCGGATTCATTTCAATTACCACCATCCGGCCGTTTTCGGGGTTGACGGCAAACTGGATATTCGAGCCGCCGGTTTCCACACCGATCGCGCGAATCACGGCGATGCCGGCGTCGCGCATGCGCTGGTATTCCTTGTCGGTGAGAGTCTGAATGGGCGCCACGGTGATGGAATCGCCGGTATGCACCCCCATGGGATCAAAGTTTTCAATGCCGCATACGACAACAACGTTGTCGGCGCGGTCGCGCATCACTTCCAGCTCATATTCTTTCCAGCCGATCAGCGACTGATCGATCTGAATTTCGCCGATCATGGAGGCGTCCAGGCCGCGCGGCGCGAGGTTTTCAAATTCCTCCATGTTCCAGGCGATTCCCGAGCCGGTGCCGCCCAGTGTAAAGGACGACCGGATAATGCACGGCAGACCGGTTTCCCGCACCACCCGCCGGGCCTCCGGCATATTGTACGCCAGACCGCTGTGCGGAACTTTAAGGCCGATCTCTTCCATGATCCGTTTGAATTTTCGCCGGTCTTCTCCGCGATGAATCGCCTCGCGCGTCGCGCCGATCATCTGCACGCCGAAACGCTCCAGTATGCCGGCATCAGCCAGGGCAACCGATACGTTTAATCCCGTCTGGCCGCCCAGTGTGGGCAGCAGAGCGTCCGGGCGCTCCTTTTCGATAATCTTGCTGATGGCTTCGACGGTGATCGGTTCAATGTAGGTACGGTCGGCCATTTCCGGATCGGTCATAATGGTGGCGGGATTGGAATTGACGAGAATAACCCGGTAACCCTCTTCTTTGAGGGCCTTGCAGGCCTGTGTGCCGGAGTAATCGAATTCACAACCCTGCCCGATGACAATTGGGCCGGAACCGACGATGAGGATGCTTTGAATGTCGGTTCGTTTGGGCATGAACAACGATCCTCCGGTCCACCCGCAGGGAGTAATTCGGAACAAAACTCCCCAACTTTTATCACAAAGATCGCCGGGGCGAAAGTGAGCTGAGGCGCTTGTGCCGCACCGGCATAATAATTTTTCGGGAATGGGCTGAATTTATTTGCCATCCGCGGTGTGGCGCCGGAAATTGCAAGAGCGCGAGGAGATTCGCTTATGATCCAATACGGCCGCCACACGCGCTTTTCAAATAGTGGAGGTCCGGCTACGCAGGCGTTTGTGGAGCCCAGGGCGCGGCCGGAATCAGCCAGCGTTGAACGCCAGCCATGACGGGGGTGGGGATGAGATTGGTTACTCCCAGAAAAACCGCGATCCGCCGTCGAAATAGTTGCAACGCAGGCCGGCCGTACCTTCCCGGTGAACCGAGCCGTCGTTGTAGAGTATTTCCACAAGAGTGAAGCCGGGCGACGATTCACCGCTCTCAGCCGCAAGCCCCGGCCCGCGCGTGGTTGCAGAGTTCACGCGGAGTCGCGGAGACGGTATTGAACCGCCAAGACGCCAAGGAATATTTGGGGAACCGCCGAAACACGTTTTAGCCATAAGCCCCGGCCCGCGCGTGGTTGAAGAACCCACGCGGCAATGCGCCGAGTTTTTCGGCATGATCGGCACTCCTTCGCGTTATTTTCGCCAGCCCTATTGTTTTGGTCGCACTCGCCCCCCAGCGCCAGGCTCACAACACAGGATGAACATCTGGATGCCACGGGCAATGTAGCAACGGTTACCCGGACGACGGGCGGCCCGGCGATGGGCGGTCCCCATCGGCAGCGCGGTTTACGTTTTGAGAGTATCAAGCATCACGATAGCCAGAGGCCCGAAAATAAGCACCGGCAGCCAGGCGCCCAGGAACGGCGAAAGGCCGGCGCCGGCGAGCTGAAAACACACGAACGTGGTCACAAAACAAATACCGGTCAGCAAGCTGCAAAAAAACATGTTGCTCACCATACGGCCCGGTTCGCGGGTCAGGAGGAATGGAATGCTGATCAGCAGCATCAGCATGTTGATCACCAACTGTGAAATACGGGTATTCATGATCTTCTCCAGCTCAATACGAATCGCCGGCGGACTGTAAAGCATCAACTTGTCGATCTGGGCGGTGGAAAGGTAATCCACCGCTTTTTTACGGAATATCAGCTTGAGTTGGCCGGGATTCATCGGCGTGTAGTAAATCATGTGGGGAATGGAGCGGGGCCGTATGTTCGGGTTGGTTCCGCGGCGATCGTTGAACTGCACCACATCGCTCATGAGCCAGCCGCCCACGAACGGGCCTTCGCCGATATTTTTTTTCCAGATGGCCTTGCGGGCCAGGATGCGCGCGGTTGGCATGCCGGCGGCGGTTCGCTCGATGATACGCACGTTCCGCAGCGTTTTCGTGCGGGGATTGTATCGCGAGGCGAGCACCAGGGAATGATCGCTCTCCGGAATGAAATAGATTGGCTCGTTGTGCGCAAAGATGGCCGTGACCTGCCCGTGCTTGCGCAGCAACTTATTGACGAAGTGCGGCATGAGAACTTCCTGGTCCAGCACCACCAGCAGATTGAACCCGATCGCACAGAGCACAATCGGCGCGGCCACCCGGTAGAGCGACACGCCGCTGGCCAGCAGGGCCGTCAGTTCGCGGTGGCGCGTCATTCGCACCATGGTGAATCCCGCCGCCAGCAGGGGAATCACTCCGGAAATCATCTGGAATATCACCAAGGTCCGGTACAGGTAGAAACTTACGATTTCTCCAAGCAATCCCGCAAACGCCGCGAACATGCCGGCGTGCGCGTATCCGGCGCCGCGCGCGAACAGGTCAAAGTTCACGATAATGTCCAGCAGAATGTACATGCCCACCAGCACGCTCAGCGCCAGCAGGTAGTTGAACAAAAACCGGCGGATAATGTAGCGGTCAATCAGTCGCATCCATACCCCGGTGTCGAGTCGCGGCGTCCAGAGGAATCTCGCTTTGTTGCGGTTCTCATCGTCGCAACAGTCGGCTGTATAGTAGAAGATTTAAAGCCAAAATCAGTCCGTTGCCCGCCCATATCAGCGTCAATCCCGGCAAGTCCGAACCACTTGTCCGGGTGATCATTTCCCGGCCCGTGTTAATCAACAACACCAGAACCATGGCCGGCACAAATCCCACCACGAATACCGCCAGGGGATTGCGATCCCGGAGAATAATGCCCAGCGCCGCGCCCAGGATCACCAACACCACGCAGGAAAAGGCAAACGATTGCCGACTTTGCATTTCCGAATCTATTTGCCGCCGCAGACGATCCACCCGCCCGTGAATGCTCTTGAGCAATCCGGCCATTTCCGGCGATTCATCTCCGCGCGCCGGCGCCGGCGGATGATGCACCGCCGCCGGCGTGATTTGCAGCGATGAAAGGAACACCACCGGCGGACCGGCATGGAAGCGATGATTCAGCCGTGGATTCAGTTCGCGCAAGGCGCCGCCGGTCAGACGGAGCGATGCGTCCGGCGTCTTGCTGTCGGGTCCTTTCGCGCCGGCGGCAAGGGACGGCAACAACTCGGCCCGCGGCGCTTTATAAAGCATCGTCGCGCGTCCGCGCCGGATTACCACCACGCGCACGGGCCGGCGGACCTTTCCCAGAAAGATCAGCCGTTTATTGACGCTCAACCGCGCCGCGGGAGAGCGAATTTCCACCGCGCCGCCGGGGCGGCGAAACGTCATGGGAACGCCGGCCTGGAAGCGGTGAATGTACCATTCGGCAATATTTTCCATTCGCAAGTCGCGATTGAATTTTCGCCGCAGCGCTGCGATCGGATCATAACGGAAAGGGTCGCGGCGCAGCTGGGCGAGCCGGCGAAAACCCAGAAACTTCGGCCGGTTCACCAGCAACGAACCAATCACGTAGGGCTTGCCGTCCGGCGGCAGATAACGAACCGTACCGCGAATCTGTCGGAAACTCCGGGGGGCGTACGCCACGCCGTCTTTAAGTTGAACACCCACGCGCATCTGGTTGCGATCCTTGAGTCGATCGATGATCACATTGGCGGCCCGGGCCAGCACAATGGCGCTGGGGTTATCTTTAACCAGGGGTGTGGCCGCCAAGCCGCGTAATTGAATAACCGTTTGCTTGACACCCGTCGGCGCCGGCGCGTTGGCGGGCGACGGGATGGGATAGGCGTTGTCGGCGTACACCACCATGTTTCCGAATTGAAAGGGCTGATGCTGTCCCACGTCATGCAGCAGCATCGAAGCCAGATCGGTTTGCACCACAACTTGCGATGTTTTTTGCAAAAAAGCCGGAACCACATAGCCGACGAACAGCAGGTCTATCCCCCCCACCACCAACCCCAGTACCAGTGCCGGCGTAACCAGAAAAGCGTAGCTGACTCCACTGGCCCTGGCCCCGGTCAACTCGTTGTCCGTCGCCAGTCTCCAGTAAACGATCACCGCCGCGAAAAGAGCCGCCAGCGGAATGGAATAGGCCAACATGGCCGGTATCAAGTCCAGCAGCACTTGCAGCAACTGCACAAGACTTAATCCCTGCTTGGTCAGGGGACGAAAGGTCCCCCCGAACGCCAGAATGGTCGTGAGAACCGAGGTGGTAAGAAAAAATACCCGCCCCAGCTCGCGCGCAATATACCAATGAAGCGTTTTAAGCACCAGCGGGTCCTCTTGTTGCCGGGTGCGTTATGGAAAATCTCCGCAATCTCAATCTTCGCCCGGGACGCGCTCCTGCCGGCCGCTGAGCACCGCCCGGTCCATGGTATGAAGCAGATGAATCACCCGTGCGGACTTGCGCGCGGTAACTTCCAGGGGATCATTCAGACGCAGATGATCGACCACGTTTTCATAATATCGAATGGACTGGTGCGGATAGTATCTCACCCGCATGGGGCTTTCATTGTTCACGCCCAACTGGTGCAGCGACAATTCAAAGGCGTCCTTCCCGCGATCCAGGATCGCGCCCTTAACGCCCAGGATTCGCCAGCGCGGCTTGTCAATCATGGCAATATTGGAAGCTTCCAAGTCCAAGGTGCAACCGTTCTTGAAACGTATGTAGGCTTCCAGATGATCTTCATTGCTCACCTGGAGCCATACCCGTTTCTGCGCGGTGGCGACCACCCAATCGATCGGGCTGTCAATGAGCTGCAAGGCCCAGTACATAAAGTGGGCGCCCCAGTCATAATGAATGCCGCCGGATATTTCCTTGTGCGACCGCCACCAGCCGCCCGGAGAGCCGTAGCCGCCCATGCCCATTTCCACCTTGAAGATGTCGCCCAGCATTTTCCGGTGCTTCACCACGTGCTCAATGGCCAGAAAATCGCCGTCCCAACGCCGGTTGTGGTAAACGCTGAGCATACGCCTGTTTTTTTCCGCTGCGGCGATCATCGCCTCCACTTCGTCCGATGTGATCGCCATCGGCTTTTCCACCACGCAGTGCCGGCCGCTGTTAAGCACCTCAATGACCATCTTGGCATGGGCATTGTGCGGAAGAATCACGGTGAGCAATTCCGCGTCGGACTTGGCCAGCATCTCGGCGGGGCTGGTATATGTTTGAATATCCGGAAAATCCACCGCCGCGGCCTTCATGCGGGCCGGATCGATATCACACGCCGCCACCGGAACCATGCCGACGGTTTTCATCGCATTCAAGTGGTGCCGGCCCATGTTGAATGCGCCGCCGTAGCCGATCACGCCGCCTTTCGGGACCGGTTTCTCCGCCTGCCCCGTGCTCCAGCGCAGCGCGCGCAGAAACAGTGCCTGCCATTCATCACTTTGGAAGTCTTCCACGGTGTGACCGAGGGAGATATAAAACACCCGGCCTTTCCCAAACTCCCGCACACAGACGACCGGCTCGGTTTTTCCCTGCCAGTAAGTCGCCAGCAACGTGCGATGATCGCTCGCCGTTATTTCCATCTGGTAAAGTTCGGTTTGAACCTGGAATCGCCGGAAATGCCGGCTGACGGGATGTTCGGCGTCTTTCGGCTCCACCTCGAACTCCAGCGGCGAAACGCGTTGGAGCAGCCGGCATCCGAGCATGGCCATATAATCGGAATTGCCGCGCCAACTCGCCGCCGCCCCATGGATACCTACGAAGCCGCCGCCCCGTTTGACAAATTCCACAA
The DNA here is from genome assembly GCA_021790475.1 of Planctomycetota bacterium. Taxonomy (GTDB): domain Bacteria; phylum Planctomycetota; class Phycisphaerae; order WQYP01; family WQYP01; genus JAKBMM01. Next base: position 2,881 of record JAJYDU010000087.1, on the reverse strand, counting down.
GGCCGCGCCCCTGTTCGGTTGTCAACTCGCCACCCTGCGTGCACACCACGATAGCCGCATAGGCGCTTGCGGAAAGCGAACTTAGAACCGCCCGATCTTCCGTGGCGGTGACTTTCCAGCCATGGCGCTCGGCCAAACCGCGGAGAAATTTCGCCATAGGCGCAAAATCATGCCCCTCTCCACCCGTCAGCAGTAGAACATTCTTCGACGATGACATATTCGTAGTTGCCTTTCATAAAAACAATTTTCACATACGATAAGGAGAATGATAGAGGAACCGGGCGGCGGATTCAAGCACGGCCGGCGCCTTGTGATTTTTTCAAGTGGTTTCCAGTATCACCCCCCGCGTTTAAGGCCGCGCGTATGAAAAAATTCTATCGTTGGGACGGTTCCAACCTGGTACTTTCTCTCCAAGTCCGCGCCCGCGCCCGGCGTTTCGCCTGGCGCGGGATTCGCGGCGCGGTCTTGCAGGTGGATGTGCCCGCCGTACCTGAACAGGGGCGGGCCACCGATGAATTGCTCCGCCACCTGGCTGAAGAATTCGCCGTTCGGTCCGCCGCCGTGCGTCTGATCAGCGGCGCGTTCCAAAGTCGCAAGGTCGTGTGTATCATTTCCCCCACGCGCCTGCCGCATTTCATCGATGCCAGGCCGGGGACGGATAAGCTCCCGCACCGTTCCGGAGATATTCCGGATCATGAGAAAGGGAAAGACTAAGCTTGCGGGCGTGCGCGATAAGAACGCGTATTTTCGTGCCGGTCTCATTGGTGAGCCGGTAGCGACCGGAAGGTATTCGCAGCACAACGACCCGTGGTTGGGAAGACGTAGTCCAGGCGGCGATGCGCTTGCCTTTCGGGCCGTGGAACAGCAGCACATAATCATCCGCTCCACCGATTTTTATCCGTTTGACAAACCGGCAACCATGAAGCTCGGTCATGAGTGTCCTGGCCGCAAAATAGGCCGGTTTGGGAGTGTAGACGGGGTTCCGACCGGGATGGTACGTAAAGCGAACCAAGCCGAAATGATCCCCGAAATTTTTCGGATCAAGTCCACCGTCATGCCAGTCGTACCAGATGGACAGGGGAACGCCCTGCGACAGGTTCACCAGAAATTGCCGCGCCAACATGCGGGCCTGGCGGTCCTCGTTGTAACCTTTCCACAGCCAGGCCCATATCCGCGCGGAGGAGTAGGAATAGCCCCATTCGCCGGAAATGATCGGAATCTTCCGGCCGGGGGGCGCGTACCGGGCGATCAGAGTTTTTATTTTGCGGTAAATCGGAATAACCGTTTCCGGCCTTCGATAGGGATGGACGGTCACGGCATCGAAATACTTGAGTACTCCCGCCTTGAAACACCCGCGCAGAAATTTCAAACTCATCCCGCCGCTCAGAGCGGGGCCGACATAGAGTTCCCGCGGCGCCAAGCGGCGGATCGTTTTGCCCACGGCCCGGGCCAACTTTGCATACGCCAGGATGTTGGGGCGAGGTCGCCACCAGCCGCCGTCCGGTTCGTTCCACATTTCCCACATGATGCCATGACCACGGAAATGCCGCACCGCCGCGGCAACCCACCGGCAAAAAGCCCGGCGAACTCGAGGGGTGGCTGGCGCCGCGCCATGGTCATACAACGGATTGCCGTAATCCAGAATCCACAGCGGCCGGAGATGATAGCGGCGCAGCGCCGCGAGCAGTTGATCGTAAGAGCGAAAATCATAGCGCCCCTTGATCCGCTCAGTGTTGGACCAGACAAAATCCATGCGGACCCAGCGAAAGCCCGCCGCGGCGATCATTCTCATTACACCGGGTCGGGGATTTGTAAAATGAATGTTGATGCCGAAGGCATCGGATATACGCGTGGTGGGGATGGCGTGGACTTGCGCCGCCGGTCCCGCCGCCCCCGCCCGCGTCGCCGCAAAGCCCCAGACCAAAACCGACCATAGCGAGAACACAAGCCATTTCCGCCACGTTGCAATGGGCGTGGCAATTTTTCCGGGCAGGGGTTGAAAAAGCCGCCTTTTCACGGGAGTTCACAAGCCCACCGGGATAAACCCGGTGGCTCGCCGGTCGGGTCGATGTGGGATGCCCGGAAAAATTGCCGCGCCTGTTGCAATCGGCTTGCGCATAGAGTCCTCTCCTAAAAAGGGGCGATTCTTCGCTTGCGCACCGATTGGTATTATATCGGGTATACTTATAATGTATGCCGCTGAATCTCGACGACATCGTCTGCTATTGCTTCCGCGTGTCGCGGCGGAAGATTGAAACTTTCTGTCGATTTGAAAAACCGTCAACGGCGTCGCAACTTTCCGATTGTCTCGCGGCCGGAACAGGCTGCGGCTGGTGCCGCCCGACGCTCCGGGCGATCCATCTGCGAATCCGAAACGAAACATACCCGCCGCGGCCGGGGCTAAGCGCCGGGCATGACGGCAACGCCGATGGCGCCGGCGGCGACGGCGCGGATGATCCAATAGACGCCGCCGCTTATGCCGCGGCCCGGCGGGAATACCTTGCCAACGGGAAAGGTAAACCTCCGTCCGGCGCTCGGGAGTAAGTCTGATGCCGGAGGGCGCGGATTCATCTACTTTTTTGCCGGGGGCTCTGGAGCGCATGCTGCTGCGGCGCGAGCGCGGTCATGGCTGGCGAATCGCCGCCGCATTGGCGGCGGAACTGATCGGGGCGATCATCACTCCCGTTCTGCTGGTAATTGTACTGACACTATTATTATTCTATATGGTTATATTCATCATAATTTCCGCGCCGCGCGACGCTTATAAAATCGGAATATCGCTCGCGGCGGCGATCCTGGTCCTTTACCTGCTTCTTTTCGTCATTTCGCTCCACCGCGAGTGGCGCATCCGCCGGCACTTCCTGGCCCTGAGTGAAAAGCG
>JAJYDU010000086.1 GCA_021790475.1 Planctomycetota bacterium | reverse complement strand
TGGGTCAGCCAAATGACGCAGCAGGACCTTGCCGATGATGGCAAGGTTCGCCGGCTGATCCAGTTGGTCGAACTGCAGCCAGATCTATACCTGCCCAGACTCAAGCGCCTCGCCTTGGAGACACCGCGCGAAGAGCTTAAAGCGATGCACGTGGCGACGGGCTTTGGCCGGAGCCCGCGACGCGAACTCGTCTGGTTCTGCGAGAGGGCGATGGCCTTGCCCGAATACTTCAGCGACATTGAGGAAATGTTACTCCACCTCGCCTTGGCGGAGTCCGAACCGGGTCTCGGCAACAATGCGACGCATATCTGGCAGCAGATTTTCCGGCCCGTACTCTCTGGGACGGCGGTACCTTTCGGTGATAGGGTTAGAATCCTACGCAAACGGCTGTTTACCGATGATGCGAAAACTTTGCGGCTGGCCATGGGCACATTGGGGAGCATATTTGCATCGCTTTGGGGGCTTGGAAGCCGTATGGCCGGACCAGTGGTCATCATGGGGAGAATTCCCCCCGCCGATTGGCAGCCTCGTTCAAAAGAGGAGAGGGATGATTGTTGGCAACTGCCCGTAGGTCTCTTGTCGGAATGCTCCATTTCGTCCAACAAACATCTTTCCCACGCCGCCCAGCTCATTGCCGTAGAAAACATACGCAACCTGATTCCGCGGGGATTCTTCGGTGAATTAAAGACGATTCTTGCCCCCGAAAGGATTCCCGGTGTCCTGTTGCCGCAGCTTCTTGGAAATATCGGCTTCCTCCTTAAACACAATGTGGCGGGCGGGAACCTGCCATCGAAGCTGGTCGAGGAAATCAAAACGTGGCAGGCCAGCCTAAAACCGAAAGATGTTAGTACGCGTATCATCGCCGCCGTAGGCCAGCAGATGCTGGACCACCGCAAAGAACCGGGCGACTCTCCCTGGAATACCGAGTTGGCCGCACTCGCCCACGAAATACTCGTGGACGTCGGCCTGTTGCAGAAAAACCTGAAGTGGCTCTGTTCTGACGAAGCTCGTTCGGCTACGGCTTTCGGAATCGCGCTAGGCAAATTGGACAAGGACGCCCAATTGATCAAGACTGTAATGGATGCCATTGACGAATACCACAGTACAACGTTTGCCGTCGGTTATTTGAGCGGGTTACTTAGCGTTTCTCCCGCCCACGCATCGACACTAAACACGTTGCTTGATTCTCTGGTTGAGCGGTCACCGCGAGATGCATTCCAACTTATCACGGCCGGCGGTGATCTCGTGCACGCCTTCGAGCGTGTGACGAAACTTGTGCGTGACGGACGACTCGGCATTGAGTACCTGCTGACGTTCGATGTCGGCCTCCGCGGCACGGACGGCCGCTGCCGGCAGTTGACCAGTGAGGAAACGCTCGCAGTGCTGGAATTGCTTGCGAATCACAGGGGTGTGGCCGACGAACGATCACTGGACGCAGGCGTAAATTTCCTCTGGGCCCAGACTATGCCAACGTCGGGCCGAAGACCGGAGGAGCTATTCGGAAACCCCACCGCGAAAGAGTTGGCAAAGAAGATTCTTTCCGCAAGCGCCAAGCTCGGTGGCTATTACTGGCGCGAAGCCATCGTGACGATGTTGCCGTTTGATCCCAGATTCGTTATCAAGACCTGCACTTGCTCTATGCTTACGGGGAATGTGGTCGCGGCAAAGGAAGCTGAGGCCGCGCTTGCCGTGGCACTACCCGAGCACGCGGCGGCTGTTCTTAAGGCGTTGTCGCCGTATGTTCGAAGCAAAAAGACCAAATGGAAGTTCCGAATGCTGAAATATGGTGACCTCGTGCGCGCGCTGCCCGGCCTGGATGTAAATAACTGGCTTGATAAGGTAGGGATTGACGGTGCCGTGGCCCTCGCGCGCTCGCTACCAGCCCCTTACTTGGACGAAAAGCAAGCTCCGATAGTGCCCGAGCCGACCCTTACGGTGCTCCGGCGTTTTGGAGACAATAAGGAGGTATTCCAAGAATTCTGCATTGGACTGCATTCCTTCCAAACCTATTCTGGCGACATCGCAGCCCAGCATACGCGCGAGGCGGAAATAGCGAGAGCATTTCTTGATCACAAGCTCGACGTTATCCGACGATGGGCGCAGCATGAGATTAGAAGTTCAGAGCGTGAGGCGGCTAGGGAGCGGCAGGAACAGGAAGAGTTCGGCATTTGACCGGCAGCCTAATTTCTGCATGAAGATATGTGAAGGGTAAAGCTCGAAAGGAGATTTATTTTATGGCAGACAATCAAGAGGCCACTGAGTCCGGTACAGAGAAGCCACCGTTGCTTCCATGCAGCGCAGATTCCGGGGCGGGGCATCCAGCGGGTGCACAGAGCGGTCCTCCGGAAACCATTTCACAGATCATACATACCCTGGCGGATCGTGCCGATCAGCTGATCAAAATCGTCACGCAACTATGTGAACGTCACCTACACGCCCAGGAAGCGAAGGCCCGTTTCAGTATTCGCATGTCCCTTATCGCATGCGGAGTCGTGCTGGCGATTGTCGTGGTCGCTGGAATCCTAACCTTTACAGGTAAGATAGGCGGATCGACCTTTACCTTTCTCTTGGGGCTAACCGTCGGGTACATACTCACGTTCATTCGGGATTCAATACAACCACCCAAAAGCCAGTAGGTTTGGTGGCATTATAAGTGAGGAGCCAGACATGCCTGAAAAGCGAAAACATCACTACGTGCCAGAATTCCAGTTGGCATTTTTTACGTCCGATGGCACGAAAAACGGCGAATTTTACGTTTTCGACCTTGAACAGAAAATAATTCGTAAATCGAAGCCGCACAACGAAGCCCATAAGGCCAATCTCTACATGCCTGACGCAGGCGCTTTGGCGGGTGCGGCTGATCCGGCTGCCGCGCGGACTCAATTCGAGGATTTCTTCACCGGCATGGAATCCGACGTTGCGCCCGTCATCAAGCGTGTTGTCGAAGCAGGCAAGCTTCCTACAGATATCAAGGACCGTGTGTGGATATGGTATTTTGTCGCCATGAATATCTTTCGGACGCCAGAATTCTTACAGCAAGCCGATGTTAACGCCATGCAGGTTGCGCAGCAATTAGCGCTCCATACGTTTTCATCCGACGAAATATGGAAACAGTACCAAGCACGTAAGGCCGCAGAAGGCAAGCCCGTAGACGATGCGGAACGAACAAGGCTGATCGGGCTGTTTCGAAAGTACCCAAATGCCGTGACACTGAATAAAGGCTCCATTCTGGGGATAATACCGACAGCAATTGAACTGGCGGTGCCACTCTTAGCAAAACGGCATTGGCGGGTGGAAGCCCTTGCGCCAGAGGGCGGCGACTTAGTGTTGCCCAACTGTCCGGTGACTCTCACCCAGCGCCGCAGTGTGGTGCCTATGAATCTTGGGGGTCTGCGCGCCGAGGATACGCTTATGCTGCTTCCGCTGTCTCCGCGTACATTGCTGGTCTCAAGCTTTGGCGTCCTCGAGCCCACCACCGAGACTGCCGCCGTAAACGGGAATACAGCGGCATACCATTCCCTGGAGCAGCGAGGGGACATTGCTAACAAGTCGGCATGTGTGTTTGCCCGTAGGCCAGATTTCCCGATAGTTGCCGCCGACGGCACAATAACGACGTTTCGAGCGGTTTTTCCCGAATTCAGGATTGCCGGTGTGTAATCAGCGGCATCCGTTGAACCATTGCGCGAGTGCCGATGGCTGTCCGCGCAGACCAGTGACAAGGAGAGGCCGTGCAATTCAAGGCTGGCAATCTGGTTCATTCCCCGCATGATCTCGTGGCATTTCTCGAGGGAGAATTCGGATCATGGATGGATCGGCTGTATTTAATACGCGGCCAACTCCCCGCAGCCTATACGCTGCCCTGGGACGGACTGACCCTTGCTGCGCTTACACCTGACGCGCCGACCGAAGACCAGGAACTGGCGGCAAAGCGTGGTTCAGCACACGAGGCGCAGTATGTGCAGGAAATTAAGGGTCGCGATGGCGATCTCGTCGAGATTCCCCATGATGACAATGCCGCCCGGCGCACCATTGCCGAAATGAAGGCCGGACGCCGCTTCTGCTCTGAAAAATGGCAACAGTTATGCGAACCATCCCGCAACTCCCCTCTCCCGTCTCTTATGGGGATTACCCCGCCCGCCGCGCCTATAACTCCATCAGGCACGCGCGGCCTTCCCGGACGCCAACGGTGCCAGCGCATCTGGACCGCTGCGGCCACCTGCCGCCAGCAAGGCCGATCCTTAGTATGATTACCTGTGTGCCGCGCTCGACGCCTACTTTACCGATCGCCCCATCCCTTCCTTGATGCCCACCGGGCCGTGAACGGTTGCTGTTTTTCTGCTTGACCTCTTTTCACCACCTTTTTATAGCCAACTCCGCACCCTTCGCGCGTGACATTTGGTTGCGGCTGCGCCGCGCTGGCGGATATCAACCGCGCGCGGTCAAGAAGCAGGGCTGTGGCGGCCTGGAAGACCGCCCTCCCGCGGGGCTGGCGGGACCGCGCCGCGCCATCAGAGCGGGCCGGACACGTCATACCCGCCCGTAGAGGTATTCATGCAGGTAATGGATGGTGATTTCCTGATCGCCGGCGTGCCGGGCGTTCAAATCGCCGATGGAAACCAGTCCCAGCAGAACGCCATTGGCATCGCATACCGGCAGGTGCCGAATGCGGTGATTCTTCATGATCGCGCTGGCCTCGTCCAGGGAGGTTTCGGGCGGGCAGAAGATCACCGCCGTGGTCATCACGTCGGAAACCGTGCTGTGGCGCGGATTTTTTTCTTCGCCCACGACCCGCGTCAGGATGTCGCGCTCGGTAAGTATACCGATGATCCGATCGTCCTGCACCACGATGAGCGAGCCGATGCGATGCTGGTTCATTTTTTGCGTCGCTTCCAGTACGCTCTGGTCCGGCGAGATGGAGTACACGCGATTGGATTTTCCCTCCAGAATACCGGCTAAGGTTCCCATGACAATCTCCTTTGCTGAACCGATATGAATCATCGCCACGGTGGCGGACCTTCAGAACTTAAGAGCCACAAGCCACAACTAAACTATAGCCGTAACGAATCGAAATGCAAGATTGTGAATAACTTAACGAAGGCGCCCGGCCACGTTTTCCGGCAACCCGGCTCCGGGACGGTCAAAGTCTTCCCGCTCCGCTCGTGTGGGCGGCGTTTTTTCCCTGCGCGCCGCATCAAAGATTGCCGAAACTTGTCCCCTCCGGTTTCATAACCGGTGTCGTAATATGAGGCGCAAAGAAAAACCGCGCCTGTTATCGCTGTGCGGTTTGGATAATCTCAGGATATAAGCCAGTGCGTTTTCTCATGCAGGGGCCTCCCTGCCACGATGATCGCCCATCCCACCAGCGCGCCGGCGCAAAGGATGGCTCCCAGCCACAGAAGAGAAAAAGCGCCCGGATTGGGTAACTTGCCGGTCATGTCCAGCATGGCTGCAAACCCGAGGAGAAGTCCTATCCAGAATATGCTTCGCAGTGCCTTTGGAGGCCGGGAAAATCGCAGGGGATTACGCAAGGAATTCGCCGGTGCGGATGCCGTGGAAATCCTGCAGAATCGGGATGGGGCCAGTCGTTTTTCATACTGGTTCCTCCCTGCCACGATGATCGCCCATCCCACCAGCGCGCCGGCGCAAAGGATGGCTCCCAGCCACAGGAGAGAAAAAGCGCCCGGATTGGGTAACTTGCCGGTCATGTCCAGCAGGACCGCAAACTCGAGGAGAAGGCCTATCCAGAATATGCTTCTCAATGCCTTCGGCGGTCGGGAAAATCGCAGGGGATTACGCAAGGAATTGGCCGGTGCGGATGCCGTGGAAATCCCGCAGAACTGGGATTGCGCCAGCCTTTCGTGGCATTCCCCGCACACAACATCCTCCTTGATTTGAGACGGCGTTGGCATCCATCCGATGACGCGCCCACAATTCCCGCACGTTAGAGTTGTCTGGTCCGCCATGATTTGCTCCTTTTCCGAGGTCTAGCCATGGATGGTATCACCATGGCCAAGTCCACCCCAGTGGTGCATCAGCCGGTTCCGCATTCGGAAGCTTGCGGCGGCGCAGCTGCCGCTCTACTCTCAACCTTCTACTCTCTTTCGTCTGCGCATCATCAATCCCAATCCGCCCAATGCCAGCAATGCCAGCGTGGCCGGTTCGGGAACCGTAATGACGCCCGTCGGGTAAACATTGATCGCTCCTCCGGCATTGTTGATCAGAGCGCCGGGCAAGAGGTTATCAATCCCAATGTCGGTGGTAATTTTGAAACCCCCGGAAATACCGAAACTGCTGATGTCGACTATCGGCGAGGTGGTGCTATAGGCCTCTGATCCCGGTGTGGCCGCAAGCGAAACCGTCTTCTCCGGGAAACCGAACGTGGCCGTTCCCGGTAGATTATCACTTACCGATCCGGACGCGGTCAGGGTCTCATTGCCCGTTGTATCGGAAGCAAGTACATCCGCCGCCCCCTGTGTATATTGAGCCGTCTTGCCCGCAGGGATGGCGAAGCCGGAGTCGGAAGCCGTGAAGTCGATACCAGTGTTCGAGCCGCTATTGGACAAGCCGATGATACTGGGCGAAAGTTGATTCTGCGTATTGCTGGAAATTTCTCCGACGTATAGGTTGCCCCACGAAAAACCGCCGTAAGTCCCACTGCCGAAGTTGTGGCTTCCCGATGAAGCCGCCGTGAGCGTTTGAGTATTACTGCCCACCTGAATGTTCACAACAATGTTGCCGAATACCGCCGGGGCGCTCATCATGGCCACGGATGCTCCGGAAACTGCGAGAATTCTTCGAATGTTCATGGCGATCTCCTTTTTATGTCTCTTGACGGTCAGACACTCACTGCGGCGATGCCACAAACATCGCCCGCATTGTTAGAAATTTTCAGCACACATCCTGCAATACCATGCGATACCAGACCCCATACCGGACAACACACTGGCGCGACACCGCCATGGCCAGGCGCTACACAGCGCACCTTTCCTGTAAACAGAACTTCTGACGACATAGGAAGTATACACCATTTATAAGACAATGGCAAGAAAAAACAGAAAAAATATAATTTTCGCAAACGATGCACAGTATATTCGTAAATACGAACATAATAAACGCGAAGCCGACATACCGAAACCCGAGGACGCTGGAAAGTAGCTCTGTAACCTTAGCCCCAATACGGTTTACTTAAGAAGAAAATAGCAAAAAATGGGCATCCATTGCTGATAGAACGTTTGGGACCAATCTTAGGAGGCCCCAGATCATGTCTGGCATACCCTTCCAGGCCGATATTGTCATCCTTAAGTAAACCGTATTGGGGCTAACTGTACCATCAAGCAAGGAACCGCGCCGCAATAGAGTGCCGGCTTCGCTCATTAAAAAACAGGATTAGCGCTGTAGTGTTGAGTGATGAGGTTACAATTGATACGTATGTTCAATCCTTACGCATTTTTGTTGCTCCTGATTTTTGGCGGGGTTTTCGCCTTCGCCTTCTGGAAAGCCGCCGAGATCGATGAGCAACCGCGGTGGCTGTGGGGCGGCCTTTCGGCGGCGGTTTTCTTTTTTACCTTCTTTTATCTGGGCTGGAGCTACGTCGGGATTTTCTTTGGCCAGGTTCTCCTGGCCGCGGCGATCGCCATTTTGCGCGCGGTACTCTATATAATTGATATCAACAAGAAACCATGATAGGCGCCGCTTCCGGCGGCCACGTTTGGCTCTTACTTCGCGGCCGGTTTATTTGCCATGGGTTTGGACGGCGGAGCGATGAATCTTTCAATCGCTTTCACCAGCGCCGACGATGGCTGGAACACCCATTGAGGAGCGCCGGCTGCCGGCGGCTCTAACCGCATGGCATACCAAGACGGCCCGGCCGGCTTTTTGCTTATGGTTGGGCGGCCCGGGAGTTTGCCCGCAACGGCGGGTTTTCGGTCGGACGATCGTAAACGGGGACATCCGGGCCACATTTTTCTGTTCCACAATTCAATGGAAATGACCTGTTGCCCGGCCACGCGGGCGGGCAGATTTTTTTTAGCGCCGACTTTCCTGGCCGCGGCGGCGCCGGCCGGTTTTTTTCCGGTGTATTTCGCCATAGGCGGATAATGGATCGGCGCGGGGACCCTCTGGGTCGTTACCCGCAATACAACGGCATGGAGGGGATGAATCGGGCGAGCCTCGAGATACCACTGTTTATCCTGGACGGGATTCAGAGCGTCCAGCAGGTTTTGCACCGCGGCGGCGGGGGCCGCGGTTTCCTTGCGACCCCGGCGCGTCAACAGCCATCTGCCGGAAATGTGAATCAGTCGTACCGATCCAGTACCAACCGGAGAAATAATCGTTATGCCGGAAACGTTGGGACCGGGGAGGGCGATCACTTTCCGGCTGCGCAACGCGGTTACAGGCGGCAACAACCTGGGTATCACCTTGTTTGGAAGCAGATAAACACTCGGCCATTGGGGGAGTTTGGCCGGAGTCCAGCCGTTTTTTTGGGGTGTTCCCAGAGAAATCGCCACGGGGCGAACTTTGTTCGGAATATTCAGTCGCAGAGATCGCCGCGGCGGATTCAGCCCCAGTTTCTTGAGGTCAACCGGGGCATCGATAAACTTTCCGGCGCGAATTTTGCCTACCTGCTTGAGCACGGCCTGTACCGCATGGGCGTCGGCGGGCAGCAGCGGTCCACCAGCAAAATTTCGGGGCGATGTGCCCATGCGCCAGGCGCCTTTCTTGTTCTTGCGCAAATATAGAGAAGCGGGTGTAGCCGGGGAGATGCCCACCCGCCGCCGCAGCACCCATCGCGTGGCGTTGCCGACCTTGGCGCGGGTGAGCGCGTGCTCGCGCCAAGCGGCGAGCGGTTGATCCAGCGATTGGAACGTGGCGGTTCGCACGACACACACCGTGGGATTCTGGCTGCTCAGGGCGTAACGAAACTTGTCGGTAAGGTCGGTATAACGACCGAAATGAATGACCAGCGGCGGCTCCGTCGCCGGGCGGGTTGTCGTCGGCTTTATTTGGGCCGGTTTTTTTTGGTTTTTTTCCGACGGCGCCTGGAAACGCACTTCAAGAGTCAAGGGGCCCTGTTTCCAATCGGCGGACTTTTGTGATTCAGATGAAAACCTGTGGGCGGTCAACAGTTGGACGTTGCTGAGCCAATTGGCGACTTTGGATTTATTCGCCGGCGCCAGAAACGGTTTGGTGATGATCCAACCATGGCCGTGCCGGACGATGGTTATCGCACCGGCGCGGGATTGAATCCGGATGGATGCCACGCGCGCGGTATGAAAGCGGGTGAGATTGCGATTGCGGAATTTCATGGACGGGCGTTCCAATCGTCGCAGCCAGGATGCGCCGACCACATACAGGTAGCGGGATTTCAATCCGGCGCGGCGCACGTAAAGCCGACCGTCGGAATTATGCCGGCCGATGTCGAGGGTGTAGGTCTTGCCCGTTTTGTCTCTCAGAGTGAGCACGGCGCGCGGCGGCGCCAATCCGGCGGCGGCGGGCGAATGTCGGCCCGTTTTCTCGACCCTGACCCGATAATACCAGGGAAGTTTGCCAAGCGTCTGAACCAGATCATTAACCGTGTAATCACGCGCCCAGGCACGCACCGGCCGAATCATGCGCCAATGGCGGCCGTGGCGCTCGAACCCCAGTGTCCGGCCATGCGCCGTATGAAAAACCAGAGTGCGAATTGCCGCGGGCCGCGGAGTAAAAACCAGCCTGGCGGCGCGGTGCGGCGCCGGCTCGGGCTGATGAGCCACGTAAAGCACCACGCCGGCGAGTACAAGAAGAACCACGAGCATCGCGAGAGTCAGTTTTACATTCATGGAGCGGAGCCTCGCCAGTTAAGCCATTCGAAATTGTGTCCCAATGATTGTTGTGCTATATCCGTCGGCGAACAAGAAACACGACCAATCCCGCCAGGACGGCAAAAGTCGCCGGTCCGACGAAACTGGCCAGCCGCACGAACATTTCCGCGCCGGAAGAAAGCTTGCGAATTCGCAATGCCACGGTGGCGCGCGGGCTTACGGCAATCAGGTGCGATTCGTGGGCAAGCCAGTACATACTGTTCAGGAACAATTCGGCATTGCCCGGGAAATCGGAAATCACCACGGGTTGACCGCCGGCGAGGCTCAGGTAGCCTTCGTTGATCACGCCATTGGCTATAAAAAGCGGATCGCCGATCGCCACGACGCGTGTGGCAAGTTTCTGCGCCATCACGGCGATCGGCAAAGGCGACTTGAGGTCGCCCGGCGCGAATCCAGCCCGGGTGGCCTGGGGCTGCGTGGTTCCCCAGATATTGGCGGAGTTGGCGGTTCGTACCAGCACCTGCGCGACGGTGTTTTTCGGGGCGGATGCCAGCGGCTCAATTACGGTTGGCGCCAGCAGCGGCGAACCTTCATAGGAGGTGAAAATGGTCCGTAGCGATTCAATCGGTTTTCCGATGGTTGTTTTTGGATAGGTGGAAACGGCGAACTGGGGTATCAGCACATGAACTCCGGGGTGGACCTGCATGCGCTGTACCACGCTGTAAGTGGAGCGTAATCGAATGCCATAAGAGGCCAACATGCTCTTAAATGGAATATGGCCCTGCGTGGTCATGAGAAGTTGTGCGGGCATGGCGCCCAGCAGGAACATGGCGTTACCGCCGTCGGAAAGTTGTTTTTTGATCTCGGTTTCAAGCTGCTGGTACTGCATGAGGGCCAGCATGGCCTGCTGTCCGGAGGGGGGCAGGTCCAGCACGACCCAGATAACTCCTTTACCGATGGCCGGTGGGGTGGTATTGGCGGCGGGGGCCTGCGGGTTGGGTGGGGTTGGCGACCACTGGAAAACCTTGAAGTTATTTCGGCGGAGAATGCGCACCGCGTGGCTGAAGGGGCCGCCCCGGGAGATCATGTTCTGTGGATCGAGACTGACAAACACCACTTTGGGCGGATGTTTCTGCGTCATGGCCAGAAGGGCGGCGTTGACGGCCTGTTCTCCCTCAAAAAGATAATGGATGCGACCGCGGACGCCCTTGCGCGGCAGAAAAAGTTCGTTGCGGGTGAGCACCTTGGCGTTGTGCGGGCCCATAAGCACCAGTGAGTCCGGGGAAAGGTTCCGGAGAACCCGGCTGGATTTTACCGGTTTAAGCAGAGTGAGGGTGTGGATGTACGCGGTCAGCGCAGCGGCCCGCTTTTTTATATCAGCCGTGTTCTTTTTGAGCCAGGCTTGCACGCCGGGTCCAAATTCAGCGCGAATTTTCTTTTCGGAAATCCTCTGGAGATTGTCCTGAATGTTCCGCAGAGCGCCGGTGATTCGCCGGACCAGGCCCGGCCAGTCGGGCAACGCGCTTTTTATCTGGCGGGCGACGCGCCGCTGGGTGCGCCGCACCAGCCGGGGAAGATAGTCGGAAAACACGCTGGAAAGAACGATGTAGTGGGCCAGTTCGCGGCGGTTCCGGGCCACCGCGGCCTGGCCGGAGAGTGCGCGGATACCTTTCGCCCGCGTCTTGAAAAAGGCCAGCAAGCTCCGGGCAAGGGGATCAAATTGCCGCAGGGCCTTC
>JAJYDU010000085.1 GCA_021790475.1 Planctomycetota bacterium | reverse complement strand
GACGCGCGGGGTCGCGGCCCCGCGGCTTTGCGCTTCCGCAGTGTGCTTGCCGCCGCCTTGTTCGCGGCATGATGAAAATGGCAGGGCGCCGCGTTGTATCGCGCGAAGCCGGGCCGGTGGCGACGGCCCGCGTCGCTGGCGCGGCGAATCGAGAATCTCAGGTCGCAAACGTATTAAAAAACACCGCGCGGAGTATATTTTCGGCCGCACTCATTTCGCGTTCCTGCTCACGCGGATTGAACCACTCCGCTGACGGAACCCCGGCGCAGTTCCCGGCTATCGCGCACGCCAAGGTTGCGATAGATTTCCAGTGTGGCCTGCGATTGATTGAGCGTATAAAAATGAATCCCGCGAACGCCGTTCCGCAGAAGGTCACGGCACTGCTCGGTGGCCCATAGAACGCCGACCTGGCGGACGGCCTGGGCATCGTCGCCGCACCGTTCCACGGCGCGGAGCAGCTTGGCCGGATAACGGGCGCCCAGGGCCAGTTCGGCCATGCGTTTCATGCCGCCGAGGGAAGTCACCGGCATGATTCCGGCGACGATCGGCACGCGGATGCCCGCCAGCTCACAACGCTCGCGAAAGTCGTGAAAATCGTGGTTGTCGAAAAACAACTGCGTGCAGATATAGTCTACGCCGGCATCCACCTTGGCCTTGAGATAATCCATCTCCAGCAAACGGTTGGGCGTGGCGGGGTGGCCTTCGGGGAATCCCGCCGCGCCGATGCCGAACCCGCGCCGATCGGGATGTCCGCCTTCTTCGTTGAACGCACGGATAAATTTGACCAGGTCGATGGCGTGCTGAAAATCATCCTGGCGGCGGTCGTAGCCGGCGATATGGCGTGGTGGATCGCCTCCCAGGGCCAGAATGTTGCTGACGTTCGCCTGGGCGTAGTGGGTCAGAATCTCGTGGATGTCCGCGCGGCGATGGGCTACACAGGTCAAGTGGGGAACAGGGTCCAGCGCCGTCTGCCGCTTGATGCGCAGTACCAGGGCCTGGGTAAGCTGGCGGGTCGAGCCGCCGGCGCCATAAGTCACCGACACAAAAGACGGCTGGAGCGTTTCGAGCTGGGCGATATGGGTAAAAAGCTCTTCGAGAGCCTCGGCGGTACGGGGCGGGAAGAACTCGAAGGAAAAAGTAGTGCCGTCGCGGGCGAAGATGTCGGTGACGCGCATAGCTTTGATCCTTTCGCAACGGTTCCCCGGGTATACGGCGCACACCCGATTCCGAGGCATTTTTGTTCGTCCGGCGCAAGCCGCGGATGATAGCCATTTCCCAGTCCAACTCGGGCGCACGGGTACCGGCCGCGGGCAAGTATAGCAGACGAACCCGGCCTATTGCTCTAATTTTATTAACGAAAACGGTTGCCACAGGCATGATGATTACGCTTGTGGGAAAATATCGCCGGGAGATTACCGCACTTTTCCGAACGTACGGCGTGCCGCGCCTCCGCGTGAACCTTCCGGCCACGCGCGGGCCGGAACCCGCGTCTAAACTGATCCGCGGATAACCCGTTATCCGCGAACTGCACCCCGCGGAGGGCGCAGAGGATCGCAGAGGTTAATAATCATCCGCAATTATTCTCCATCGTGCCTTCTTTTTTCGGGCCGCGGCGACGCGGGGCAAGATCAGGTTCGCGGATCGGAGGCCAGCGTCGGGGCCTGCGACAGGCCGTGGGCCGCCGCAACCAGCGGCAGCCAATCGGATTTGGCCAGGGGAAACGTTTTCTGCGCCTGTTCCATGTCCAGGAAGTACTCGCGCAGCACGAGGATGTCCTTTTCTTTCTGGAAGAAGGCCTCCACGAGGCGCGGATCAAAATGTTTGCCGGCCTCCTTGCGAATCTCCGAGCAGGCGAATTCGTGGGAGTGCGCCTCCTTGTAAACCCGTTTGGAGGTAATCGCATCGTAAACGTCCGCCAGCGCCATAATGCGGCCGCACAAAGGTATCCGCTCGCCGGAGAGGCCCGCCGGGTATCCCGTGCCATCAAATTTTTCATGATGGGTGGCGGCGATGTCGCGGGCCATTTCCAGGAACTTCGCTTCCGGATACAGCGCCAGCGCTTCGTCCAGCGTGGCGGCCCCGATAGCGACGTGGCGCTTCATGATTTCGTATTCGGGCGTGGTGAGCTTGCCCGGTTTGAGAAGAATCGCGTCCGGAATCGCCACCTTGCCGATGTCGTGCAGCGGGCTGGTGTCGTAAAGCATCTGGATAAAATCGCCGGTGACCATCGGGAAAAGAGCGGGGGATTGGGCGAGTTGTTCCGCCAGGATCCGCACATAATTGCGAACCCGTTCCAGGTGCATGCCGGTTTCACTGTCGCGCGACTCGGCCAGGCGGGCCAGGGCAAAAATCGTCACGTCGCGCGTCTCGAGCGAAAGCGTTCGCTCGCCGGCCTTGATCCGCGCCTCCAGTTCCACGGGATGAAACGGCTTGGCGATAAAATCGTCCGCGCCCGCCTCCATCCCCTGGGCGATGTCCACCGGGTCGTCCCGCGCGCTCAACATGATGATGTACACATAACGGCTGAAGCGGCGTTCGCGAATCGTCCGGCACAACCGCAAACCATCCATCGGCTCCATCATCCAGTCGGTGATCACCATGCGGACGTGGTTCCGTGTCAATTGTTCCAGCGCTTCGTCTCCGCCGCCGGCGCACAACACCGTGTGGCCGAGTCTCGCCAGCGCGGTCCGCAGCATTTCCCGGGCGATCGGATCATCGTCCACGATCAGAATATTCCGCATTTTCATCGGCGACGTCCTCCTTCACGAGAGACCCTTCCCGACTTCATGCTTTCCTGGCGCGATCCTCAATCCATTGTAGACATCGACCCATTTCCGTTTCCACCACCCCCAGCGCCTCCCGAACGCTATCGGGCCGGCGGGATTCCTTGCAAAGCTCTTCCACCCGCCGGGCGGCCAGGCGAAGCGGCTGGGCGAAAAGATAAGCCGCCGTTCCCTTGATACCATGCGCCGCGCGCGACGCCGCATCCCACTCGCCGGCCGTGATGTGCGCGTGCAGGTTTTGAATTTCCGAGCGGCCCTGGGAAATGAATTTTTTGAGCAGATCCTCCGCGAGCGTTGCGTCCTGGCAGTAGGACAACAATTGTTTGATGTCGATAGGCGCTGCCGCCAATGGATTCCCGGCGGGTGTTGGCGCCGGCGCTTCGGCGCTGGCGCCGCCCGCCGCCGGCGAACCGTCCTCACCGGCGGGCGGGGGCGATACCGCCGCCGGCGCCACGAGCCTTTCGATTTCCTGGATCAGCGCCTGTCGGTCCAGTGGCTTGGTCAGATAACCATCCATTCCCGTCGCCAGGCAGGCGTCGTGATCTCCCTGCGTGGCGTTGGCCGTCAGCGCAATAATCGGGATTCTTCCCGTCGCGCGTTCTTGCGGCGGGGTGGCGAAACGATTTCCCGCCGCCTCGCGCCGGCGAATTTCCCGGGCGGTGTCGAATCCGTTGAGAACCGGCATGAAACAATCCATCAATACCAGGGCGAACTTTTCTTTTTCCAGCGCCTCCAGGCATTCCCCCCCATTGGACACCACCCGGCATTGCACGCCGAGTCCCTGCAAAATTTCGCGGATCACGAACTGATTGATCGCGTTGTCTTCCGCCACCAGAACCGGCATATCTTTCAGGTCCGGCCGCAGTTGCATCCCGATGGCGGTCGAGTCCGCTGGAACGGGTTGCGTCCCGCCCGTATCCGCGGGGGATGAGCCGTTGCCGACAATGTGCATGATCGCGTCGAAAAGCTGGGATTGCCGCACCGGCTTGTTTAACACGCCGACGATGCCAAGCTTGCGCAGCATTTGCGGCGGCGGTTCCGTACCGACGCGTGCCAACAGGACCATCGCCGGGCATTGGAGTCCCGTTTGGGTATGAATCCGCCGGGCCAGTTCCAGGGCAACGGTGAGGTTGGACTCTGGATCGATGAACAAAATATCCGCCGGGGCGCCGGCCTGTTGCATCTCCTGGAGTGTTTGCAGGCAGGCATCGGCGGTCTCGGTTTGGCGGACGCGCACGCGCCAATAGGTCAGCGGCTCCGTGAGCGCTTCGCGGACCGCGGCGTTGGGAATCATCAGAACAACTTGCAGCTTCCGGATCGCCTCCGGTATCGCCTGCTGATCCAGCCAGACGCTCTGGCGCCGGCCCAGTTTCACCGTGAACCGGAAGCAACTGCCTTCCGCCAGCCACCGGGATTGATTCGCGCCGCCCGCAGGATCTTTCGCGGAGGAACAGCAGCCGGGGAGAGAGCAACCGCTTCGCCCGGGTTGGCTCTCAAAACTGATGGCGCCGCCCATCATCTCCACCAGTTGTTTGCATATCGCCAGGCCCAGGCCGGTACCGCCGCCCCCCGTGTGCACCTGCGAGAAGGCCGTAAAAAGTCTCCGACCCTGTTCCGGCGATATTCCGATACCGGTGTCGCACACCTCAAACTTCACCACCATGTCGCTTTCATCCGCCGAAACGAGGGCGGCTTGCACCGTCACGGCGCCGGCGGCGGTGAATTTGATCGCATTGTTGATCAGGTTAATCAGCACCTGCCGCAGCCGTACCGGATCGCCGCGCGCCAGCGAGGGCAAATCGGGCGCGATATGACAGATGATTTCCAGTCCCTTGGCCGTCGCCAGCGGGGCGAGCATGGAAACCGTGTTCTCCGTCCAGGCGCGCAGGTCGAAATCCTGGACGTTCAGCTCCATCCGCCCGGCCTCAATCTTGGAAAAGTCGAGAATGTCGTTGATCACGGACAAGAGAGTATCGGCGGAAGAACGGGCGATATGGGCGTAATTTTTCTGCTGCTGATCCAGCGGAGTTTCGCCGAGAAGATCCAGCATGGCAATCACCCCGTGCAGGGGCGTGCGGATTTCATGGCTCATATTGGCCAGAAACTGGCCCTTGGCCCGCGCGGCCTCTTCCGCGGCGAAGCGGGCCTTGACCAGATCATTTTGCAGAAATTGCAATTTCTTTATGGTTCCCTGCCGCGCCAGGGCGTTCCGGTCGAACATCGCCGCCGTCGCCCATCCCATCGCGCCAAGCACCGCGATCACGGCCACCGCCGCCAGCCCGGCGGCTTCTCCGGGACCGACCAGGCGCAGATAGAACGCCTGGAGGGCCACTCCGACCAGCAGAGTCGGCGCCAGAATAATCCCCGGCAGAAGATACCGCATGACCACACCGCCGGGCAAAGGGCTCGCCAGGCGCTTTACCAGGCCAAAGTCCCGCTGGATGCACAGCAAACCGGTTGTCAGCAGAATAAAAGCCAGACCGGCGGGAAGGGGCATAGGCATAAATCTGCCGGTGTAGCCGGAGCTGATTGGCTGGAAGAAGACGAATAGATAACTGATCAGCCCGAAGATCGTGACCAGCCCCAGCATGAGGGTAAAACTCTGCAACAGGAGCCGCTTTCTTCGCGGCGGCGGGAACAAGCCGGCCAGCAGCGCCAAGCTGGCGAGAATAAGAGCCGTCGCGGTCTCCGGCGCTATCCGATTGGGAGCAAAGGGAACGTGCTTGAGCCGGCCGGCAAACAGCCAGCGATCCACGTACAGCGGGGCGCCGCTCAGGTAGCGCCATTGCCGGAGGCCGGCAACAACGAGAGTTGCCAGAGAGAGAATGGCGATCACCGGGACGAGGCGGCGCTTTTTCTCGGCCGGTTCTTCCAGAAACAACGCCGCGCCGCAGGCCAGGAACAGCAACGCCGCCACGGGATTCATCGGAACGCTGCCGGGAATTAAACTGATCAGCAAGTTGCTTTGAAGTGTCCATCCCAGCAACACCAGCAGCGCCAGCAGGCAAACCGCCAGGGAGCACAGCCCCGTTATGGACTGATATTCCCAAATGGCGGCCCATTCTCTAAGTTTTTTACCCATGACAATCCCTGAAACGCGCAATGACAACGGACCACCGGAAACACACTCCAAATGCTGTCTCTGTCTGCTCTTGCGCGGCGACGATTCGGCCAGATGACGTAAATGGGCAAATTTTGTCTGGGCGGAATGGCCCGGTTGGCTACTGCCAACGCCAAAAAATGCCCTGAAAGGATTATCGGTTCTTTTCAGGATTAAAATCAATTTTTTATCATTTACCCGGTCCCGGGTGTATACACGAATTCGGCGGGCGATATTTACCGACATGGATTGTAGGTAATAAGGAACCAGGAGAAGAACATGATGCGCGCTGGCAACCTGATACTTGGCGGCCATATTGGCGAATGTGGCCGGGAGTTATTATTTACCGCCGATTACGCGGATTATTTTGGTTGTGTGCCAATAGACACCACAAAAAAATCTTCGTGTGCCGCAAATATTGGGACGGATTGATACACGGAGAGCGGTGTGTTCCGTGGGCATCGGTCCACCGGCCAAGGCGCCGGCGCCAGCCTGGTCACGGCCCGGTCATGGTCTGGGCCGCGCTCCCTCCATGGCTTTAGCAATAACTGATTCCATGCCGGTTTCGGAAAGATTCGTGCTGATAATCCTTCCATTCGGGCCAATCAGATATAAATGCGGGAAGCTGTTGAACGGGTAATCATCCATAATAGAGTACATCCTGCCGCTGCGGCCAATAACAATAGCCGCTTGTAACCACGGAATCTTTGCGAAGGCCACGTATTTCCGCACCCATTTCAGGTGGGTATTGGATGTAATGGAAATAATCACCAGCTTGCCCGACTGGCCAAACCGATCATAGATTCGCTTCAATTGCGGCATCAGAGCAAGAGACGAGTCGCTCCACACGTCCCAGAAATCCAAAAGCACAAACTTGCCCTTGAATTGGGACAGACTCAGAGTGCCGTGGCCGGTAAGCTTCCGGAGCGTAAATGGCGATGCCAGATCGCCGGCTTTGGGGTTCTCATTCCGAAACATGGGTATGGCCCCGATATCAAGAGGCTGCGGTTTAACCCCTACCGCGGCCGGCGGCACGGTTACTGCAGCCTGGGCGGACGCATTGGGTCCATAGCAATTAAAAATATATTTTCCCGGCGGGACCGCCGGAACGAAGAATACTCCGCTCGGCCCCATTGGATAGACCGCGATGAAGCCGCCAACATTGCGTTCTCTGCGGGACCATCCAGCGGGTGTTTTCCAGTAGTGCTTCCACCAAACATTTTTTTGCTGTCTGCTGAAAGTAAACCAATTGCCCGGGTAGGGTATGGACGATTCTTGGTGCTGCAACCCGGCAAGAATATCGTAGTGCGTCCCCGCCGGCGGCTTGGAACCGGCGGTCCATTTTATCCTTCCCTTGATCGAACGACCGGCGCCACCGGCTCTAAGCGGAACCGTCAGGCGTTCCGAATATTTTAGGGACGGGGATTTATAACCCATTGCCACTAGGTTCAGATGTGTACGCAGCAGAATCTGATAACGCTGCCGGGTTAGGTGTAGAGGCCCGTGACCGAATGGATCGCGAATTTTATTGAACGCCGCCACGCCACCGTGAAGATATGCGACCGCGGCGCGCAGCATGGCGAATCGGGCAAACGCCGTACACTGGAGCTTATATGTTTGGAGATTATAAATGATACTCCGCTGCTCCAGGGACAGTAGCGGATTCTTGCGCCAGGGCGTTTTTGTTTGTCGAGAGAGTTGCTTAATCGCAACAATTGCCTTTGGATATGGTTGCTCGGACGCCGCCAGTGCTTCGTGATGCCATCGAACGATAACCGGAATGGCCGCAAGCACCTGGCGACGGAAATCGGCTGGCATGGCTGGGATGGGTGGGGGCACCTTCGGCTTATGGGGAACCCATGACTTATGGATAGCTCGCCATAATGACTGCAGGCGATTCTTCCGCACAAGGCGCCGCAGCCAGATGGGCCAATAGTGATCCTCCCTCACCATTGCCCATGCCAGGGGTGTCGGCGGCGCGGCCTGATCCAGAACTTTCTGCAGATACTCCAACGCCGGCGGGGGCAGTGAAAACAGTTTCTCAGAAACAACTTTTACGATCATATAGTTGATATTGTATTCGACAAGTACGCCTATGAGCGTGCCCTCCCGGCCCAGACGGTGCGCCAGAATAAGCACATCCCGGATGACTTGCGCGGCCTTGTTCCAATGCTTCGCGGACCATTGGAACCGGGCGTCGAGCAAGGCGATCTCCCCCAGCATCTGGCCCTTGCCCAGTTCCGGTAATGGTGTATTCCATCCCTGGCGAGCGAGATCATGTCCCCAGTCGCAATAGGGCATTTCGCCGGCGCGATGCAGGAGTTTGAGTGAATTTCGGGCGGCATGGAGATACCGCAGAGCGATCTTATTCAAAGGATAATTATTGGGGTAAGGGTCGTGTATCCCCCGGCCCTTTATGGACGGCATCAGCTCAAAAGCCTGGTAATAGTACAGTGCGGCATTGGCGGCCGGGTTGCGTGCCGCCGCGGGGCGCTGAACGGCGCCCAACACCCCCCGGCCCGCAAACAACAGCACGAACGTGCTGAACCAGACGAATGATCTTTTCATTGGGAATACTCCCGTATAAGTAAATATTCGGGCCGGCGGCGCGGTTCCGATGGCGACTTCCGCAAGCTGTTTTTAAGCAGTAAACGCCGGAAGGCTGCGGACGAATGTCCCCACGCCCGCAAATAGGCCAACTCGCTGCACTGTGGCGCGGCAAATCGAGGGAAACGGCGGGAACTTACCAGCGGCTGGTGTCGCAGCAGCTGCTTTACCTGGTGCGGCAACTTAACCGACGAAGCTACCGGCTGGTGTTGCGATGGCCGGACTGCCTGGTGCGGCAACATAGACGGCAAAGCCAAAGCCAAACCACCGATGAGGATCACCAGCCCCAACACCGCCCGGCGGCGCAGCAATCGCCGCCGCGCGATGCGCCTCCGCACGCCCTCCCACACGGCCGGCGCCGGGCTATCCGGTCGCAGCGCGGCGAGTTTTTGCTCCAATTCGTCCCAGGAGTTATTCATAAATCAACCCGAGTTGAGATCTTTCCGCAGCGCCGCCAAGGCGTAGCGGTAACGCGATGCGGCCGTGTTGGATGGTATGCCGATCACCGTCCCAATGGCTTGAAACGTCAGTCCACCCCAAATTTTCATCACCAGCACCTCGCGTTGTTCCACCGGCAGCCGGCCAAGAGCGGTTTCAACCGCGGCCCGCAGTTCTCCATCTTCTGCCGCGGGCGAAAATACCGATTCGGGCGCTGCGGCAATCTCCAGGCGTTTTCGCCGGCTGGTCTGGGCACGAACCAGATTGAACGCCGCGTTCCGCACGGATCGGAACAAATACGCCGCCGGATCGTTGACCCGCCGCCGGTGCTTCCAGAATCGAACAAAGGCGTCCTGAAGAATATCTTCGGCATCGCTTCGCGAGGCGCCCCATTGCCGGGCCAAGAGCAAAAGCGGGCCGCTATGGCTCTCGAACCAGCGCTGCCAATCCTCGTGCGATCCCACAGGACCCCTTTCGCCGAAATAAAGACACGCCGCGGGCCAATTTTGTCTATCCACATCCACATTACCTTGTCGCTTGCGGATATGCGCCGCGACGCCGTAGGATATGCGCAATGGCCAAGATCAAGCACGCGCTGCGGATTTCACTCGTTCCGGCCCTCTGGTGTGTGGGCATCGGTCTGCTGGCCAATGCGCTGGCGCTGGTCTGGTCTCGGCCCGGCTCAAACAAGGCATCTTTTCCCATCGGCAATGTCATACGGGCGGCGACCCTTATGCCGCGGCAACCCGGAGCCGGCCGCGGCGAAACTCTCATACCACTGCAACTCGGCGAGCACGACTGGGGGCTGGCTTTGCTCAACAAGCCGCGCCATGTTTTTGCCATCTACCGGATTCTCCCCTCGGCTTCACGGATTCGGCTCATGGCCGTGCGCGATTATCGGTATGACCTGCGGCTGAAAGATTTTAACAATGCCTCCCCCACGCCCGCCCAGGTTCGGCAAATGACCATACCGCCGGCCACCGCCCGGTAGCCGTCCTTGACCATAACCAACGACCGGCTTATGATCGCATCCGCTTTGTGAATTGTTTCACTGAAAGTGCCGGGTTAAAGTCGCAATGCCGCCGCAATCTATTATACAAATGCTCCATAAGGCGCAGACGGGACAAACCCGCCGGCAAATTGGGTTGCATCTACACCGCACGGCGCACTTGCCGCTCGCCGCCTCGCCGAATCATTTGTATCAACAATGGGGGCTGCTGGGATTGCTCTTTTTGATCGCCCTGCTGTTCGGGGTCGGCAACGTGGTGCTATCCCATCTGTGCGGACCGGGGCGAAAAGGCCGTGTGAAGGATTCCTCCTACGAGTCCGGCGTCGATCCGCTCGGCGGCGCCAAGAAGAGATTCAATGTGCGCTTCTATCTGGTGGCCATGATTTTTCTGGTCTTTGACGTGGAAGTTCTCTTTCTGATTCCCTGGATCAGCGTGTTTAATAACGCCCGGCATCCCTGGCTGAACCTCCATGCCGCGGGACCGCTCTTTTTGAGTGTAATCCTGTTCGCCGCGATTTTGCTGCTGGCCTACGTGTACGCATGGGGTAAAGGCGTGTTTCAATGGGATTAACCGCACCGGCTCCGTCGGAAAATGTATCGAGGCCGCGATACGTTTGGAGATAGCGCCTACAATAAACGGGGCTGGAGCGGAGGGGCCGGGCAAAAAGATCGCAGCCAGGAGTATTGGGATGTCCATTGAACCGACGGCTCTGCCGGATAATTTTCTCACGCTCAACCTCAAGAAAATGGTCAACTGGTGCCGCCGTTCCAGTATATGGCCGATGCCATTTGCCACGGCCTGCTGCGGCATTGAGTTGATGGCCACGGCCAGCAGCCGCTATGACCTGGCCCGTTTTGGCGCCGAAGTCATGCGGTTTTCACCCCGCCAGGCGGATTTATTGATTGTCGCCGGGCGATTGAGCATCAAAATGATGCCGGTACTGCATCGCATTTACATGCAGATAACCGAGCCGAAATGGGTTATCAGCATGGGCGCTTGCGCCTGCACCGGCGGCGTGTTCGACAACTACGCCACCATCCAGGGAATCGATCAATTCATGCCGGTGGACGTGTACGTTCCCGGCTGCCCGCCGCGGCCGGAAACTTTGATTGAGGGCATCATGGCCATTCAGCGCATCATCGACGAAAATGGTCTGCCGCCGGCGAAGCGAACGCCGTTGAAAATTGCTCTCCCGCCCACTTACCGACCGGCGCCCCAGCCGCAGGTGGAGCTGGGGCCGCGCCTGGCCGCCGGACTCGCCCCGGGGCGGGGGGACCCGGTTGCGGTGAATTTTACCTCGTAAGAGTGCTTTCATCCCAAATATTCCCACCGACCTTCCCGCACCCCGCGGGTGACTTACGGATTCGGCGTGATATCCGGCTCTGGGGTGGACCTGCCTGTTGCCTGCCGGCCGGCGGGCAGGTCGGTATTTGCGCCTTTGGCCTGTCCGTCAAACGGACCCGATCTCCCTCCAAACGCCATAAGAAATAACCGCGGATGACGCGGATGACGCGGATGACGCGGATACATAACAGAGTCGCATTAAACCCGTGCGGAATGTGATCAGTCGCTCGGTTGGGGCTGACGCACCACACGCTTCCATTGGAGTGTCGCTTGACTGAAGT
>JAJYDU010000084.1 GCA_021790475.1 Planctomycetota bacterium | reverse complement strand
TGAAGGTGGGCGGCGATAGCGATGATCCGCTCCTGCAAGCCGGGCATATCCAGCGGATTGAACCGGATGCGGCGGCGGCGGAATTGACCGGCGGCGGTGTGGTTGTCGGCGGCACGGCCTGGGTGTTTGTGCGGCCCAAACTAGCGCGGCGGCTGGACTATCTGTTTATAGATGAGGCTGGGCAATTCTGCCTGGCTAATGTGGTTGGAGTCGGTCTGGCCACTGAGAATCTGGTCCTGGTGGGTGATCAGATGCAGTTATCCCAGCCGATTCAGGGGTCACATCCGGGCGAAGGCGGGCAATCAGGGTTGGAATACCTGCTCAACGGCCGGCCGACGATTCCGCCGGAATTCGGGGTATTTCTCAACGTTACGCGCCGTCTGCACCCGGAGGTATGCCGGTTCATTTCTGGGGCGGTATACGAAGATCGGCTGGAAGCGCATCCCAGCACGTCGAGGCGGCGCATTTTGCCCGCAGCCGGCGCGAAGCAACTCAAGCGCGGGACGGGTTTGCTCTATGTGCCCGTTGAACATGAAGGGAACACCCAGTGCAGCGATGAAGAGGTCGAAGTCATTGCCGCCATTGTTGGCGAGCTAATGTCGGCCCAGTTCGAAGATGATGGCCAAAGGCGGCAGTTGAGATTACAGGACGACATCCTATTTGTCGCGCCGTACAACATGCAGGTGCAACGGCTTAAAAAACGGCTTGGCTCCTCCGCCCGTATTGGCAGTGTGGATCGCTTCCAGGGCCAGGAAGCCCCGGTGGTAATCGTGTCCATGTGCTGTTCGTCCCTGGAAGATGCGCCCCGGGGCGCCGAGTTCCTGCTGCACCGTAACCGCCTGAATGTGGCGATATCACGGGCCAAATGTCTGGCCATCGTGGTCGGTTCGCCAAGGATCATGATGACGCGATGCCAGACGGTGGAGCAGATGCGGCTGGTGAATCTGTACTGCCGCATCGCGGAGTATGCGGAGGAGTTGGCGGCGCGGACAACACCCACTCGCCCGTCATCAGATAACTTGATTGCCTAAAGATAATGTGGTAAGTGTGTTTGGATCATGGCCACTGTATTTATCTCATATTGCTCACATGATAAGGATTTTGCCAATCGACTTGCGGATGACCTGCGCCGTGCCGGCCACCAACCATGGATCGACTATGAACAGATTGTCGTGGGTAACAGCGTAACTGGGACCGTGAGTAAAGGGTTGAGACAATGCAGGTTTCTAGCCTTGGTGCTCACGCCAGAAAGTGTTGCCTCGCCGTGGTGCAGTAATGAATGGATGGCGAAATTCAGTGCGCAGATGGAGGATGGAGGCGACGGGATTTTACCCCTTCTGGTACGTAACTGTGAAATTCCACCTCTACTGGCCCACGTCAAATATGCTGATTTCACAACAAGCTATCAAATCGGTCTTAATGCTCTTTTATCCACCTTGGGGCCTCCGCTCGCTCCTGCCACGATCTCTCTCCAAGTGGACAGCCGTGGTCGTGAAAGGGTGGAGACGATTAGTTCTGATTTCGTCAGTAGCCGACTCACGTTGGGGGACTGCCTCTCCGCAATTGTCGGAATTGGAGAACGCCTCGGCGCCCCATCGTTATTGCGGTTCTGTCAGGACGAACTGGATGGTTACGCGAGGGATTTAGAACTGTCATCGTTGCCTCCGTGGCGCATCGTGAACGCCATGCACGCACCTGGCGCGCCGAAGATATTTACAGGTCCCGACTTTACCGAGCACGAGATTTTTGCCTTGGCTAAAAGTCAGCCAGATCGCTTCATTGAACGTCCGACGTTCTACGATGCACCAATCAACGAGATTGTCAGGCAAGCGAACGATATCAACGAGGCACAATTGAATCGCCCTACTGTCGTCCAAGTGATCACCCGCACTTATAAACGTCCGGATTACCTTAGGATACCCATCAAAGTATTCTTTCCGTCATGGGTACCAGCTCAAGTTGCGGCTGCGGTCAGACAACAAACACTTCGACGTGTGGAACGATTTCTGTCGGAAAGCGCGTAATCTATAGATCAGTCGCTTTTGTCCACCGCTTTCGCATCACCGAGGATATACTCGTTCTTGCAAAATGCGGTGACCTGAAAAATTTGTAATACCTTTCTTCCCGGTGCAGCGGCGATGCGTTCTATGAAAACCACCAGATTGATCGCCGCCGCGATGGAAAGATGGGGAATTGTCTACGCGACTTTACCGCCCATGGCAACAACGCCAAAAGGCCCACCGCAAGGGCAACCTGAATTTGACGTACTATAATATCTCCAGTTGCTTCAGCCCGACTTTTGCCGATTTTCCGGAACGGAAAACCCTGAATACCTTGCAAATAGCGGTGGGGAGGTGAATTTAGAAACACCCCGCAAGAGGCACGGGTGTTTCCAAACAGGGCGTGCCTTTGAATGGGGGGCCTGCTTATCCTCGGCGCGCGGGCGCCTTCACCCGCAAGAGGAAAAAGAATTGCCAGGTGCCGTGCGGCCGGGGACAGCCGCATTCCCAGTACCTCCCGAAAAAATTGCCCCGCCCCCGGAACAGCCTCCGGCACTGGACTTTGCCGGACTTCCGGGGATGATTGAATTTGTGAAAATCGGTTCGGATGCGATGTTTTTCACCGCCGGTTTGCCGCCGCCGGTGGTTGGCCACGGCGCCGCCTGGCTTGCCGTGCTCGGCGCCGCATGGGCGGTTCTGGTGGTGGCGCTGCTCGTCGCCGCGGCGCGCCGGCGCTGGATACTCACCCGAATTCTCGCATCGCTGGAAGCAATTGAACGCGGTTGGCCCCGGCCCAAGATGCGCCTGGCGGTGGGCGGACAGATCGGGCGCCTGGCCCGCCTGGTCGATTCGATGGACATGCTGGGAGAGGATCAAAAGCGGCGGCTTGTATTCGAATCATGTTGCTTTCAGGCGATATTGAACAAGCTGGAGCATCCCGTGATTATTGTGGATGAGGCCGACCGCGCCGTACTGGCCAACCACCGGGCCATGGACCTTTTTGCATCCGCCGGCGCAACGGAGGAAGAGAGTTTCCGCTGGCTTGTTTCCCAGCCGCAGGTCGCCGAGATGATCGCGGGGGCGCGGCGGGGCGATCCCCCGGCGCGGCGGCAGATCCGCCTCAATGGAATGGCACGCCCGCGAACGGTGCAAATGACCGTAGCGCCGGTGCGCGGCGGCGACGAAATCCACGGCACGCTGGTGTTGCTGGAAGATCAAACCGAATTGATTCAAAACCTGCAGATCAAGGCCGATTTCGCCGCCAACGCCAGTCATGAATTGCGCACGCCGCTGGCGAGCATTCGCGCCGCCGTGGAAACCATCGCCGAAGCCGGTGTGGAAGACCGGCAAACCCTTTTACGCTGTCTGAATATCATCGGCGGGCACGTGCTGCGATTGCAGCTTCTGGTGCAGGACCTGCTGGACCTTTCCCGAACGGAGGATCCGCGCGCGGTGGTGCGACTCGAGCCGATTCATCTTGCGGAGGTCCGGGAAGTTGTGCGTTCGCTGTTTTCCGCGACGGCTCTCGAAAAGCATCTCGATCTGCGTTTTCATGTTGGACCGGGGGCGGATGTGATCGTCGCCGACGAGCGGCTGGTGATGCTTATCCTCAAGAACCTGGTCGACAACAGTCTTAAATTCACTTCCACGGGTTTCGTGGAGATTCGCTGGTTTCGCCGGCGGCAAACGGCGCCGGCCCGGCGGGAGATCGCGATCGGCGGCCAGGCGGAAAGCGGCAACTCCGCGGTGGGGGGGGCGGACCTCTCCGCGGGCACTTCAGAGGCGGAAGTGTATGTGCTGGAGGTGGAGGACAGCGGTTGTGGCATACCGGCGGAGGACGCCAACAGAGTTTTCGAGCGTTTTTATACGGTCAATCGCAGCCGCGGAGGCGCGGACCGCGGTACCGGCCTGGGGCTGGCGATTGTCAAGCATGCGGTGGGAGCCTTGGGCGGGGTGGTGGAGCTTGCCAGCCGGCCCGGCGCAGGCACAACCATGCGCTGCATCTGGCCGGCGCCTCCCGATTCATCTCCCGTTGCCGGGGAAAACCCCGCGCGGAGTAGACCGCACGGCTAAAACAACGGCGCGGCGGCCGAGGGACGGGCCGGCTTGTTGATCATGCCGGTTTGACCGATATTTTCAATTCCACGTTTTTATACGCCGCCGCCTCCGCCGGCGTGATCCGGTGTTGGCGGCGGGGGAACACCCCGGGCACAACAGATATTCGATCGGGCGAATCCGGTCCAGCGTGGCGCTGGAGGACCTCGTAATACTGGTTGCGTTGAACCGGGGTCCAGCCACTGTCGCGGATCAGCCGGCAAATCATGTCTTGAGAAAGCTTGTAGGTGGTTCCCGCGCTGCTGACGACATTCTCCTCCATCATCACGCTGCCCATGTCGTTGGCGCCGAAAAACAGCGCCAACTGGCCGATCTTGGGCCCCATGGTGACCCAACTGCTCTGCATGTTGCGAATATTGTCCAGGTACAGCCGGGCAAGGGCCAGCATTCGCAGATATTCATAGGCGTCGGCCAGCCGCACCGTTCGACCATTGTCGAATTCATAAGGCCGGTCCGAATCCGGGTTCCATTTTCGTTTGCGGTCCAGCGGAGTGTGATCCGGCTGGTAGGTCCAGTGAATAAACGCCGTATAATGGGCCGGGGCGTTGGCCAAAGCCCAATCCTGGCGCCGGCGCAGACGGCTTAAATGATCCAGCCGGTCCTCAATTGTTTCGATATGACCGATGAGCATGGTCGCACTGGTGTACATCCCCAGTTGGTGGGCCTGGCTCATCACATCCAACCACTCTTCACCGCTGCATTTACCCGGCCCGATCCGCCTGCGTACGCGGTCGGAAAAGATTTCTCCTCCACCGCCGGGCACCGTGGCCAGGCCGCAGTCCTTAAACCGCCGGAGCACTTCGGCTACCGGTAGATGGAAGAAGCGTGCAAATTCCACAAACTCCGGGGGGCTGAAGGCGTGAATGTGAACGGTGGGAAATTTCTCGCGAATGCCGCGGAGAAGCCTCTCATAATATTCGATGGGCAGAGCCGGGTTCATGCCTCCCTGCATCAGAATCTGCGTGCCGCCGATCTGAACCAATTGAGAAATTTTTTCATGAATCTGCCCGGGCGAGAGGGTGTAGGCATCGGAGGCTTGCGGGTCATTGCGCTTGAAGGCGCAAAAGGTACAGCGGGCGGTGCAAATATTGGTATAATTAATATTTCGGTCGATCACGTAGGTACGGTAATCTTCCGGATGAAGGCGCTGACTTACCGCCAAGGCCCAGCGCCCCAGATCGGTTAACTCGGCCTGGTGGTACAACTCAAGAAACTGCTCGTTGGAAAGACGCGCCCGGCCTTCCAGGACGGCGTTCAGATCAAAGCCGGGTTTATATCGGTTTGGCCGCGCGCCGTGTCCGGCGGAAAGAGGGTAAGAACTCGCAATGACCATACAACCTTTTCCACACAGGCGTGGCAATATTTTCGGGAGGCGCCGAATTTCGCTAAGCCGGGCTTAAACCGAACGCCGCCGCGCAGTCGCCAAGGAGAAAAAACGGCCGGGGACAGCCGCGGCTCCCAGGGCTGCCCGGAAATATTGCCACGCTGAAAGATCATAGGAGTTTACACCGCCCTCGTGCAAGTCGTTGGCGCCGGCTATACTTTATAGAGTATGGCAATTTTTCGGGAATGCCCGCCGGCGCCGTATGGGGCGCTGCCGATGGGCCGGCGTGAAACCGGCGACATAAATGTCGCCGCCAAGACGGAGTGCTGATTCCGAGTAGATATTCGGAATTCCCCGGCCGATTCCCAATAAAATAGCCAGGCCATACTTTGCGTGGAGTCGTTCCTCATGCCAGAAAATCCGCCGGCGGGCGAAAATGCTTCATTCCCGCACTCTCCGGACAAGCGGCCAACCCGCCGGCGATGGACCGTGCCCACCGGCAGGCGGATATGGACCCTGGCGATTCTGATCATTCTGCTTGCCGCACTGGTGCTGGCTCTGCCCAGCCTGTTGTGCACCGGGCCGGGAGTTCGGTTCGTCGAATCCCAGATCGATGCGCGAATCAAGGGAACCGTGACCATTGGCCGGCTCTCGCTGGGCTGGTTCAGTCCCGCCGCCATTAACGATTTGACCATCCGCGATCCCGCCGGCGACGTAGTCCTATCCGGCGTGAATGTGAGGACGCAACTGAGTCTGCTGCGTCTGTTGAGAAATCATCAACGGCTCGGAAAAATTGACATCGGCGTTCGTTTGGCGCGCCTGGCAAAGCAAAGGACGGCAAGGCTCAACTTGATGCAGGCGCTGGCCGGTCGCGCGCCGGCGCACGCCAAGCCGGTAAAGCCGGCCGCCCCTTCCCGAGCGGCGTCGAAACAGTCGAAATGGCCGCGGCTTTCCGTGCGATTGAACTGTCACATCCGGCGGCTTTTCTGGACCAGCCCGTCCGCGCCGACGCTGCAGGCAAGTCATTGCCGACTCATTTTGTCGCTGGATACGCAAGGCAAACCGGTGCACGTGCAATTCCAGACGCTGGCCGGAGTACAAAACAAGCCTCCGGCAAAAATTACCGCTGCCGCCATACTCAAGATTTTTCACAATCGCCGGTTGCTTTCGCCAAGCCGGATTTCCGGCCAGATTAATGCCCACGTCAACCAGTTGGATCTGCGGGCGATTCAGCCCGCGCTGGCTTCCGCCGGCTTGGGATTGAAAGTGGCCGGCACGCTGAATATGCGCCTGGCCGTCGCCATGATGAAAAGTCTGCACGCGGGAAAAGTCGGGACGGTGATATCCATCCGCCAATTAGCCCTTGGCGGCCCGCTGCTCGCCGGCGATGCGCCCCATCTGGGTAATCTAACCTCGTCGGCCGATTTTTCATGGGGATTGGGACAATTCATAATCCGGAACGTCGCGGTGCGCTGTGCGCTGGGGAACCTTTCGTTACAGGGAAGCGGGGCGGCGCAACAGCTCACGGGCTTGTGGGCGGCGCGCCCGCACGGAACGCACACTCCCGGCCAAACAGCGCAACTGCATTGCCGCGCCTCCGTAAAACTGGCCGCCTTGCTGCGCGACTTCGCCCATGTTTTCAAAACACCCGCCGGTGCGACGTTTCACGGCGGTCAATCCACCCTGGACTCAAGGCTTGTTCTGGGATTGCCCGCCGACACTGGCCATATAGTTAAACCGGCGCTTGGCGCGATGAATTCCGCCGCCGGGCCGAAAGGTATCCTGCCGGCGGTGGCGGGACATCTGCAATTCAAAATGCATCCACTGAACTGGAACATGCCGGGGCAACGATCGCCGCATATCGCCAGCGCCGACGGAACGGTCGCTTTTGATACAGCGGGCAAACCGCTGGCGCTGGCCGTGAATCTACTGGTTAAGCGCGGGCGAAAACCCCCTGTCTCCTTTCACCTGGAAGGCAATTTGAACGTCTTCCATCAATACCGTCTAAAAGCATTCAACCAGCTCACCGGTTCCGTTCACCTGGCTCTGAAGAAGTTCCACCTGAACTATCTGCAATCCCTGCTGGCGCGATTTCATGCTCCCCTGGTTCCCGCGGGCGTGTTACACGGTGCGGTCGCTATTAGTATGCCCGCTCCCGGTGCCGGTTCGATTGTGGGCAAACTATTGATTGATCAGATGGCCCTGGGCGGAGAGATGCTGCACTCGGATCATCCGCAATTCGGCCAGGTAACGATTCCCATCGACGTGCGCTGGCATGGGCATAAGGTCCGTATTCGTAAGCTGGCTATTGAGAGTCTGCCGGCGGATTTTTCTTTACAAGGCGCGGCGCGCGTTTCCACGCTGTTGGCGATGCTCCATGACCAGGCGCGGTGGGGGCGCAGCTCCCTGGCGTTTCAATTACGCTGCAACTTGCCGCTGCTGGCGGTCAATTTGCCGCATACGCTGGGACTGGTCCACAGTGGACTGCATCTTCAATCCGGCATCGCGCTGCTGCACGCGAAACTCCAAAACACCGGTAAGACGTCGGTTGGGATCATCAGCATGAATCTGGGAGCGTTGCGGGGACACAACAGGCAGCGGAAGTTTCAAATCAATCCGGTTTTGCTTCGCGCGATCCTGGACCGCCACGGAACCACCTGGCAATTTAAGAACGCGGCGTTGCGCCAGGCCGCCGGTCCCAAGGCCAATCCTCTTAAAGCACCGCAACTTTTGTTAATACTTAAAGTCGGCTCCGCCCGCCTTCAGAGCTATAGCCTGTCGCTTACCGCCGCCACGGCGCCGGTGCTGGAACAATTCGCTCCGTTTGTGGATTTGCATGGTCGTTCCCTGGGCGGTCAAGTTAAGCTGACTCTTTCCGTTCGCCACGTCATGTCTCCGGCAATCGCCTATCAGGGGAAGCTTTCGCTGCATAACGCCAGCCTGTTGCTTCAACCCGGCCACCCGCCCATCAAAGAGCCATTGCTTGTTCTTCATACCACCGGCGCCCTGGCGGCGCCCAATCGGCGATTGGAGTCTTTGACCAGCCATTTTTCTCTGCAGGCCGCGGAGTTGGATATATCCGCCGGCGACGTGCGCATTCGGCGAAACACCGCCGGGATGTGGGAAGTTCCAAAACTACGCCTGGCGATTCAACGCGGCTCCCTTTCCTCCCTGCGCCGTCTAGTGCTGGCTTTTATACCGGCCCTGGGACGTTATCGTCTGGCGGGTAAGCTGGCCGATTCGAGCCTCTCGGCCGCCTACGCGCCCGGGCAGGCGACACTCTCGAAGTGTCATCTGGTTTTTGACAAACTTAGAGTCGGGAGTACGATTCCCGCCCGTGCGGGGGCTTTATTCCAGGAACCACAAGTCACCGTTGACGCCGCCGGCGATGTGCGTACCCGGGGAACCTTGCAGGCGCGGATCAAGCGGTTCGCGCTGGTCTGCCGGGATGCCGCGGCGGATGTGAAATTGCCGCAACCGGTGTTGCTCACTTACGGTCCCGCCGGAAAGTGTACGGTCTCGGCGCCGGCGATGCAGATCAACGGTAATCTGGCCCGTATCCGCCCGCTGCTGGTTATTCTCGGCGTGATCAAGCCCAACCGCACGCTTCAGGGCGACCTGCAAATTACCGGATGGGCGCGAAGTTCGAAAAAAGGAATTGCGCTGGCATTGCAAGGCGGGGTCAAGAGCTACCGGCTTTCTTTCCCGAACAATCCCGCGCCGCTGCCGCCGACCAATCTGGCCGCTGATATTCAGGGCCGCCTGGATCTTGCGGGCAAAACGTTCGAATGCCGCCGCGCCTGCGCGATATCGGAAAACCCGGCAACAATCGGCGCTGGAAAGAAGGCGGACCGGCTTGTGCTGGCCAAAGGAAGCGTTATTTCCTTCTCGCCGCGCGTCCCTGAAAACATCCGGGCGATCGTGCGCTATGATCTGGCCCGTCTGAACACCCTGTTGCGGCCGATGCTGCCGAAAGACCTGGTGATGTCCGGGCGCCATAGGATGGCAATCCGCATTACCGGCCGGCTTACGAATGGCAAAGGGCTGCGCCGGTTTCGCGCGCTGGCAATAGCGCCGACGACCTTTGCTTTCGATCACATCGCCACGGACGGACTTAGTCTCGGCCCGGGCCTGGTAAAATTAAGTCAGCGGGACGGTATCCTGAAACTGGGTCCGGACGGTATCCCCGCCAACGCGGGCCGGGTGAATCTGGCCGGCCACATCGACTTGAATCGTCCCGTTCCAACATTTGTGATTCGTCGCCCGGTGCAATTGGCCGACAACGTCAACCTCAATGGCCGGATGGGAAGCACGCTGTTGAATTTTCTGCCGGTGGCCTGGGGCGGGGGGAACAATCCGAACAGCGTGATCCAGGTGAAGGGGCTTCTGAATGTGCGCGTCGGCAGGGCGCAAATTCCATTGCGGTACAAAACGCTCAATCAAACCGGTACGCTTACCGGAACCGTAAGCATCACGCACCTGAGTTCCAATTCTCCGCTATTTGCCCTGATCGGCCGGTCGGTGGCGCCGCTGGGCGTTCTAACCGGACAACATCTGCGGCTGGTGGACAGCGGCATTCGCCCCACAAGATTTGATCTGGTGCGGGGGAAAATCCATTACCGGAATATGCAGCTCGTCCTGGCTTCCTTTGGCATGAATTTTTCGGGCTGGGTGGCTCTGGACCGGCGTCTGCGCATGGACGTGAACGTAACCGGCGCGGGTTTGACGCTGCCGGTCCCGCTGGCGATTGGCGGTACGACCACCGCCCCGACACTGCAGCTGAGCGGCAAGCCGCTCCGGAATATCGGCCGGCAGTTGCCGAATCTGTTGAACAAAATATTTGGACATTAAGAGCCTATTAGGCTTTTATACATGTTTATATGATCGTGTCGCTGGAAGTCATGCCGCCCGAACCACGCCCGCCGGAGGCGCCGCCGCCGGAAACCATCGTGGTGCGCTACGGCTACCCGCGGTTGATCGGGGAATTTCCCAGCGATCTGAAAACGAAGGTGGGCTGCGGCACGCGGCTGGTGGTTCGCACGCCGCGGGGAACGGAAATCGCCGAGATGCTCGCCACGACGTGCGGCAACGGCGGCTGTGGAAAGTCGATTACCCGCGAAAAACTGCTGGCCTATATCGCCAATTCCGGCGGAACCTATTTTCCCTTCAGCGAAAACGGGCGGGTGCTGCGGGCGGCCACCGCGCCAGACCTGGCGCGGCAACAGCAGTTGGACGAACAGAAGCCCCAGCATCTGCGGCTGATTCAAGAGGGCGCCGTGCGGCACGGACTGTCGATGAAGATCGTTCAGGTGGAATATCTCCTGGGCGGCGAGCGGATGATTTTCTATTTCACCAGCGAACACCGCGTGGATTTCCGCACGTTGGTGCGCGATATGGCCGGCCTGTTCCATACCCGCATCGAGTTGCGGCATGTAGGCGAGCGGGAAGAGGCCCGTCTGACGGCTGATTACGAAAAATGCGGCCAGCATTGCTGTTGCCGGCAGTTTTTGAAAGTGCTCACGCCCATTCCCATGCGTGCGGCTAAAATTCAGAAAGCCACCCTCGATCCGACTAAGATCAGCGGCCGTTGCGGGCGGCTCATGTGCTGCCTGCGTTACGAAGATCAGACGTATGAAGAACTGCGAAAAAAACTGCCCCGCCGGTACTCCCGCGTGCGCACCAAGCAGGGTGAGGGTTGGGTGATCGACGGGCAGGTTCTTACCCAGATTGTACTGGTGCTCCACGATGATGGAAAACAGGCCGCGGTTCCCCTGGAGAGTATTGAGGCGTTTGATCTGCCCAAGCCCACGATGCCCGGCGGCCGCAAGATGCAGTTCCCCGGCGACACGGACGAGGGGGGGATACGGCCGGGGAAAGCGGCGCCCTCTGGAAATGGCGGGCCGCCCCGCCCGGGCGCTTCCGGTATGTAGCCGATGCCCCCATGTTTGCCCGCGGGCAGACAACGAGCAGCGGAATGTAGGTCGGGGGATCAGGAGAGCAAATAAGGCTGGAGCAAAAGTACTGCTGTCGCATGTAAGAGCCTGTGTGAAAAGTCTTTAAAAGCTGATATTCTATAGGACATGACACGGACGTCTTGTCCAACGGACCTCACGGATGAGAGCCGGTTGCGTTGTTGACAACGTGCGATGGAGAG